>JAWXBV010000259.1:0-12096 GCA_034440335.1 Nitrospirota bacterium | reverse complement strand
CGCGCCCGAGAAAATGTCTCGACTTTGCGACGCCCCTGGAAGTCTATACGCAACTGCGTCATCAACCACCCGTTGCACTTGGAACTTGAAACCGCCCTGTCAAAACACTTCTTGAAAAACACTCATACTCAAATGTTGAAGTTCTCAAATCTGAAATTCCACTAAGAGTGTAGGAGTAATGGCATAACAAAGCCTTGCCGTCTGACCAAAAAATGCTGCCATGCCCTTTGCTTTGGCAAAAGCCACGCCAACATGCTTTGGCCGATGAAGAGCGATGTTAATGCGACAGGGCTGAGGACCGCTTTACGGCGGTGCGATCTCGGTGCCGAACTTCCGCACTTGGCCGATAGAAGTGGCCCCATTCGGATATCGGAAGCACTGGAGGGGATTTTCTGTTTGCCAAGACCCATTGCAAGGGCGAACGGCGAGAGTGTTCTGCTGTGCCACACATGCGGATCACCGAAAACACAGGCGCCGACAGAGTGCTCAGGAACCTGCTAGCCCGCATTATTCATGACGGTTCGTGGCGAAATCGCGCAAGCGCCATGCGAGACAGGCGCGCGGAGCCGTGAGGGAGGGAAGCATACTTGAAACAGTATGTTGACCGACCGAATGGCGAGCCCGCCTGCCTGGACGCCGGGCTACCGCGTCCAGGCTTGTCGCAGCGGCGAATCCGCGATTGCAGCAGAAGCGCTCATGGATAATGCGGGCTAGGGTTTTTCGCCGCCCTTCAGATATCCCAGCCCAATCTTGACTGCCTTCCGCGTCATTTCTGCCCAGCGCGCTTGAGGATATTCGGCGAGGACTGCGGCTGCTTTAGAATCTTGAACTTCCAGGCTCTGAATCTTAATGATGCCGTCTTCGATCTGGACGTCTGCCACGAGTATCCTCCATTAAGGGAACAGTGTGATGGCCAGTCATCGACCATCGGTTTCGTTGACTGGCTTTGGGGTGCATGTTAGCATGAATTCGTCCGAGTTCTTGAACCATTGTCGCCGTTTCACTGTCCTGATCATCATGAAGGAGGCATACGCATGAATAGGGTACTGGGGTTCAGGTCGAGGTTGATCGGGGGAGGAGTGGCGATCGTCCTGATGATCGGACTTGCTGCCTGCGGCGGTCCTCCGAAGTGGGTAAAACAAGGGTCAGGGGCGTTCAACGAGAAAGACAGCAAAGCCTTTTATGGTGTCGGGTCTGTGTCCGGTGTTCGGAACGAGCCGCTGGCCTGGGACACCGCTGAAAATAGAGGCAGAGCGGAAATCGCCAAGACCTTTGAGACCTATACCGGCTACTTGATGCGTGACTATGCAGCTTCCACGACGGCGGGAGACTTTACGAAGAACACGGAAGAGCAGAATGTCGAGCGGGCCATTAAGACGGTGACGACGACGACCCTCAGCGGCGTGCGCCCCATTGAGCGATACAAGGATGAGAAAACCGGTACATATTACGTGTTAGTCAAGCTGAATCTCGAGGAGATGAAGGATAATCTCGACAAGGCGAAGGAACTCAACGCACAGGTGCGCGATTACGTCAGAAAGAATGCGGATAAGCTTTTCGAGCGACTTGAAAAAGAGGAAGAGAAGCGAGAGCAGCGCTAAGGCTTCCCACTGAGTGACCGCCAATAGCTGCATCTGTGAGGAGGTATCGCGTGATGATAGGTAGAAGACGGATCGGGTTCGTGGCGCTGGCGCTGTTGTCGCTGGCCGGCTGTGCCCAGGAGACGAGAATCACGAGGGTCGACTCAGGGGTCGTCACGGATTTGAGCGGTCGTTGGAACGATACCGATTCCAGGATTGTCGCGGAATCCATGGTCAAAGAGGCGTTGGAGTATCCCTGGCTGAACAATTTTTCCAGTTCGAAAAGACGCCAGCCTGTCGTCGTCGTTGGGACCATTCAGAACAGCAGTCATGAACATATCAACGTCAACACGTTTGTGACCGATCTTGAGCGTGAGCTGACGAACTCACAAAAAGTGACGTTTGTGGCGGGAAAAGGAGATCGCGAGGAACTTCGCACTGAGCGTAAAGAGCAGGCGATGTATGCGCGCGAGGACACGCAGAAAGCGCCGGGGAAAGAGATCGGCGCCGACTACATGATGAAGGGCACGATTGCGACAATCCTCGATGAGGCCGATGGAACGAAGGCGGTGTTCTACCAGGTAGATCTGCAAATGGTGGATTTGGAAAGTAACGCCAAGGTCTGGTACGGTCAGAAGAAGATTAAGAAGGTCGTCGAAAAGAAACGTTCAATTTTTTAGGCTCCACGAGATCCGTTGAGCCCTCTTGCCTCACGCCCCACCGCCTGTAGTACAGCCCGGTGGGGCTTTTTTATTTCCATCCAGGTTCTCTTTGTCGTGACGGCGTTCGTGCTGCTGGCCGGATGCGGCCCTTCGGTCAATCGGTATCTCCTGATCGACGCGAAGCTGCGTGTTCACGACCTCAAGGGCGCCGATGCTATTGTGCAGCAGGCTGAAAAGGAATACGGCGACAAAAACCGTGTACTGTATGGCATGGATCGAGGGCTCACGCTTCAACTCGCGGGTGACTATCAGCAGAGCAACGATGTCTTAGAGCAGGCCGAGGAGGAGCTGGATCGTCTCTATACGCGAAAGATTCGAACGGAATCCCTCGCGTTCATGACGAACGATACGGCGCTACCCTTCGAGGGCGATCCCTATGAACAGGTACTCATCAATGTGCTGAAGGCCATTAATTATGTGTCGTTGGGCCAGTGGCAGGAGGCGCTGGTCGAAGCCCGTCGTATCGACCATCGTCTCAACGTCCTGTCGGATCGAGTGCAGGGAAAGCATGCCTATCGGGATGACGGGTTGGCACGGTATCTGAGCGGCATTCTCTATGAGAGTACCGGCGATGTGAATAATGCGTTTATTGCCTATCGGAAGGCGTATGAGACCTTTGAGGCTACCCGCGCATGGTCACTGACGGCTGTTCCGTCCCAGCTTCGTGAAGATTTGTTACGCACGGCCGAGGCGCTGCACTTCACTCAAGAATTGGCCGAGTACCGGCAGGTGTTTCCCGATACAACGTGGGAATCGAGTCAGTCGTTGCAACAGCTCGCTCAAGTTGTTGTGATCAGCTATAATGGCCGCGCGCCACGCAAGGAGGATCAGTTTCTTGACCTGCCGATCAGTCTCAATGCCCTCCAGTTGGTGCTCCTCAATCGCGGGATGTTGCAGCAGAACCGACAGCCCAATCAGGCAGTGGACACGGTGTTGTATGGGCTTAACGGACGCGTTGTTCGCGTGGCCTTGCCACGGCTCGTTTCGCAGAAGACTCAGGCGCAGGGTGATCGGGTGAGTCTCATCCCGGACAATGGTACGCCGGTGAGCGTACAGACTGAGTTGGTGCATAACGTGACGGCGTTGGCAGAGAAGGCGCTCTCGGAACGAATGGCTGGAATCACGGTGAAGGCCCTCGCCCGTGCTGCCACGAAGTTCGCGATGGCCGAGGGAGTGACGAGAGGGGCTCAGCAGGCAGCGGGGAAAGATGCGGGGCCGTGGGTCGGTCTTCTCGTTGGGCTGCTGACGAAAGGACTGGCGGTGGTATCAGAAGAAGCCGACAAGCGGAGCTGGCAGACGTTGCCCGATGAAATCCATCTTGCGCGAGCCTGGGTTCCGCCGGGCCGCTACCAGGTGCAGACCTCCGCCGGTGGGTGGTCTGATCCTCTCAATCCTGAGGCCATGCGGACCCTGTTCCTCGAGCCTGGCGAAACCGTTCTCCTGCTTCAACGGGTGATGCCATGACGGAGGGGTTGCTGTTCGTGCGCCGGATTGGAATGATACTGACCTCGTTGGTCGTGCTATCCGGCTGTGTATGGGTTGGAGGACACGCGAAACCGGACTGGATCGATGGGATGAGTGCCGCCTATCCGCCCGAGCGCTATCTCGTTGGCGTAGGACAGGCGGAGAGTCGTGCCGCAGCCGAGGATCGGGCCTATGCTGCGCTGGCTCGTATTTTCAACGCCGAGGTCAGTGCGCAGGCGAAAGACTGGGAGTCGTATTTGGTGATTGAGCAACGCGGACTGAGCCGCGCTGAACGACGGTTGACGCTCGACAATCTGACGCGTGTGTCGACCGACAAAGTCTTGGAGAATGTCCAGATCGTCGATCGGTGGGTCGATGTGACTAAGGGGCTCCACTATGCATTGGCAGGGATGCATCGGCCTCAGGCCGAGACCCTGTTCATGGAACGGATTACCGCGTTGGACCGATCGATCAGCGACGATGTCGAGGAGGCTCAGCGGCCATCCGATAAGCTTGCACAGGTCAGAGCCTTGAGACGGGCCGTCCGAAATCTGGTGCTGCGGGAAACCTATAATGCCGACCTTCGAGTGATTCGACCGAGTGGGCAGGGTACCGCTGCGGCGTACCGCGTGAGCGAACTGACGCGCGAACTCGACGTGTTTCTCGCTGCGAATCTGGTGCTGTCGATTGCGGTGACCGGTGACCAGGCTGAACCGGTGCAACGGGCCTTGACGGAAGGACTGCTGAAGGAGGGGCTCCAAGTCACAAGCCGACCGTGGGGGGAGGATCGTTCGATGGACGATGATTCCAGCAGTCCGTCCCCGGAGCTGCTCGTGCGGGGCGTGGTGCGGGTGTGGCCGATCAACGTGCCCGATCCGCAGTTCACGTTCGTGCGCTGGTGCAGCGATTTGGAAGTCGTGGATCTGACTAGCCAGCGGGTGGTCGGCGCCTTGTCAAAGGGTGGAAAGGAAGGCCATCTGTCGGAGCGTGAAGCGACAGCCAAAGTTGTGCGTGTGATGCAGCAGGAGTTTTCTGCCGATGTGGCGAAGGCCATTGCGGCACATGTGTATGGAGAGTTGGAACTGCCGGAACAGGTGAGCCAGTCTGCGGGATGTCCGCGGGACGGGCTGGTCTTGACGCCGGCGTCAGTACCCCACTAATTCAGAGAGAGAGAGAGGGACAAGATGGCCACATCGAAGTCGGAAGCAGAACACACATCAACTCGCGCGCCACGCAGCCGTGGACGCGGGTTGACGGTCACACCACAACGGGTTCCCAGTCGCTTGGCGAAACGCCGACTGAGTGAGCGGCTTAAGAACGATACGGCGTCGTTCAATCGGGGCAACCTCGCCGACAAGTTCGGTAAGGAGGGGTATGACGATCTACCACTGGATGAACTCCAAGATCGGCTCTCGAAAATGTCGGGCCCCTTGGCCGCCATCATTCTGAAGGGGAGAGTGTGATCGCATGCCATACTACTATTTTGACTCAACAGCGCTGGTGAAACGGTACAGCATGGAGCGCGGCACACGGATCATCAGCAGACTTCTGGTGAAGCGGGGTAAAGTGGCCATTCTGCCGACGTGGTCCGTGACGGATTTTTATACCGTGCTCACGAATCGAGCCCACCATGGAGAGATTACACGGGACGATTGCTATTCGGTGATCCATAAGTTCGAGAGAGAGTCGCAGGAAGGCCTCTACTCGTTCGTTGCCCCGACGATGCAGACGTATTTGGCGACGAAAGAACTCGCGTTGGAGTATCCGTCCCTCCGAACACCACAAGTATTACATTTGGCGATGGCGTTGGAACTCAAGCCCTTACGGCTGACCGTCGTCAGTGCCGACGCACCCTTGCTGGAGGCCTGTCGGTCGGCAGGCCTTCATATCATTAACCCTGAAGATGACTAGTTCGGGGAAGTGCTGAGATCTGAGTGTGCTGAGGAGGATCTGCAACTTCCGAGCATTCCCCATATCACGTGAAGATCAAACTGGACGAGAACCTCTCGGCTCGGCTGCTTGCTGAGCTGGGATACGATACTGACACGTTTCCGCAGGAAGGGTTCCAAGTACCCTTCTTGCTCGCAGAGTCCCCCACGATGAAAAGGATGGGAAGGATACCAACATTGGTCCTGTGATCCCGGAACAGAGGAGGGATGGAGCCTGATGATCTTCTGTGCTCGCGCAACGCGCGGCCTCAGAAGTCCCTCGTTGGACGCGCGCAGTGGAAGATCAATCAGCCCCCATCCCTGAAAAGAGAACGAGCGAGCTTGGAAGGATCAATAAGATGGTGATGGTCGCTTGATGCGCGCAGTGAAGGATAACCTCGACCGTTCCCGTTCGTCGATGTTTTAGACCTGCAGAAAAGACTCCTGATACATTTTGATATAGTCAATTCAGTAGATCAGAGCCGAAGATCATCCAGGAATTCCGAGGCCGGGGCAACGCTGGTCACGAGCAAATGATCGCGTGCTCGGGTGCAGGCAACATAGAGCAGATGGCGCTCGGTGTCATATACCTCTTGCAAGTCAGCGTCGTCACCCACCGTTTCGATTCTTTCTTGCAGAGGAATGATCTCATCATCACAGGCCATGACCACCACCGCTCGGAACTCCAGACCTTTGGCCAAATGCATAGTGCTGATCGAAACGTAGCCGCTGGTGGTCTCGACATGTTCGTCTAGGATTTTGAATGGAATTCCAGCATCCTCAACGGCAGCCCTGGCACGAGGTATCTCCGCCTCGGAGCGGACGAAGACTCCGAACTCGTGAGGCGCCACACCTGCCTTCAACTTCTCTGAAAGCCAGGCGCTGACCGTCTTGATCTCTTCGTTTTCGCTGGTAAGGATCTGAATCACTGGCGCCGGGCCATTAAAAACGGAGACCGTATCCTTTCGATCATCTGTGTTGCCATCGACATCGGATACTTCCGGTCCTAAGAGGCGGTCGGCTTGCATGCGGATTTGGTGCGACGTTCGGTAATTGACGCGAAGCGTTCGGGACCGTCCACGAATATCGACTCCCAGGGCTTTCCAGGAAAACGGTTGCTGAAAGATCCGCTGGCCCAAGTCACCTGCAAAGAAGAGGGCGTTCGGACGATTCCCTCCGAGTGCGGCAAAGAACCGCAAGTGTGAAATAGCGATATCCTGCGCCTCGTCCACCACGGCAAAGTCAAAAGGCATGTTCTTGCTGTGAGCCATGGCGGGGACCAATCGGCTGAACAGGCCAGAGTACGTGACCAGTTTTCTGGCAGCCAGACCGGAACGAACCCGATCGAAAATAGACCAAAGGACGGCTCGCTGTTGTTCTGGGAGACGTGTTTTTCGACCCAGCCGCGCGACATCGCGATACGCCTCCCAGCTGTCCAACTGCCACGCGTCAACAACCTGATCCCATTCTGCATGTAGGAAACGGAGGCTGAACTTGTGGGTTCCGATCTCCCTGGATGCCTGTGTCAGCAATTCAAGGATGACGTCACCTGTCGCAAGATTCGCCTGGCCAAAGTGGGACTTATAGAGACGTGTCCCAATGGCGTTGATGGCATGCACATCGATGCGTTCCGCCAGACGCGGCTCATTGCTGACCAAGCGCTTAAGTTTAGTTCGAAGCGCATTGGCGAGAGTATCTGAAAAGGTTGTAAGCAGAACTCTGGCGTTGGGGTTGGCTCGGGCCAGAAACACCGCTCGATGTAAGGCCACGATTGTTTTGCCTGTACCCGCTGAACCAGAAACTCTCGCTGGTCCAGTGTAGTCCCGTTCCACCCATTGCCGTTGCTCGGGATGAAGGAAGACTGTCCATTTGTCCCAGGGAAATTCGAGCGCGCGCTGCAACTCTTCGACGTTGCTCATCACACGGAACCGGCGTTGTGCGTCTGGGTGATCGAAGGGGCTAACCGCAACTGCGACGGCTGGCGGCATGCGGGGCTTGCCGCCAGTCGCCAGTTCCAGTAGTGCTTCCGCGGCCTCGCCGGGCAGATAGTCGGCTAAGGTCAGTAGCGTGTCATCTGTCGCCTGCCGTACGTCGTTCATCCACTCAACAGGTACCCCGTAACTCAGCAAATCGTCGTCAGAGGTTTTGGTAAATAGCAGCTTCTTGGCGGGCGCGGGTTTCGGTGACTCTACATATTTCGGGACGACAATTTCTTGGACCGTCTCGCGAATCTCCACCAACTGGGCGGCACCTGTTTTTGGATGAGTTTCCAGCTTACGACGCTCGGCCCAGTCGTAAGCCCTGTCGTGGTGATCGACGTAGCAGAGCAGAAGGCTACTTTGAGTCTTGTGGACAATCAATCGGATGTTGCCGCTCACACGAACGGACCAGAAGTTCTTGTCCTTGGACTTGTCGAGCTTATGGAAACTCATTCCGGGGTTGGCCGGGTTGAGCTGCAAGTCGAAGGCAGTCGTCTTGACGGCCTTCTGCTCCTCGCCGGTTAGTCGGGAGAGGCTGTCTGTGAAGGTGTCGGCAATGCGGAAGTCCATAAACTAAGCTTCAGCTATGTTTGCGGAAAGAATCCTCTCGCATCGGCCAGCAATTCCTTTTCGAAGCCATCTAATTCTAATTCATCGATGTTTAGATCTTTGAGCCTGGCAAGAGCGGCATCCAGGTTGTCAATTTCGCCGAGTGCATTACTAATTTTGACTCCCACCTGAATCGGGATACCATACTCATCTAATGCCGCTATAACAGGGCTATTAAAAAAGCACTCCACCTGCGACGTAAACGTGGAGTAGTCTCCAAAAGGCAAGTCGTGAGGTTCAAATACTGTTCGTTGAATTCTTGATAAGGCCATCATGTAACGGGGCAATTCGAAACTGGCCCATGTTCGCTCGAATTCAAGAACTCTCTCCACCGCCTCGTCCGGTGTTTTGGCGGTATATTTACCAGGCCTAAGCTCCTGCCGCACTCTTTCTACGGAACTCGGCACTCTGAACAGTTGCCATACTTTGAAAGCTAGTTGTCGAGCTGAAAAGACACCGCCACGGCTGCGCGCTGCCTGGACAAAGAATGTCCAGATGAGGTCGCAGACCACTTCAAGTTGCGGACTTGTTGGGAACTGATTCCAATTCAGTTTCGATGACCAAGTGACCGGGCTTTCCAACAGATGTCGTGCAAGTTTAAGTTGCGCGTCAGGATCAATAGACGCATTTTCGCGAAGGACTGAAATCGGAAGCACATTTTGATCCTGGTATTTTCGCATTCGCTCCCGCGAGAGGGGGGCAAGATCTTCCTCCTCCATTTGCACTAATAGACTGTCTGGCGCATCACTATCTTGTGTAAATAAAGGAAAGTCTACAAAGGGGAGCTGCTCTGCTGGCGGCTCATTGAACAAATACACATGTCCAACAAAATGCTCGAACATCCTCCCAGAACGACCGCTTATATTATTGAATGTAAAAAAGTCGATCTGCTCGCGAGCAATTTTGTTATCGAATATGACAACGTTCTTCGCTTTCGTATTGACGCCTTCGATAAGTGTCGATGTGCAAATTAAAAACTTCAGGGTGAGATCATTGAATTTTCGCACGATATATTGAGAGAGTGAACGCGGAAGTTTTCCGTGATGGATGCCAATCCCCTGCATCAGAGATTTAGCAAACACCCAATCAGGGTGATAGTTTTTAGTAGCCCAATCCGCTGCTGGCTGGAGATCAGGGGTGCCTGGCCCCACTCCGTTGCTCAGCAGAGCACGTGCAACCTCATTAACTCTTGCTGGAGATCTACAGAAAATTAGGGTAGGACCTTGAAGGTCTCGACAAAGGTTCACAAGGCGCTGAATCTCATTGTCATGTCCAGGTACCCGTATGTGCTCAGACACGACCGTCGTGAACCTCGTCGGGTAGAAGTAGCACCGGAACGCAGCCTCTATCCCATCAGGGATACGCTCGATATTTGGCCCAAGAAGATAAAACTGACCGCCAAACTTTCTGAGCTTGTAAAATGCCTGATTCAACGCCACAGTCCTGGCCTCGCCGTCGGACATGGCATTAATCTTGTAGAACTCGTCGATAACGAAAAACTCGATAGCGGGAAAGTGACCATAGGCAACTGCGCGTTCGGCAGTAAAAACAAATATGTTGGACTCTCCAGGCAGTTGGGATAAGTGCGTGACAATCTTGTAACGATCCGAAAACTGCGCCAACCGTCTACGTGTTTCATCGATCAATGCTAGCGTTGGCAGGATCACCGCTATATTGCGAAATTGTCCCATCGCGATGATGGCATCAATGATCCTGCTCTTCCCAAAGCTTGTCGGAGCACTGAGAATCACGCTGTCGCCATCGAGTAAACGCCGGTAGATTTCGGCCTGTTCACGGTGAAATACGAAATCAGTGCCCATGTTCGCTGGACGATGAAATTCATAGGCAACTGCATCTCGAAAGCTGAGTCTGTCCGGCTCTAAGTATGGGAACAAGCCCACTGAACGGACAAGGGAATCAAGTATCTCTTGATATGACCCGAAGTACTGCCGCTGCTCTAAGGCTCGCAGGATCATTTCATGCGCGATCAGCTCCTGGCCTGGATGTCCCACGAGAGATGCAATGTTTTTTATTAGTTCAAACGGTGCTTGCCTGACTCCATCTGGAGACCTGAGCGTCTCTCTCAGTGTTGCAATGTTCATATCTGTTGCCAATGCTTGAGTTTATCGTCCATCACTTTCACAAGGGCATCCTTTTGGAGGAGCGGAAGCAGGAATAGGTGAATCCGAATCTCTTTCGGAAGTATTCGTTCCGCAAAATTCTTATAGTGTTTGGCAATTTCGTGCTCGAATGCTTTAGCATAGCTCGCATCGCAGACCTTGTGCGCAGAGATACAGGGGCTATCGTAGGCCAGAAGTACAGGAATGCACACCCGCTGAAACACTTCGTCAAGCGATACTCCTGGCTGAAGTAGCTTCTCAAGAACCTTTGCATGGGGCCATTTTGGGTCAATCTTGTTAACGATGAGTGCGAATTCATTGCGCAGATAGTCGGTCTCAATATGGGACTGTAATTCCGCAACAACGTCATAGATGGCGCGGCCTATCTCGGTGTAAAACTTTGTTTCTCCTAGCCAAAGCTCAAGATCCTCGGGAGGGCCTACAACGTGCACAGCATCAAAGCCTTTGACCGTGTCGTTGTTAGCGGACTTGTAATAGATTTTCGAAACAGCTGGAAGGGAGTCGAATATCTGTCTAATTGCCGCATGCAGAAGTACCTCGCCAAACTCCCCTCGGTTTTCAAACTTCTTAGTGTCGTAGACTCTCTTCGCTGCAAGGCGAAGCAGCTTCGCCGCATTCTGGTGGCCGAGGGTCGCACATTCTGATGCGGTAAGAGCAAACTCCGGTAGCCATTCCATGAGATGGCTTGCTAGTTGGTTGGCACGCCATTCTCCACGTTCATAACCCACACATAAACCTGACACCGAAGGTTGGACATCGAGGCTATGTACTCGAACTGTCAGGAATGGGTCTGGCTTTTGGAAGGAGGTCATTTAGCAACTCCATTGCAAGTACAAGGCGACTAAAGGGTCATACCTTGAACACCTTCATCACTTCATCTCCGAGGTGATTGATCACCTTGACCGCGATACGGCCGGATTTGGGTTTCTCAAAAGCGCGCGAGGTATCGCTGTTGAGGGTGGCCCAGGCTTCTTCGTTGATCTCGGCCTTGAGGGTGGTCTTCAAAGCGCTGTAGGGATCGTTCGCGCCGAGGAAGTAGGCATGACGGACAAAGAAGCTTTCTTCGTTGTAGTCGGTGTCGATGAACCAGCAGGCGATGCCTTCGGCGCCGTTGCTGATGACTTCGCCGGTCTGAGGTTTGAACACATCCACGCCATGGACAGTGACTTGGGAATAGTGGAGAGTGGTTAGGGGAGAGTGGAGAGAGACTTGATCAATGCATTTAGCATTTTGTTGATCTCGATACAGTCCCTGGACAAGCTCTCGGAACTCTCTTTGGTCAGAAACTCCAGTTTTCCGGATAAAATCAGAAATGTTTCCAGCTCCGCCAGCGAGCCCCGCGCAATGCCAAGCGACTGCAGAAACTCCCCCGTGCCCCTGCGGGCCTGTCCTTCGGCGATGTTTGCCGGAATGGACGTCGCCGCCCGCCGCATTTGTGAGATAATCCCAAACTTCTCTTCGGTTGGAAAGCTGCGAGTAGTCGTATAAATCCTCAACGCTAAGTCGATTGACTTCTGCCAGACTACCAACTCCCGATACGAGCTTAAAGATTTCATATGGCGCAATCCTCCTCCCAGAACTGAGCTTCCCTCTGTTTTTCGTCTTCCATCGGGCGGGTTTCATGCTACCAGGTTTTTCTCATATTGAGCCAGACGCCAATCCTCCAGAAACTG
>JAWXBV010000258.1:0-12165 GCA_034440335.1 Nitrospirota bacterium | reverse complement strand
TGGACCACCGGCACGGGCGCCGACGTGATGAAGCGAATCGCCGCCCCGATGATCGGCGGCATGGTCAGTTCGACGATCCTGACGCTGATCGTCATTCCAACCCTGTATTTTATCTTCGAACGTAACGTTGGTTGGCCGAGGTGGGGTGCCTCTTGGGGTACAGTTGTGGGTTTGTTTATTGGGTTCACAGGTATATGGCGTAATTCAACTCATCGTAGTGCCATTCAACATGATACCGTGGGGAGTGGGCGTATTTAGTGCGGTATTTGAACTGAAAGATGTTCCTTACTACCTACTTTTTGTTTCTATTTACCCGGGTATACCGTCTGCTTTGGTAGGAACCGTGGTCGGCGGTGCCAGCGAAATTGTGGGGCGCAGATTTTTCAGCGAGAGGAAAAATGGAGCAGGCTGAGCAAGCGGGGTTATGTCGTTGGTCCTTCTCTTCAGGGCTGCTCAAAAAGGTTCTATGACAAGGCCGCAGGGAGTTTGAACGCCGAGGCGTACCCTTGCGGTACGTCGAGGTGGGCAAACGACTGAGAACGAACTCAGAGACCTTTTTCAGCAGCCGAGCGCCCGCACTCTTCATGACGGTTCGTCGCGAAAGCGACGTAGTCGCGTGCGAGACGGGCGCGCGGAGCCGTGAAGGACTGAGGCGTACTTGAACTAGTACGTTGAAGGACTGAGCGGTGAGCCCGCCCGCCGCAGGCTTGTCGTAGCCGCGAATCCGCGCTTGCAGCAGAACCGCTCATGAAGAATGCGGGCTAGTAGGTGTCGGTCGGTGGGCAGGTGCAGACCAAATTCCGATCCCCATAGGCTTCGTCGACGCGGCTTACGCTGGGCCAGAATTTATGGTCTCGTACCCAGGGGGCGGGGAAGGCCGCCCGTTCACGGCTGTAGGGTCGATTCCATTCATCGGCCGTCACCACCTGTGCCGTGTGGGGCGCATTCTTCAGTAGATTATTCGTGCGGGGCTGGCGGCTTTCGACGATGTCTTGTATCTCGGCATGAATCGAGATCAGCGCCTCGCAGTACCGGTCCAATTCGTCCCTCGTTTCACTTTCCGTCGGTTCGATCATGAGCGTTCCGGCGACCGGGAACGAAACCGTCGGCGCATGAAACCCATAATCCATCAATCGTTTCGCGACATCCATCGCTTCAATTCCCGCCGTCTCCTTGAAGGGACGGAGGTCGAGGATAAACTCGTGCGCCACGAACCCGGACGTTCCTGTATAGAGAATGGGATAGTACTTCTCCAGCCGTTTGGCCATATAGTTGGCGCTCAAGATCGCCACCTGCGTCGCCTTGGTTAAGCCGTCGCGCCCCATGAGGGCGATGTAGACCCAGGAAATCGTCACGATGCTGGGGCTCCCGTACGGCGCTGCAGATACGGCTCCGATGGCGTCCTGCCCGCCCAATTGCATCACGGGATGGCCGGGAAGAAACGGCGCGAGATGCCGCGCTGCCACGACCGGTCCCATTCCTGGCCCCCCGCCGCCATGGGGGATGCAGAAGGTCTTGTGGAGATTGAGATGGCAGATGTCCGCGCCGATGTCTCCAGGACGACAGAGCCCCACCTGCGCATTCAAGTTGGCGCCGTCCATATAGACTTGCCCGCCGTGGGTATGGACGATCTGGCAGATGCGGCGCACATCGGCTTCGAACACACCGTGGGTTGAGGGATAGGTCAACATGAGCGATGCGAGCCGATCGCGATGCTGAGCGGCCTTCGCTTCAAGATCTGGTACATCCACATTGCCCTGTCGATCGCAGGCGACCGTCACAACCGTCATGCCCACCATCGCCGCACTGGCTGGATTCGTGCCGTGGGCGGACAGGGGAATGAGACAGACATCCCGATGCTCTTCTCCTCGGCTCCGGTGATAGGCCCGGATCACCATCAGTCCCGTATACTCGCCTTGAGAGCCGGCGTTCGGTTGCAAGGTCACGGCAGAGAATCCGGTGATCTCGGCCAGCCAGGCCTCCAGTTGATGGAACAACTTTCTATACCCTTTGGTTTGTTCGATAGGCGCAAAGGGATGAAGCCGTGAGAACTCCGGCCAAGTGACCGGGAGCATCTCGGTCGTTCCGTTCAGTTTCATCGTACAGGACCCTAACGGGATCATCGAATGGACGAGCGACAGATCCTTCGCTCCAAGACGGTGGATATACCGCAGCATCTCGTGCTCCGAGTGATAGCGATGAAACACCTCGTGGGTCAGGTATGTGCTGGTGCGGGTCAGGTTCGCCGGAAAACGTGTATCGACGCTCTGGCTCAAGTCCCGCATCTGAAACGGCAGCCGGTTGTGGCCGGAAAAAACTTCCATCAGGCGGCGGATTTCGTCTTCTGTGCTCACCTCATCCAGCGCAATCATGATGGAGTGGTCTTCATGCCGGCGAAGATTGATGCCGGCTTCGTCGGCCCGGATCACGATAGCATCGGACTGCATTTTCGTCAGACGAACCCGAATCGTATCGAAGTAGACTTCCGTGGCGATCTCGAATTCGAGCTGCCGCAATCCTGCTGCCAGCATCACAGCGAGGCCATGGATGCGCTCGGCAATCCGCCGCAAACCTTCCGGTCCATGGTACACCGCATACATGCTCGCCATGATGGCCAAGAGCACCTGCGCCGTACAAATGTTGCTTGTCGCCTTCTCACGCCTGATGTGTTGTTCGCGGGTCTGTAGGGACAGCCGGTAGGCAAGCTTTCCCGTGACATCTTTGGACACTCCAACGATACGTCCCGGCATCTGTCGCTTGAATGATTCGGCGGTCGCTAGAAACGCCGCGTGGGGGCCGCCGAATCCGAGCGGGACGCCAAATCGCTGGCTGGAGCCCACGGCGATATCGGCTCCGAATTCTCCCGGTGGGCGCAAGAGGGTGAGGGCCAACAGATCGGTAGCGACCACCACCTGAATTCCGGCTGCGTGGGCCTGAGACACCAGCGCACTGTAATCCACGACAGAGCCGTCAGTCATCGGATACTGAAGCAGGATGCCGGCCAGCTGAGGGTTGGAAAAGTCGATGGTCTGCGTCGGCCCTACGCGTAGCGTCATGCCGAGCGGCTCAGCCCTGGTCTGCATCACGGCAATGGTCTGGGGATGACAGTCTTGTGAGGCGAAGAACGCGGTCCGTTCGCGGCCGGATGAACGGGAAATGGCGAGGCACATGGCCATCGCCTCCGCTGCCGCAGTGGCTTCATCCAGGAGTGAGGCATTCGCTAAGGGCAAGCCGGTGAGGTCGGTCACCAGGGTTTGGAAATTCACGAGGGCTTCCAAGCGGCCCTGCGCAATCTCAGCCTGGTAGGGCGTGTATTGGGTATACCAGGAGGGGTTTTCGAAAATATTCCGTTGAATCACGCCGGGCGTGATGCAGTCGTGATAGCCCATGCCGATCAATGAACGGTAGATCGTGTTTTCTGTGGCGATGGACCGGATCTCTTCCAGGACGGCTTGTTCGCCGCGGTGAAGAGGCAGGTCCAATTCCTTCTGCAGGCGAATGTTGGCTGGCACCGTGGCCTTGCTCAGTTCCTCCAGTGATTGCAAGCCGAGTGTGGCCAGCATCTCCTGTGCGTCAGCGTCGGTGGGGCCGATATGGCGATGGATAAACGTATCGGTCGGGCTCAGAAAGTCCGGTGTGGCCATGGGGTTCCTGTTGTCCTTTGGATCTCTCTGGTCGGTTGAGGGCCTCGGTGTATCGGTTGACGCATGTGCGGGCAGAAGAATACCACGCTGACCCCCTGTTCTCCAAGAGTCGTGCAGGAGCTAATAGACTTGCCTTCAGACTGAGAGTCACGTATGAGTGCGGACAGTAAAACCATCAAAGGTAAGACGTGAAAGGTCAAACGTCGGATTGTCCGAAACCTTTCACGTGTGACCTGTTCCGTCTCATAGATCGGATGTGCAGGCCATGAAACTACACGACATTCTGATCGTTGGAGCCGGTCTGGCAGGAATGAGGGCGGCGATTGCCGCACCGCCTGATCTCGATGTCGCCGTGATATCCAAGGTCCATCCGGTTCGCAGCCACTCTGTGGCTGCGCAGGGTGGCATCAATGCGGCGCTGGGAGAGAACGATTCCTGGGAAGCCCATGCGCTCGACACCACGAAGGGCGGGCTCTATCTCGGCGATCAGGACGCGATCGAGGCGATGTGTCGCGAAGCCCCTGATGAAATCCACGAATTAGAACGTCTGGGGGTCATCTTCAGTCGTGACGAGCAGGGACGAATTGCCCAACGTCCGTTCGGCGGAGCCGGGTTCCCCCGCACCTGCTATGCTGCCGACCGTACCGGCCATGCCGTCCTCCACGCCATGTACGAACAGCTGCTCAAACGGAGACTCGCGGTGTATGAAGAGTGGTATGTCACGGCGTTGATCATGGAAGACGGCGCTTGTCGTGGTGTGGTGGCCTGGGATCTCATCCATGGAGGGCTGCACGCGATCGGGGCGAAAGCCGTCATCTTGGCCACGGGAGGCAGCGGGCGCGTTTTTCTGACGAGTACGAACGCCGTCATCAACACCGGTGACGGCATGGCGCTCGCGTATCGTGCCGGGGCTCCGCTGGCGGACATGGAATTTGTCCAGTTCCATCCCACCACGCTCAAGGGCACCGGTATCCTCATCACCGAAGGCGCGCGGGGAGAAGGAGGCTACCTCCTGAATACGCTGGGCGAACGGTTTATGAAGACCTATGCCCCGCAACAGATGGAATTGGCCACCCGCTCCACGGTCTCATTGGCCATCGGGCAAGAAATTCTCGAAGGCCGTGGGGTCGATGGGTGCGTGTTACTGGACTTACGGCACCTTGGACGCCAGCGCATTCTCGAACGGCTTCCTCAGATCAGAGAACTGGCGATTGAGTTTGCCGGCATCGATCCCATCGAGACTCCTATTCCAGTCCGTCCCGGCGCGCACTATCAGATGGGTGGCGTTCGGACCAATCAATGGACTGAAACAGGCGTTGCCGGTCTCTACGCAGCCGGTGAATGTGCCTGCGTCAGCGTGCACGGCGCGAATCGGCTCGGAGGCAATTCACTTCTTGAGACCGTTGTGTTCGGTCGGCGCGCTGGAATCCGAGCCGGAGAATATGCTCGAACCGTTGCGCCACAGGCATGCACACCAGACCAACTCATCACCGAGCAGTCTCGTGTCCAGCAACTGATGGCACAGGAGGGATCGATCAGAGCCTGGCAGGTTCGAGAAGAGCTCGGCCAGATGATGAGCCTCAACCTTGGCCTCGTTCGGACGCACGAATCCATGTCTGCTGCGATTTCCGCACTCACGGTACTGACCCATCGTGCCGCGTCTGTCATGGTGCAGGATAAAGGCCAGGTGTTTAATACGGATCTCATCCAAGCCTTCGAGCTCCAGTCCCTTCTGGATGTTGCGGAAACCATTGTCGCCAGCGCCCTCGCCAGGGAGGAAAGCCGCGGGGCTCATTATCGATCAGACTTTCCGAAGCGGGACGATGCCCTGTGGCTCAAGCACACGGTAGCTCGGCGAACTCCCCAGGGGCCTGTCCTGAGCCACGAGCCGGTTACGGTCAGTCGTTTTCCACCCCAATAGGCATCGCACTCAACATTGTGATTTCCTTGCGACTCGGCTCTCCGTTCTGAGCCGGGTGGGTCGAGTTGCGCTCCTGGCATTTTGCGCTATGGTTGAGTGGCTGCTGCGTATGTGCGAGCGTATCGGTTCAGGCAGGTGACGGATAATGCGTTTCCTGGAGAGGAATTCCCGTTCGTCATGATTATTGCTTGTCCCCTCTGTACAAATCCAAACGACGTGCTCTCTCAACCGTCTTCGATCAGTTGGAAGCAGGTCTCGTGTTTTTCCTGTGATGCCAATCTGGTCCTGGTGAGAGAGGCCCTATTAGGAACTCCCAGGCGTCGGCTGAAATCAGGCATAAGACTGAAGTGTGCGTTGCCCGGAGCGAGACAGATCACGGCGTTCCTCCGATCACGCCTCTTCATTCTCGTGGCCACGGTATGTGTGTTCGCTGTATTCGGATACCTGTCCTGGGAAGCGGGATTCTTCGAGAACTATGTACCGATTGAATCGAGTGAGCCCCCAGTCGTCGCGCCGCCTTCACCGTCATCGGGTCTATCGCCGACAGCCGTTCAACCGCCACGATCAACAGCCGATGGGCTCGCGACGAAATAGGGAGTGGATGTTGTGCTGAGCCCCATCGATCATGCCCTGTACAAGAAAGATGCTGACGTGGTCCTCCGCCATGCTGACAGAGTTCCGTACCTGTGCGTGGTCGTGCGGAAAGAGAAGATACTGTGAATACAGCCATGGCGCTGGAGACATCAGTCAGATTGTCCTGCGCGCGCTGCTCCACGTTCCATCGGGTGCGAGATATCTATTCCCTTACATCGGGGATGAAGGCGTATTGCACCAATTGTGGAGCCCCCTTCGTCATCGTCGCGTTGCCGACTGCGTCACCGGACAACACCGTTCCATCTCACGCCGTTCACGACACTTCTCGGCAAGGCCCGAGATTGGTTGATCAGGAGGAGATCCAGGCTGAAGGGGCTCAACGGCTCGGTTCAACGAGACAGAAGACCCTCTTCCACGGAACTGGCGGAACATTATTCGGCATCCATCTGGTCAACACACTGCTCACGGTGGGCACACTCGGCATCTACTATTACTGGGCGAAGGTTCGTGTGCGAACCTTTTTGTTCAGCCAAACAGAATTTGCCGGCGACCGATTCTCGTATCACGGGAGTGCCCGTGAACTCCTCAACGGGGCCATGAAGGCCGGCCTGGTCTTTGGAGTTCCCTACTACCTCTTGTCCAACGTGGGCCTCTTTCTCGAATCCAGCATGGTGACTCAGGTCTCGCTTCAAGCCGCCGCATCGCTGTTGTTGCTCCTCTTCATTCCCGTTGCCATCGCCAGCGCGCGGCGCTACCGGTTGAGTCGCACAGCCTGGCGTGGCATCCGCTTCTCATTCCAAGGTAAAACGTGGGACTTCCTCACATTGTGGCTCTTCGGCTATTTCCTGACGGCCATCACGCTTGGACTCTACTATCCGTACTTCTCGACCAAGAAGCATGCCTTTCTCACGGGACACAGCTACTTTGGAAATGAGCCCTTCACGTTTTCCGGTGACGGGGCGGTGCTGTTCCGTCCGTTCTTGAGGATCTATCTTCTTGCGGTGACTGTTGCGATTATCGCAGGTCTGGGACTCTCCTCCTTCATCGAGTGGCCGCTGGAGAATATCGCAGATCCTGAAACGCTGGGCACCCTTGTATTCGGAGCGATCGTCGGCCTGATGATCGGTGCGCTGGTCTTTCGTCTTCTTTGGCTGCCGTATTCGCTGATCGAGCAGCGCTTCTTTTGGGAGCAGACATCGATCGGCTCCGCGCGATTTTGGCTACCCATTACTCTCTGGCCGTACCTCAAGCTGAAACTCGGCAACCTATTCTTCATGCTGTGCACCCTTGGGCTCGCCTGGCCCTGGGTCACCATACGAAACATTCGATTTATGACCGATCAGTTGACGCTCGTCGGTCTCGACAACTTCGATGAGATCGTGCAGGCGTACGATGGCGCCCCACCGATCGGCGAAGGATTGGACAGCTTCCTCGATACCGGATTCGATCTGAGCTGATCCGCCATGTCGCCACTCTGGCAGGGACATTACCTCGACGGTCGAAGCGCGGCCAGACACCCCGTTACGATTCAGCTCGCCACAATCGCCCTGCAGATCGTGAACGCGGATGGGACGATCATCCACTGGCCCTACGGTGAGATTGTGCAAACGCAAGGGGCCTACGAGGGTGAACAGGTTCGCCTCGAATATGGCGCCCCCCTGCCGCAGACGGTGATCGTCGAAGACGCCGGCTTTCTCAATGCGCTACGGCAGGCTGCCGCATCGAGCGCCTCTCGTTTTCATAACCCCCGACGGCGACCCATTCGGGTGCGATTGACGATTTTGGCCGGGATTGCCCTTGTGGGAGTGACCGCCGGGTTCTACCTTTGGGGTATTCCGGGGTTAGCCAAATTGGTCGCCCCGCACATTCCTATTTCGTGGGAAGAGCAACTCGGGATCTCCGTGCTCGAACAGATCGCCCCGTTAGCCAACCGCTGCGTCGATCAGAACCGGCTTCCTGCCCTTGAACGCGTTGTGACGCGATTGTCTCAGGCCGCGCCCGACTCGCCCTATCGCATTCGCTTGACGGTCGTGGACCGGCCTGCCATCAATGCGTTCGCATTGCCGGGAGGACAGGTGGTGGTGTTCCGAGGCCTTCTCGAAGCGACCGAGACATCTGAACAACTCGCTGGTGTGCTCGCTCACGAATTCCAGCATATCTACAAGCAGCATTCGACTCGCGCACTTCTCGAACAGGCCTCGACCAGCCTCTTGATCGTCGCGGTATCCGGAGATTTCACCGGGGCATTGGCTTATGGAATCGAGGGGGCTCGTGTGCTGGGGGCGCTACGCTACAGTCGCCTGCACGAAGACGAAGCCGATCGTGAGGGAGTACGCTTACTCCAAGCGAGTGGGATTGACCCTGCTGAGATGATCGCCTTTTACCGTCTCATGGAGGCGCAACATTCTCGAGACGTGGCGGTCTCATCCTATTTATCCACCCATCCTGACACCAATGACCGGATTGAAACGCTGATGGCACTGGCTGGAGTACCGCCACTCCATCCCGTGACATTCTTTTCTCGCGAAGAATGGAAGGATCTACGCTCCTTGTGCCGGCACCGAGTGGGGGCATCGCCTCAGCCACCTACGGACTCACTTCAGTAGGATTTTTCCCACAAGATTGCTCCGCGCTGGTTTGGTATAATCCTCCCTCACCGACTGTTCAATCCGTGTGAATAGGCTGCGATGACGACCCTGCAGGCTGATCGAACAGCCATCCAGCGAGGCCGCAGGGAGTGAAGACCCCGGAGTGTACGCGACGGGTATGTGAGGAGTCTGAGCGACTGAGAGCGAAGCTGGGGGGGGCAGCAGACTGCGCTATGCGTATTCTAGTCATTGAAGACGAAACGAAAGTCGGCTGCTTCATCAAGCGCGCGCTTGAAGAGGAGAGCTACGCCGTCGACCTCTGTGAGGACGGTGCGAAGGGCCTTCAGATGGCCCTCAACACCAACTACGATGTACTGATCGTCGACCTCATGCTGCCGTCATTGCCTGGATTGGAGATTCTCAGAGGTGTCCGACAGGCACGGATTCAAACCCCCATCTTAATTCTGACCGCTCAATCGCAGGTCGACCAACGGGTCAAGGGCCTTGATGCAGGAGCAGACGATTACCTCACCAAGCCTTTCGCCATCGACGAATTGCTCGCCCGTATTCGGGCCCTGCTTCGCCGCGGCTCCACCGAGAGTCCCGGCGTGCTCCAAATCGACGATCTGGCCTTGAACCCGGCCACGCGCGAAGTGACCAGAGGCGGCCAGCGGATCGACCTCACCTTGAAGGAATATGCCCTGCTCGAATATCTGATGCGCCATACGGGCCGCGTGTTGACCCGTCCGATGATCTCCGAACATGTGTGGGACCAGGATTTCGACACGTTCACGAATGTCATCGATGTCTACGTGAATTATCTCCGCAACAAGATCGACCGGGGGCGGTCAAAGAAGCTGATTCACACGATTCGTGGAAGCGGATATATGCTGAAGGTCGACTGATGCCGCTTCGCCTCCGGCTCACGCTCTGGTACGGCACCGCGCTCGCGCTCATCCTCATCATCTTTTCAACGATCCTGTACCTGGTGACGGCTCGAAGCCTCCGTGACGCGGTCGATGAGTCGCTGGTAGAAACTGCCGAGGCAGCCGTTCGGTCGCTGGAAGAACGTGGGTTTCTCCCTCTGATCGACGAAGACGAACTGATGTCGCAGTTTCCCGAACTGGCGCGCATCGATAAATTCTTCCAGATCTTCAGCCCGTCCGGCACCATCACCATTCGTTCGCCGAACATGAAACAACATGAGATGCCTCTGAGTCGCCAAGCCTTGGAAGTCGCCTACTCAGGCCGCAAGCTCCTCGAATTCGCCAGATACCCCAAGGAGCCGCCGTTACGTCTCATCTCGGTTCCTATCATCTATCAGGGCAACCTGCTCTACATCATTCAGGTCGGCACCTCGATGGACTCCGTCGAGCAGACCCTGAACCGTCTCCTACTTGTGCTGCTGGTCAGTGTGCCCATCGCGCTGGCCGTGTCGCTGGCCGGCGGCTGGTTCATGGCCGGTCGAGCGCTTCGCCCGGTCGATGCGATTACGCTGGCGGCCCAACGCATTGCCGGAGGCGATCTTACGCAACGATTGACGGTTCCGGCCACGCCAGACGAAATCGGCCGCCTGACCAATACGTTTAACGACATGATCGATCGGCTTGAAACCTCCTTTCGGCAGATTCGTCAGTTCAGCAGCGATGCCTCGCACGAGTTACGCACGCCGTTGACCGTCATGAAAGGGGAAACCGAACTCGCGCTCCGACGCCCCCGCGAAACCGACGACTACAAAATCGTCCTGGAGAGCAATCTTGAAGAAATCGACCGGATGACGCGCATTGTGGATGAGTTGCTCTTTCTCTCCCGAGCCGACATGGGCGAAGTGAAGATGGAACATCTGCCGGTCCCGCTGGACACGCTCATCGAGGACCTCCACCGGCAAGCTTCGCTGTTGGGGCAGGAACGTGACATCCAGGTCGTGCTACGAACCACTGCGCCGGCAGTGGTATTGGGAGATGAACTACGCTTGCGTGAACTGTTCTTGAATCTTCTCGATAACGCGGTCAAATATTCTCGCCCCAGCGGCACCGTCGACATCGCACTGACGATCGAACAGGCGCATGCACGGGTGGCCGTGACCGATCATGGCATTGGGATCGCGCAAGAGGATCATGCTCGGATCTTCGATCGGTTCTATCGCACCGATCAAGCGCGAGCCCATACCAAGAAGGGCACGGGCCTCGGGCTCTCCATCTGTGCCTGGATTGTCGAGTGCCATCGAGGACGTATCGAGGTCCAGAGCAAGGTTGGTGAAGGCTCGACCTTTACGGTGATGCTGCCTTTGGCCCCAGTGCCGACGAAAAGAATTCCAGCCCCTTCCAAACCCGCATGATTCATGGCACGTCTGCCGCCGCCGTCGATTTTTTGGCGAGAGGTGGGAGGCCGGCGGCAACAGTCGCCGCCATACTCAATGTTTAATGAATATGAAGGACCGCGCATTGAACCTTGCTCGAACCATACACTACGCGGTGGAGGGAATGCGTTTTCAGGGGATTTGGGCACGAACCTCATGAACCATGTGGGTTAACGTTGCTCGACGCGAGGGAATCTCTTGGTGCCAGGATAATGCTTTTTCCCCCATACGATGATCGCTTCCAGTACCGGCTTGAGGCCCTCGCCCTTCTCTGTCAATTCATATTCATAGCGTATGGGGCTCCGTTGGTAGGGCCGCCGGGTCACAAGGCCGGCAGTCTCCAGTTTCTTCAGTCTATCAGCAAGGATGTTTGAAGCGATGCGTTCCGGAGAGGACGTGAACTCCTGATAACGTCTCTTGCCCAAGACCAGATCTCGAATGACCAACAGCGTCCATTTATCCCCAAGAGTGTCCAGCACATTGGTGATCGGGCAGCAGGATCGCTTAAATGTCATGTTGTTCTTCATTGTTCACGGTCGCCCGATAGCACTCAACAGATGCTTATTGAGGGACGGCTGAGTTACAGGAAATAACTATAATGCAGTCACTTGCATGTTGCAACAGGCTGGGCTATTGTAGCTTTTGAAATGCAAGTGACTGAGTGGCGCGTTCAAACCAGAAAGGATTTGTAATCTGTTGGAGCTCGATCAATGAGAATGCGCCTGTGGCACTCCCTGCGTAAGTCATTTTGTTGCAAGGTTGTTCAAGTCACCGTGCGCTTTGCCTGGCAAGCGACATGGCAAATGGCAATTCTGGATCTGAGAAGAAAGGAGGACTGATCAATGCATCAGTAGCCCCTAGCCCGCATGATTCATGACGGTTCGTCGCCCTTCGACAAAGCTCAGGGTCCCGAGCACAGTCGAGGGACGAAATCGCCAGGAAAATGCGTTCCTCGTGAAGCGCAGCAGAGAGTGAAGCGTATCTCGTGAAGCGTGAAGCGCTGGAATCAGGTGCGAAACATGAAGCGTCCGGCTCCGGAACGAAATACGCTTCACGAAC
>JAWXBV010000257.1:0-11397 GCA_034440335.1 Nitrospirota bacterium | reverse complement strand
CCCTTGCAGTTTCTCTCCTCCAACCCGTACACTGATGTCTGTGCGATCCAGCCTGGCCTGAACAGTCCTGCCTGATCGTTTCTCCGCTGGTCAATAACGTCGTCATTCGTTCGGTAGAGCTATGCCACCAACAATTCTCTTGAGCTGCGAGTCCATCAGCAAAACCTACGGCGTAAAACCGTTGTTTACTGATTTATCGGTGGGGTTGGCCGAGGGCGACCATGTCGGATTGGTTGGGCCAAACGGCTCCGGCAAATCAACCTTGCTGAAAATCATGGCAGGACTCGAAGAGCCGGATGAGGGCACCAGATCGATGCGCCGACAACTCCGCGTCGGCTACGTGCCACAAGAACCGTTATTTGACGGAGCCCATACAATCGAGGAAGTGCTTGCACAGGTTTTGATCGACGAAGGTCATGATCCCCACGACCATAACGGTCGCACGTCCGCGGCGCTCAGCCTGGGAGAGTTTCCCTCAACAGACCAGTCTACCGCCACGCTCTCCGGAGGATGGAAGAAACGCCTGGCCATCGTCCGCTCACTGATGCTGGAACCGGATGTTCTGCTGATGGACGAGCCGACCAACCATTTGGATGTCGAAGGCATCCTGTGGCTCGAGCGGTTGTTACGGGCCGAAGCCCGCGCCTTTCTCGTCGTGAGCCACGATCGCCGTTTTCTGGAAGCCGTGACATCGCGGATGATCGAACTGAATCGCAGTTATCCCACCGGGGTATTCGAGGCAAAGGGGAATTATAGTGATTTTCTGGAACAGCGGGATGCCGCATTGCACGCGCAAGCCAACTATGAAGCCTCATTAGCCAATCGTGTCCGCCGCGAAGTCGAGTGGCTCCGGCGCGGCCCCAAAGCCCGCACGACGAAAGCCAAATCGCGGATCGACTCAGCCGGCCGCTTGATCGAAGAGCTGAACAGCGCCGACGCCCGGAAAGACCAAGGCACAGCGGGCCTCAATTTCACCGCATCAGGACGCAGGTCGAAACAGTTGATCGAGGCCACGCAACTCTGCAAATCGCTCGGCGGACGGCCGATCGTGACAAACCTCGACCTGCTGCTCGGACCGGGCCAGCGGATCGGGTTACTGGGTCCGAATGGAAGCGGAAAGAGCACCCTGCTCAAGCTCATCGCCGGAACCCTCAAGCCTGACACAGGCACGGTCGCCCGAGCGGACAAACTGCGCGTGGTCACGTTCGAGCAGCACCGCGAATCGCTGAACCAAACCTCCTCGCTCCGTCGAGCCCTTGCCCCACACGGCGACTCGGTCGTCTATCAAGACCGTGAGGTACATCTCGTCTCCTGGGCGAAACGGTTTCTCTTCCGAGCAGAGCAGCTGGACCTCCCGGTCTCCCGCCTCTCCGGAGGCGAACAGGCGCGGCTGCTCATCGCCAGGCTGATGCTCCAGCCTGCAGATCTCTTGATCCTCGACGAGCCGACGAATGACTTAGATATTCCGACGCTGGATGTGTTGGAAGACAGTCTGGTGGAATTTCCAGGCGCCTTGATGTTGGTGACACACGACCGGTGGCTCTTGGACCGCGTGTCAACGATGCTGCTCGCACTGGACGGCACAGGCCAGACCGAATGGTTCGCCGACTATGCGCAATGGGAGTCGGCACAAGAACGTACCGCGGTGGAACAGGCTCGGGCTTCGTCATCACGCCCCTCCAAAATATCCCGCTCCGAGTCGGAATCGAATCCGAAGCCCAAAAAGACAGGCCTGTCCTATCGAGAGCAAAAGGAATGGGCGAAGATGGAACAGAGAATTCTCCAGGCCGAGGAGACCATCGCAACCTGTCAAGCCGCCGTAGAAGATCCTGCCATCGCCTCCAACGCCGCAGCGTTACAAGAACGATCCGAGGCGCTGGACGCAGCCCGCACAGCCGCAGAACGGCTCTATAACCGCTGGACCGAACTCGAGGGAAAACAGACAGAGTCGGCAGGCCAGCCACAAACCTAGCCCGCATGATTCATGAACAGGTCTGCGGCAATCGCCGATCCGCTGCTCCGATCCTTAGCCTTCCCCATGTGGTAATCTGGTTTAGATCCTGCTACTCTTGACTCCACGCCTATGCGCCCATCAGCCTCCTTCTATACACTCTGTATCGCTACCTTCGCCTTGACCATAGCCGGCTGCGAGACGACCGAGAAGGCCCTTACGGCGGCTGGTCGAGTCGCGAAGGGCCAGACCGGACAGGCCATCATCGATCTTGCGTCAGGAAAAGATCCGGCACAGATCGCCAAGAGGCGTCTCGATCAATATGCGCGAGACCCTGAGGCGGTGCTCAGAGATCTGCGCGAGGCTAAGAAAGACTTTGAGGCCATCCTCGCCGTCCTGGGGGTGAATGTCGAAAAGACCTGGGGGAAGGAAGAAATCAAACTGCCCGAACAGAAAAAATATGTGAAGTACACGCAAAATTATAAAAGCCGGGCGATTGTCGACTTCGACTCAGGCGAGATTCTGGTCGAGACACTAGACGACCAAGACCCTCAGAAAAGTCTCAAGAATGCCGTGATCACCACGATCCTGACCCCGCAAGATCCCCGATCGGTCGATTTATTCTCCGACAAAGAAATCATCCTCACCGGCGACAAGGACCCCTACCTCTATGGCCTCGTCCTCAATCAGCAGAATAAACCCATGCGCACGCCGGAAGACGTCGAGCCGTTTGCCGCCTCTCTCCTTGAAAAGAAATCCGGCACGCGAACAGTCGACCAAGACGGAACCAAGAAGACGGCGCACTACATCAAGATCCCGATGGTGTCCAATCTCCCAATGAAGCAGGCAGACAAATACCGAACGCTGGTTCACCAGTTTGCAGAACAATACGACATCAGCCCCAGCCTGGTCTTCGCCGTCATCCGCACCGAGAGCAACTTCAACCCCTATGCCGTCAGCTCGGCCCCTGCCTATGGGCTCATGCAACTCGTTCCCACCAGCGGGGGGCGGGAAGCCTACCGGAAGGCGAAAGGCCAGGATGTGATTCCGTCACGGGATTACCTGTTTGATCCTGAGAACAACGTCGAATTAGGGACGGCCTTTTTGAATGTCTTGATGTTCAATCAGCTGAAAAATGTAGAGCACAATGTGTCACGCGAATATTGTGTGATTGCGGCCTACAATACCGGCGCGGGCAACGTCTTCCGCACCTTTTCGCGGGACCGCACCACGGCGGTCAACCAGATCAACAGCCTCCAACCGGCTGGTGTCTATGACCAGTTGCGCAAGAACCTGCCTTACGAAGAGACCAGGGGCTACTTGGAAAAAGTGACCGGCTACCGAAAATCCTTCGTCAATTCGTCGGAAAATTCCAACCGGTAACACACGGTAGGTTCATCTGGTCTATCGGGTTAGTCTGGTCTATTCCGTCCGTCTGATTTGTCTGATTGAACTAAACAAACAAGATAAATGAAGCTCCCCGCAGCAGCCTACTCTGCCGAAGTAGTTACTTCTGCTGCGAAGGCCGGAAGCTACGGGGTATTCGGCGAAGGAGAATAAACCTGAGCAACCACCGATTTGCGCGTCACATGTCACGAACGACGAGCGCACAAGAAACAATCAGTCGTGTGATCGTTCACCAATCCGGCGGCTTGCAGGTAGGCATAGATGATCGTGCTGCCGACGAAGCGGAAGCCACGCTTCTTGAGATCCTTCGACAATGCGTCGCTTACTGGGCTCGTGGCAGGAACCTGAGTCATACGTCTCCAGCGATTCACTTTTGGCTTCCCGCCGACGAACTGCCAAACATAGTGATCGAACGAACCGAACTCTTCTTGAACTGCGAGAAAGGCCTGGGCGTTGGTCACCGTCGAGTCGATTTTAAGCCGGTTGCGGATGATCCCGGGATTCTTCAATAGCACGGCTTTCTTCTTCGCCGTGAATCGCGCTACCTTCTTGGGGTCATACTCCGCAAACGCTCGACGATAGCCCTCCCGCCGCAGCAAGATCGTTTCCCATGTGAGACCCGCCTGCGCGCCCTCCAACAGCACCATCTCGAAATGCTTCCGGTCATCGTGAATCGGCAGCCCCCACTCATGGTCATGGTAGGCGATGACATGTTGCTTACCGCCGACCCATCCGCAGCGGGTCTTCCCATCGGCAATCGTAAGAAATCGTGTGGTCATCATCCGACTCCGTGTAATCGAAGTAACGCTGCACCAGTTAGCAGATGACTACTTCGAAGGGGCCGCATGGCTGGCGCGACAGAATAGTACTCCCGCAGGATGCTCAAAAAGTTCAGCATTCTCACCCGCCCAACCCTGGCGACTATTTCACCCTCCCGCCCTGAGTCTGCCAAGACAGCCTCTTTACCCATGGACGTACCTTTCCCCAAGCAAGGCCGCAGCAAACATTCACTTAATAAGGGGTGGCTGGGGTGATCCCAATTGCGCGCAACATTCCACCCGCCCACCCACTGGCACGCCGAGACGTGCCATTAGCCCGAGCGAGGGGAGTCTGCGACCGCGCGTTGCGTGAGCACAGGGATCGTCCCAGCTACCCCGTCCCATTTTTCAGCATCCTGCTATAGGAATGAACCATTTCGGCTTGATGCGACCGAAGTCGGTACGCACATGACGACGTAGCGCGCGCTTCGAGTCGAGCACAACCGGCCCGTGAGGCCCTCGCCAAAACACCACAATGCCAAAACGCACGCTCGCGCTTTGTGTGCCATTTGACGGCGAGTACTGCACGATCCATAAGAGCCTCCCATGAGGTGAACGGCACTTCGGTATGTGCAGGCCTGACTCCATACTCCTTCAGCAGCCTGCGAACGTGGCGCGTCTCGGACCACAGCCTCGAATCGCCTGCGAAAATGCCGAGCCGGTTCGCCACACCTTGCGCCTGCCGATAGCTCACCCCAGCCAGCACCGCCACGCTCGCGATGCCACACCCGGTTCGCTCACGTTGCACAACCGGCTTCATAGCCACTCCAGTTTCAGCGTTCGCTCGCTGGATATGAGATTCCATACATCTTTCCCATATCGCGACGGCTTGTCAAGAACATGGCGCCGCGGCTCAGCGGTAGCAGGCTTGCGTTCGCCTGTGTTACGTTCGGAAGCATTGCGGTCGTGCGCACTTCAACCTGGCAGCGAGAAATAATGCCGGCACAGACCTTACGCATCGCGTTGCTCCATCTCGCGCCGATCCCGGGCGATCTCACACAGAACCGGCGACTTGTCGAAACGGGTGTCACCGCCGCCGCAGGGCTCGGCGCGACCTGGATCATCACGCCCGAACTCATTGTCACCGGCTATACCTTTGCCGACAGTATCGGAACAGAGTGGATCTTGCCGCAACCCGACTCGTGGATGACGCAGATGTCTCGACTCGCCGCCCGACTGCGCGTGACCCTGTTTCTTTCCTGTCCAGAACAGGATCGGACATCCCACAAACTCTACAATAGCCTGTTCGCCATCGCAGCGGACGGGGCCATCGTCGGCGCCCATCGAAAAATTCATACGCTACGAGTGGGATCGGAGGCCTGGTCGACGCCCGGAAAGCAAGCTGTCGCCATTCCAGTTCCTCCATTCACACGGGTCGGAATGCTGATCTGTGCAGATGCCTTTACGTCGAAGATCGCCCGAAACCTACAGGCCCAAGGGGCGCAGCTCCTGGTCTCATCAGCCGCATGGGCGCCGGGTCACCATGGTCCTCACGGCGAATGGGAACGATGCACCAAGGATACAGGGCTCCCACTCATCGTCTGCAATCGAACTGGGCCGGATCGGACGCTCGATTTTCGTCAAGCCGAGAGTGTCGTGGTGAAGGATGGACGGCGCCTGCTGTCCTTGTCTTCGGCACGTTCGGCGGTGTTTACGATTCAGTGGGATGTCAAAAAACAGACGCTGGCGTCACAGGACTATCAGGCCCTCTACCTTTAGCGGAACGCAGGGAGACTTTCTCAGCGTCCTAACCCATGATTCGCTGTAGAAGGGCGTAGCCCTCATTCCATTCACCATGCCCGCTGTCGGCATTGATGTGCCCCGCCTGGCCGATATCGATGAACGTGCTCCCCCAAGCAGCCGCGCACTGTGTGGCATGGGTCAGCGAACCGAATGGGTCATTCGCGCTGGCGATCACGAGGCTTCGAAAGGCAAACGGCGCCATCGGCACCGGCACAAACCCGCGCGCCGTGGCCGGAAAACTTACGCCCCGCGGGTCCGGCACCGCCGCGAGGAAGGCGCCCTCAGGCGTAACGATGAACGATGAGCCCAATGGGCCACCAAAAGACAGGCGAGACTATGCGCGACGAGCAAGGGTGGAGAGGGACAGGCCGCCACGGCCACATCCAACGCACGCACCCACTCGTCACAGTCCGGGCTGTCCCAATCTTCCAGATTCACACGCTTCCAACCGGGATGGCGTAACTCCCAGAGCGTTTGCCAATGCTGCGGGCCTGAATTGCCAAGACCGGGCAACACTAACACCGGCGTATCTGCGGACATCTCAGCCTCCGGCTTTCCGACCACTCACGGCAATGGTGGCGTAGTAGATGGCCCAGGTGTTCGGATCATCGGCGAATCGGCAATACCGTTCAAGATCCGATGGTTCAACAATTCCTGTAGTCAGATACTTCTCCCGCAATTGCTCAGCCGACGTCTTCATCACCCTGGCCATGCCAGATCCACCCACACAGAGTGGGGCATCGTTCTCCACGGTGAGGTCTTGCAGTCCACGCCGTTGCATCAAGGCGGGCAACTTCAGGCCCAGCGCATAGTCCATTCTCAATGTCGCATACATCTGCTCGATGGCCTGACTTACCTTATAGAAGGACGCGAGTTCCTGCTCACTGCCGGTCATCCCACGTGAAGCTGAAAAATCAGGTTCCTCCAGGACAAGCCAGCCTCCTGGCTTGAGGCTGTCGAGCATCTTCGTCAACGCCACCTCGTAGTCAGCAAGATGGATCAACACATACCGGGCATGGACCAGATCGAACGACTGTTCCGGCAACGGTGCGGCCCGAATATCGGCTCGGACGACGCTCACATTCGACCGCTCTCGCTCACCGAGAAACTTCGGATCGAGCTCCACCGCCACAACCTGGCCCGTCGGACCAACCACCTCACCCATCCAGGTCATAATCGACCCAGCACCGGGCCCGACCTCAAGACAACGCCAGCCGGCTTGCAGGCCAGTGCCGAGCAGCCGTCTCTGACTCGCAGGATCGAACACCAACTCAATCATCCGAAGCCGTTCAAGCTCTTTCTGGTCGTCGACTCGCTGAAAGACATACTCCGATTTGGCCATGCGGAACCTCGCCCACAATTAAAATAGACACGGCACAGAAGATCTGATACCCCAAAACAGGAGAGACGTATAGACGACCACCAGCAAGGGGAAAGACGACCCTCTTCCTTGATCATCATAACCTTCTCGCACCTGCCAGAGAAACGGTCGACTTCTCCACACAATAGTCGCTGGTTTCTACAGGCCGGCACTGACACAACTTGCCGCTTTTTGCGTTCGTTTTCTGCTATTATCCGGCGGAGCCAATCGGCAAAGCAGGCGTTCACGCGATCGAGTGCGGACCCATTCGCATGCGACGATGACGAACAACATGCAGTGGCTGTCGATCGCGGACAGGGGTGCGAAGGGTCGCATTGAAAGAAATACTGTCGCGACTAACCAGATAGATGAGGGCTATTCGATGGAGACTTCGCAGAGGGATGCGCTGCTTGGAACGATTACGTGGTGGGGTTTTCATGCGCTCCTCTTTTGGATGGGGGCCTGGCATTTTTTGTCTAGAGATACGACCGATGGTAGCATTCTCGCCTCAGATTTGTTCGCCGGCGCTCTCCTCATAGCCACGGCGATCTCTCTTCTTCGGCTGACGATAGGCGCCCACCTCCTTCGCTTCATTTCTCTCATCGGCATCTTGTTAGTCGTGTACCATGTGTGGCAGGGAAAGGCCGAATGGGGCAGCCTGACCGATGTCGCCATCTGGGCATACACATTTTATTCCTTTGGCCCAAGTAGTTGGCGGCATTCCCTCTATACCCGGTTTGGCGTCTTTGACAAGTTGAAGACATAAGACCGGCAGAATTCGCAGGAGATGGGAAAAGAGAGGACTACGCCGCTTGGTCCTACGTCCCAGCTCCTCAGTGGCCTCCCGTACTCTTCCCCTCTCTCGTATTCTTTACAGGCAAGTGGCCGAATACGCCTCCCATAGGCTCAGTCGTGGGCAACCTTATCTGCGCGAAGAGGGTGTATGGCTACGCGATCATTCCTTGCCGCAGGCGACTTCCCGCAGAGCCTGATTAATACTTTCTGGCTCAACTGGTAGCCAGTTGTCCTTATCGACGTACCCATGAGTCGCTATACCGGTTCCCATATGGTGTGAGAACTCTGTAAACGCAAGCAACCGGAGGCGCTTCCCCGCACAGTCGAATTGCTTTTGGGTCTTTGTAGACAAGAATCGGGTGGGCCCTCTCGGATTTCCTTGCATCCACGTGAAGTCAATTAATTGCCATATCGTCACCAGATTCCCTTCTCTGCGAATGCTGCCTGGATCGACGTACACAGTCTGTAGTCCTGGCCGGAGATAGTCTTTCTCAACCGCCACCCACTCCGCATAGGCTGGAACCGTATTCAGAAACAGGAACGTGACCAGTGCCAAAAAACCCGAGACGCAGGTCTGGCGCCGCTTAGGGCAGCTCTCCTTCAATGTGCGACGATTCATATGAGATGAGTAGGCGAAGGAGCACATGGGATCAACCAGTCTCGGAGAGAAGATCAACAGGGAAGGATTCTAACCAGGCAGGAGCAGCCACGCAATCTCCGCGCGCGGAGTATATTGAGCGCTTCTATAACCGCTAGCGCTTGCATCAGGCACTTGGTTATCGGAGCCCAGAGGAATTGGAGAAGATGGCTGGTGAGTCATAATCCCGGTGTCCATTATTTCCCGGCCACCTCAACCCAAACCCTTATCTTGGATCGAAAATGCTTCCACTGCGCTCTTATTTTAGTTCTGTCCATCCTTCCGAAGTACGTTCTCCTTGGGCTACCCGACCAACAATGGAGTGGTCGTTGATGGAGTACACCATACCAGCATGCCGAACCCGGAAACCGAGCAGTGTGCGGACCTCGACGCAGATTGCGAGATGCAACCTGTCGGGCGAAAGAATTGCAGCTACCACCCGGCACCGCCCCTTTCCCAATACAGCTGAAGCTTTGGTGGCTATAACTTCCCATAGCTGAGGCTCGTCCGCAGTTCTTTTGGTGCCATTGAGCAGATCGACAAGCGGCTCAAGGCGTGGGAACCTACCTGCCGTGGTGAATTCGAAGTGAATAGGCAGATCCGTCAGCCAGCAAACGCGAAGATCGTCGGGATGGCATTTCCGCCCACTCCAAAGACAGGGCTTGGCTTCGATTGGGGCGCAGAGTTTCCCGGTAGCTGACCGCACGGCAATCTCTTCTAGAATGCGCGCTTCCGATAGGCTGCTTGTAACAAAGAGCCTTCTTAACGCTCGCTTCCCGGTTGCAGTGCAGCGCTCAAGTTCTAAAGGCAGAACCCGTTTTTTTGTGATCATGCATTCTTCCAGAATTCCCGGCCTGACGTAGTTACTGGTTACCTCACATTGTTCGGCCTCCGAGACCAGGAGAGGCTGTCTGGTTTCGTGGCAGATGAGGAACTCAGACTTGTGTCCAGTTTTTCCAGACACAACCGAGCGTATCTGCTCATCGATCTTATATCGTTTATCAGATACCTCGCTCGTGGCAAGCTCGGTATCAAGAACCTCGGCCCTCGTGAATTCGCACTGGCCAAAGTGATCAGGCTCCGCCCGCTTCCCACTTAGAGCTGAAGTTTTAAGGAACACGCTCGCAACCATGTGTCCACTCACCGCTGACAGTTCGGCCTCGTCCTTGAGAACCCGCTTGCCGCTCAGACTGCACAGAACGGTATGCTCGGACAGCGCGAACCTTGAGCTTACCTCGGATCGGACGAGGAGATGTTGCAACACCTTCTCCCCTGTAATCTGGCATTGGTTGAGGCACGTCTTAGGGACAGTTCTCCCTGATCGGGCGCAGAGGCCTACTTCGGGAGCGTCGAGCAACTCTCCCGTATGCGGTACGACGGTTAGCGTGCTGCTATATTCGGAGTCAGCATCAAACCTATATTGCGCTTTTACTTTAAGCTTTCGATATAGTCGTCCTTCGAGTGCGACCAGCGTCATTTCAAGGCGGGGCGTGAACTCATCCTCCAACTTCTTCTTTTTTTCGCTCATCGCCGCCTGCGGCCTGCATCTCCTGCGTCCGTCTTTCCAAGTAGAAGTGGGAGAATTCGGAGATCGCCGCGTCGAGTTTCGCCGCGTCGGCCAGACTTTCGATGTTTAGGCCAAGGGTAATGGGATTCTCAATTGTGCGAAGCAATGGTCCCAGCCCTGATCGGTCTGTCTCAGCGCTGTGCTCGGTCGGTGAACAGGAAACCTCGACGAGGCGCTCGTAGCTGTCATGCGCCACAGTGGCACGTACCCTGACAAGGGCCGTTCCTTCGAAACAACGACGAACCACTTCGACCTCTACTTCCTTGGGCGTGCCGCCGAAGATGAGGACCCATCGACGTGCGAGTTCCTCGCTCTCTTTGGCGGGGTTCTGGTCGAGATCCTGGACCTCATGAACGCCGGTCGCAATGACCCGACCGACTAACCGGAGGAAGCCCGCAGTACCGGGAGCGTAGAGTGTACTTCTTGTGCCCGCCCCCGCGCTTTCCTCGAAACGGATGTGTTCACGTCCACCGTTCTCTTCCGCGAGATACAGATCATGCGGTTGCGGCGTCACGCGTACACCCAAGCTCTTGAAGGCCGCCAGAGTGAAGTCCCGTGGCGTCATGGATCGCACGACGCCGGGCAGGGTCGGGGCACGAGGTCCGACGAACCCGACTCCTTCCATTCCACCGAGCATCGCGTTGATGTTCTCTTCCTCGAGCACCATAATACTCTTTGCCTTGTCAATACTTTCTACCGCCTGGCGCGTCGCTGCCTCCATATCCATGCCTGCGAGCGCCGCAATCACGAGCTGGCGGATCTTCTCGTCGAAGCCCGTCGCCCCATTCTCATCCTCACTGCTGATTCCGGAGGCTTCGAGCAACGCTTCTATATCGCCGATCGCGTGGGATGCCATCTGAAGCTTTTCCATCAAACGTCCAACAATGTATTCCTCAAAGGTGCCGCGCAACATGATATTAAAAATGGCGACGCTCGCATGCTTGGACGCTAAGCGTTGGACGCGTCCGATGCGCTGCTCGACGATCATTGGATTCCACGGCAGATCGTAATTGACTAATACGGCTCAATGCAGATTCGTGTGGGTGAATTCTGCTCATTTCCGCGGCAAGAAGGCGGTCAGAATCTTGAGCCGCATGTACTCCTCATCCCGATAGCCAT
>JAWXBV010000256.1:0-5575 GCA_034440335.1 Nitrospirota bacterium | reverse complement strand
GCGGTGTAGGCCTGCTTCGGTATCTTCATTTCGTCTTCCCTTTCATGGTGACGGCGATTGTACATCACCCTTGGAAGACGAAATTTCGGGGGAAGCTCATTACAAGGTCTTTTCAAATCCTATCCAGATAAGACCTCTCGCCAAATTGACGTTTCCCAAATCGATTGGAACAAAGATATCTTCACATCCCAAGTCCTCGTGCTAGAAATAAATGAGAGCAATTTTTCTGGAGAATACATACCAGTCTTCCTTTCAGACATTTTACGACACCTTCGTGCGAGCTCACACGATTGAATACCTTTCAGACGGAGGGCCCTCGAAAACCAGACACATCGCCTCCGGTTTTAGGATCACATTTTCCCAGAAGCGCTCGCCTGAGTTCGACCATCGCCAAGGTATCTCGGGCGCAGTATCGCAATAGGGCCTCTTCAATCGTCGCGCGCTCGACCCAATCCGTTTCGACAAAAACCATACGGTAATACTGACTGGCCGCATGTCCGCCCTCTTTAATCACCAGATCGTCATAGGCCAAGGCGGGCACCATGGCCGGCAGCACCGACTTGATGGAATAGGACCCGCCGAATGCTGGATGGTAGTAATGGTCTTTGATGATCGGGAAAAGATCCCACAGGCGGCTGACGATGCGCATGAGTGCCGGCTTGAGCGATGGAATTGCAGCGGCCAGCTGCTCCAAGATAGACCGTTCGTACGGAGAATAGACGCAGATACTGCCTTGGTCCCCCAGAGATTCCAGCAAAGATTCGACGAGACCCCTCCGGGGGTCACTCACATCCTTGTGCAGAAACTCCTCATGGCACAGCTCACCGGTTGCTTGTTCGATATGATTCGACCACTGAACCGGGAGGGCTTGATAGGGTCTCGTCTCGGAGAATCGAGGTACCGCTAACATCACCGTCTCGAAATCGAGGTGATGCACTGGATACTGTACGGCCTTCAACACAGAGCCAAGTGTGCCTGACACCCACTCGACATTGTCTTTCACGCGGCGCTGAACCGGCGACAGCTTTGTGCCGACGGGAATCTCGTCGATCGTCGTCACCCCCTGCTGAGTCAATTGACCGACCACCTGCTTCGATCCCGGCAAGTAATGAATCCACCGCGCCGGTTTGTCCTTGGTGCAATGGTCCCAGAACGGGCAATCGTAGGGCGTATGACAATGCTGATCCGGCTCGATGGCAGGAGGTTGCGTCTGGAGCAACATGCGAGTCATCGTAGCCAGCCGCTCGGGCACCGCAGCCCGTCGTTGAGCCACCGCCTCGGACAGGTCCTGAATCGAAAATAATTCGTTCAGATCGATGGCTCCGTCTCGATACAGATACCCCGTATTGATATGCATGAGACCGACGGAAACGAGCATCAGCCCTGCGCCCAATATCACTTCGCTTTGCACAGCGAGATCTTCGAGATGCACGTCTTTGACTTTTGTGGAAGACTTGACCTCAATGAGGCGCCAGCCGCACGGTTGACCCTCCGCGTCTTGAACACGCTCCAGCACATCCGCGCGAATCAACACCCCACCGTGCAAAAATGCCGCTTCAAAGATGGCCGGTACGGTGAGGTCCTGGACCAATTCGACCGTTTGCGCAAGCGCGGCTTCTGTCTGACGATAACCCGCTGTCACCAACACACCGCCTGAGAAATGACTCCGAGCCAGCTCCCCGACTTCTGTTCCCATATCGAACATCGCCTGAGTCCCTGCATCCGGCTTGGTCGCGAGAACAGGATGATGGACTTCGAGGTACAGGCGCTTGTGACATTGCAGGCCGGAGAGGAATTTTGACTTTGACAGGCGCGGAACCTTCAGAAGAGGAACTGGTGAGAGATCACTGAGTTCAATCATGGTGAGACGACCCTAATCGGACAGGCAGTCCTTTGTCCAGCAGAATTGCCGGGCGAAACTGGTTGATCTGGTTTGTTTTGTTTATTGGGTTGATTTGGTTAGTTTCGTTCATCGAGTTGGTCTGATTCAACCAAACAAACGAGACAAACCAAACAAAGCAAACAACGGTCTTCTTCATCCTGCTAGGATGGCCCGCCATGGCATCCAGCATTGCACAGATCAGAAAATCCGTCCTGACCCTTGCGTTACCGGTCACGGTCAGCACCCTTCTTCAACGAACAGAAGGCATCGCCGCGGTCTTCCTGGTGGGTGGTCTCGGTGCCACATCGATCGCGGCCGTCGGACTGGGCCAGTTGCTGGCCTTCATCGCCACCACACTCGTCTCCGGATTATCGGTGGGCGCCAACGTCCTCATTGCCCAATTGTGGGGCGCTCGCCGCACCAAAGATGTCGGAGAAGCCGCGACACATCTCGTTGGGTTGGCTGCCATCGTGTCTTGCTCACTCGTGGTACTCGGATTGTCCCTGAATCGCATCATCATGGAGCTGTTGGGCGCAGAACAGGCCGTCATCGCACTGGCCCTTCCCTATTCGAACTTCATCTTCCTGGTCATCCCCTGCACGATCTTCTTGCAAGTCCTCTCATCGATTATACAAGGCACCGGAGACACCAAAACTCCCATGTACGCCTTAATCGCGGTCAATCTACTGTATCTCACGATCGCCTATCCACTGATCTACGGACTCTGGGGCGTCCCTGCCTTGGGTATCACCGGAGCAGCCGTGGCAGCCGGTCTCGCGGAAGGGGCAGGCGTGGCCTACCTCCTTTGGTCTTGCCGAAGGCTCTTGAAGACATCACTCCACATTCGGCGCGATCTCTTGCGCTCCACCTGGCGAATTGGCGCGTCGGTCTCCGGTGAGCGGATCTTTCAACAGGCGGGAATTATTCTCTACACCAAGATCGTTCTGCTCTACGGCACGGTGACCTACGCCGCTCATCAAGTCGGCCTGTCAATCGAATCCCTGTCCTTCCTGCCGGGATATGGCTTTGCCATCGCAGCTGCCACGATGGTGGGACAGAGTATCGGCGCAGGGAAATATGTCCGGGCAAAATTAGAAAACTGGGAAGCGAATCGCCTGGCCGGCATAACCATGGCTGTCATGGGCATCTTCTTTTTTTTCTTTCCCTACATACTCATGCGCATCTTTACCAGCGACGAAGCCGTCGTGGAACTCGGGACGGTCTTCCTGCGTATCGTCGCCATTCTCCAAGTGCCGCTCGCCCTCACCATGGTGTTAGCCGGATCGCTACGTGGAGCCGGCGACACTCGGTTCATCATGGTGGCGACGACCATCGGCATGTGGGGAGTCCGCCTGCCTCTCGCAGTGATCGCGGGGCCCTGGCTCACACTCGATGTGCTCTTCGTCTGGAGTGCGATGATTGCAGATTGGACAGTTCGAATGGGGCTGCTACTCTGGCGCTACCGATCGGAACGATGGAAAGCGATTCAGGTCATTCGCTGAGGCAGACGTTCGTAAAAACACCGCATCTCCGTCTGCTCCTGTATCTTTATGACACCCCACAACAACCTGGGCATTTGCCTTTTCCCTACTGTACTGTACCGATGCCCAAGCTCAGCGGCGCGCTTTTGCCGGTCGGCTGGAACGTTTCGTTGGGCGCAGTTCTTTCGAGATAAGCGGGAACTTCTCTGGATGCCTGATGGACTCAACAACTATATCCACATCAAGGTCAGGCCAATACAGGTGATGAGGCTGCGGCCACTCGACGTTCAGAATCTCTGCTATCGAAGCATCCTTGAACCAGGGAAACTCTTTGAACGAAACAAATAGCTCTTCGTCAGCCATGAGCAGCCAGAATCCATGACCGGAGATGTTCGTTACCTCAACACCCGAAGTGCTTTTCCCAAGCGTCGCAGATTTCATCGTCATGCTCCTCAATAAGATTTTTCGCAACCCGGATTTGCCGAGTAGCCATACCGGAATTCTGCGCCAGTTCAATGTTCGGTTCCAGCCAGAACTTCGCCTCACCGCGCTCACAATGCACATGAACGTGTTTTCGCGTTTCCTCTATTTAAACATGCTCAGACCTCTGCCGTGCCTCGACCCTGTGGCGGAGATTTTCTTATTGATTTCATCGTCAGACTGTCAGTATGTTATCCATAAGTGGACGGGAAATCGAACGTGCCTGCTACCCTGAGCCTGGCGCCGTTTCTACCCTGTCGCAGATACGGTATCTCACCCAACCCATCACAACTGAGAGGAGATCATCATGAAAACCAAAGCAACTTTCTATCACGCAGGATGCCCCGTGTGCGTCGCAGCCGAGAACAGCGTCGCCAATGCGCTGGATCCAACGAAATATGACGTGGAACACGTCCATCTCGGCACCAACAAAGCGCGTGTGAAAGAAGCCGAAGCAGCCGGCGTCAAGTCGGTGCCGGCTCTGGTGATGAATGGCGCAGCGTTCCACATTAACTTCGGCGCCGGCATTGACGCATTGAAGTAACTATTTTCGTCATCCGACGGCTCTAAGTTCAGAGGGCGTGTCTCACGACACGCCCTTTTTTTCTACCCCAAATTGTCTACTCGATCGAATGGATCGGGTAGCCTTATGCGACTCGGAGTACCAAGCGCTTGCCGCAAGCCTTGACGTACTTGCGTAACGTCGCAATCGATGGGGAGTGCTTCCCGCTGGCAAGTGCCCGTTCCAAACGAGCGATAGCGGGAGCATGCGTCCCCATTCGAGCCGCCACCTGTCCTTGAGTAAGCCCCGCTTCTTGCCGTGCTTTGAGCAAGGCATCGAGCAGCACGGACTCTTCACGCTCAATACGCTCCACCTCTGCGCGCACGCCTGGGCGGCGCATGAGCTTCTTGACCAGTTGATCATGCGTGTGCATCTTTGACCTCCTTCATCCGCGCCTCAGCCATCTCACGCTCGCGAAGAGGCGTCTTGTCCGACTTCTTGATAAAGCTATGCAGCATGACGATTCGTTTGGCGACCAGAGTACAGAAGAATACACGCGCAATCCCTTCGGCCCCTTTCAGTCGCAACTCGAACAGACCGTCACCAAAGGCTTTGGTATGCGGTGCTCCCAAGTTCGGGCCAAGCACAATCATTCGTCGAGTAAGCACGATATATCTCGCCGCCAACGTATCGGGCAGGTCCAGGATCTCGGCCTGCACGGCATCGCTGTAATAGACGATCGTGTAGTCCACCGTCGAATAATAACAAATATGTTAATCGCGCGCAATATGGATATCACCTATTTGAAACGTGCCTCTTCCATGATTCGGCGCGAACAAAGGACGCGTGTGAAAGAAGCGGAAGCAGCCGGAGTGAAGTCGGTTCCGGCCCTGGTGATGAACGGCGCGGCGTTTCACATTAACTTCAGCGCCGGCATCGACGCATTGAAGTAACCGATTCCGTCTGCGGGCGAGTCAGAGTTCAGGGGGCGTGTCTCACGACACGCCCCTTTTTTCGTCAAACTTTGCACATATAAAACGGATGACCATTTAGCGAGTCTGCTACAGGCGATTATTAGACGCCGGCGACCTAAAACCTACTTGCATGGCGATTGTGGAGGGATAAATGCTCCCTAGTGCTTAATTGCGTAAGTTCACGATAGTGTTTTTGAGTTGAGAACCTTTGACTTCTCTCTTGCGCCAGACAAACGGTTTAGCGGTGGGGCCATAG
>JAWXBV010000255.1:0-12054 GCA_034440335.1 Nitrospirota bacterium | reverse complement strand
GAAAAAGTCCGCCAGCGGCGTTCTCGCATCGCTCAGAGGCTCAACGTACCGAAGCGTACGACTCGCCTCTTCGCTCGCTGCGGCCTTGCTGGACGGCCTTTTTGAGCATCCTGAGGCGATTTTAACATCGATGCCATAGGGAAAATTCTTTCGGCATTTTGGGTATTAACCGAGTTTTTCCGCAGCCTGCTAGTGAATCTGAATGGATGTTTCGGATATTCTGGAGAAAGACCACCCTGCGTTGTACAAGTAGCCAATCAGCGAGCACCTGTGCTCGCGATGTCGTAGCAACGAGGCAAACAAGGGTGAACCACCATGTCTGAAGCCAGGGCAGCCCGCCCCTATTCCTGGCTGTCGGTTCTCTTCGGCGTACTGACGGTCGTCATGTTGACCATCGGCACACTCGCGTTCCGCTACGTCGAAGCCCGCATGGTGGCGACAGCAGGTGAAACCCTGGCCCAAACAGCTGCCGAAGTCTCGGACAAACTTGACCGATTTCTCGTTGAACGGCACGGCGATGTCCTGATGATGGCAAGGACGTTCAGCGTGCAGTCACACAATCAGGAATTTCAGTCGGCCTATGTCGCCGGGTTGAGGACCGCCTACCCGGACTACTTATGGATTGGCGCCACAGACGAGCTCGGAAAGATTGTCGTAGCCACCGACCAAGCCACGGTGTGGCGTGACTACAGCGCCGAACCCTGGTTTCAGGCTGTGCGTAACGGGCAAGGGGTCCATATGGGAGACGTGGAGCCATTCGCAGTGATGGGCGGTCCTGACGCCATAGCCGTGACGGCTCCCATCACAGGACCGCGCGGGGAATTCCTGGGGGTCGTGACGACCCGGGTGGGGATTCCCGGGCTTGAAGACGTCATGACGAGGACTCTTTTGGCATTGCGGCAGCGGGAAGGGTTTTGGGGGGCGCTGGAATACCAGTTCCTGACTGAAAAGGGGGTGGCCTTTATCGATTCGGATCTCAATCATAAGGGCAATGTCAATCTCAAACAACTTCGCCTACCATCGGTGCTGTTAAGCGAACAGTCCTTGTTCGGTTACATCGAGGAAGAACACAAGCGTCGCCATGTGCAGGTTATTACGGGCTATGCCAGGACGCTAGGCCATGGCGCCAGTTTTGAGGGTTTGCATTGGACGGTGCTGATGCGTATGGATCGGCGCGACGTGCTGGCGCCGATTCGAGAAGTCCTCTGGAACCTTGGCCTGGCGGGCGGCGCCGTGGCGGTTCCAACGTTTGGACTCTTGGTGTGGACCGTGAATCGTGTGCGGAAGGAATATCAGCACGCGCAGCAGGAGCGTGCGTTTGCTGTGGAGGCCGAAGCATCGTTGCGCACGAGTGAAGCCCACACGCGGCGCATCGTCGAATTGGCGCTCGATGGCTTCATTGGTATGGATGCGGCTGGAGTCATCACAGACTGGAATATACAAGCCGAACAGATTTTCGGCTGGTCCCGACAAGAGGCCATTGGGCGACTCCTTTCTGCCACCATCATTCCTCCACAATACCGGGAAGCCCATGAACAGGGATTGCGTCGTTTCCTCGCGATCGGCAAAGGCCCGATGTTGAATACCAGGGTTGAAATCATTGGCTGCCACCGGGATGGGCACGAGATCCCGATAGAACTGGCCATCTCACCGTCCTTGGGGCAGGGGGGGGCCTACACGTTCAGCGCGTTTGTGCGGGATATCTCAGCGCGGAAAGAGACGGAGCAGCAGGGCCTTATGCACCAAGAGGAGTTGCAACGGCTAAACGAGGCCTTAGATAGGCGGGTGCAGGCTCGGACGCAGGAGCTGGCCGCCGTGAACGAATCGTTGGTCGCTGAAGTGACTGAACGGATACAGACCGAGCAGTCGCTTGAGCAGAGCCGACAAGCCCTGCAGAAGTTGGCGCTTCAACTGTTGCGTGTACAGGAGGACGAGCGGCGTCGTATCTCGCGCGACCTGCACGACGACATCAATCAACAGCTTGCGCTTCTTGCCATGGATATTGAAGCCGTAGGGAAGCAACTCAGCTCCTTACCGGGCAACTTGGGCCGAGCTGTTTGCGCGATACAAGACCGTGTGATTGAGCTGTCCGATGTGGTGCGGCACTTGGCCTATCAGCTTCATCCCTCCATCCTCGACGACCTCGGTCTTCCGATCGCCCTGCAGCGGTTGGTGGAGGATTTCACCGCCCGAAGCCATATCCGAGGGAGCTTTGGGCACAAGAATATTTCCGCAGCCGTTCCCCAGGAAGTTGCGACCTGTCTCTATCGCGTGACTCAAGAAAGTCTCAGTAACGTGGCTCGGCATGCTGAGGCCACTCAAGTCGATGTGGAGCTGACCGGGTTCCAATCTGAACTGATGGTCACGTTTACAGATAATGGAGTGGGATTCGACTCCGAACAATCCCGGAACGGATCGCATAGCTTGGGGTTGCTCGGCATGAAAGAGCGAGTGGCCTTGGTCCACGGGGATTTGCAAGTGGTGTCCTCTGTGGGGAAGGGCACGAGGGTGCAGGTGGTGGTGTTCGTTCCGGAGGGGGAGGCATGAGCAAGCCACGGGTTCTCTTGGCCGACGACCATACGCTGGTGTTGGACGGATTCCGGAAACTATTGGAGGATCGGTGTGAGATTGTCGGTGTCGCGGAGGACGGCCGGACGCTGCTTCACATGGCCCAGGAGCTTCAGCCCGACATTGTCACCCTCGATATTTCGATGCCGGAGCTCAACGGGGTCGATGCCGCCAGGAAGCTGAAGAAGATGCTGCCTCACACCAAACTGATCTTCGTGACGATGCACGCCGACCAGGCCTATGTGAATGAAGCCTTCAAGGCCGGCGCTTCAGGCTATCTGCTCAAACGATCGGCCGGCTCAGAGTTATTCCAAGCCATCCAATCGGTCATGGACGGACAATGTTATGTCACCCCCTTGGTTGCCAAAGGCCTGGTGGAGTCGGCTATTACAGGGAAGATGCCTGCGGCTCTGAAGGACAAGCCCCTGACTGCACGCCAACGAGAAGTGTTGCAACTGGTGGCAGAAGGGAAGACGGTCAAGGAAATCGCCTCGGCCCTCACGCTCTCACCGAAGACGATCGAGTTTCACAAATCGCAGATCATGACCCTCCTCGATCTCCACACGACGGCGGAACTCACAAAGTACGCCCTTATCCACGGACTCCTCGCATCGGACTAGCCCGCTGCATTTGCGCGAGACTCGCGAGACTTGCGAGAAAAGCGCTCATGTATAATGCTGGCTAGGAGGTAGGGCGCTTTGACCACCACTCACGCATCACTCGGCATTGATAACTGAATAGCGAAGAAAAATGAGAGAAGTGCATGGGTCTTTTACAACGACTCAAACATGATCTGAAGGTGGGGTTGGCGACGTTGCGCTATGGTACGGCGCAGGCGGCGATCCGTGCGCTGGAAGAAACGGAGCTACTGCGGATCCGGCTCGAAATCCGCAAGCTCGACCAGCAATTGGGCGAGCTGTATCGGGATGTTGGTGGGCGAGGGGTCCATCTTCGCAGGGAGGCGAACCGGTTGAGCGGGTCCTGTACGAGCTGAAGTCGGTTGACTCGTCAAAGAGATTCAGGAACTTAAAGGTGCACGCAACAAGCTTGAATCGGAGGTAGCGGAGATTCGGAGCGGCGTATGAAGAACTCGCCACGCACGATGCGGCTCGGCGGCGTGGAGATCGGCCCGCTCACCTGCAGATTTCTGATTGCCGACCTGCGGCCTGACGGGCGGCTGATAGAGGTACGATCTGAGCAGCGAATCCTCCGGCTGGGTGAGGGCGTCGATCAGACAGGCAGCTGAGCATTGTTGCGATGGATTGGGTGCTGCAGTGCCTCAAGGAGTGGAGAGGGATCATTGATGCTTCGTATGTCGATGCGGTGGCGGTCGTCGCGACGAGCGCAGTGCGTCATGCAGAGAACCGTGATGAGTTTCTCGATCTCGTGAAGCGCAAAGCAGGCTTCGAGGTCGAACTAATTTCAGGAGAAGATGAAGTAAGCCGGATATTGTTGAGCACTCGTTTCAGCTTGCCACATGTACTCTAGATTGTATACAATGTCGATCTGTCCATAGATGAACCATGTTACGGATTTTGCTCGCCTGCCTATGGCGCGACCTTAGGAGCCATTCAGGTTGGATTATCCATGAACATCGGTCGTGAGGAGTCTGACACAGAAGAGGCGATAACTTAATTCAGGTGAATTGCAGATATGGCTGACAAGGTCGATCGGATGGGAGGAGGACAATTCTCAAATCTCAGTGCGTCAATCGTTGCGACACTGAAAGAGCGGATCATTCATTGGCAATATCCGCCAGAACACCGACTTACCGAAGCAGAACTCTGCCAGAAATTCGGCGTCAGCCGTAGTCCGGTGCGGGAGGCCCTCCGAACACTGGCGACTGATGGGTTCCTCAAAAAGATGCCCAACCGGGGCTACGCGGTTAAACAGTACAACCTTCGTGAAATTGAGGAGCTCTATGAGGTTCGCTTAGCGCTGGAGCTGTTTGTCGTCGAATGCTTGGCGAAGCGGGGCACGCCAAAGAAGGATGATATGGATGCGCTCAAGCGCACGTGGACTGGTCTGCTGAATGGATCGACTAAGAAGGATGAGGAACTGGCTCGGCTCGACACACTGTTTCACGAAACGCTCGCCCATGCAGCAGGAAACAAGTCTCTGTTGCGGCAACTTCGCGCCATCAACGAGCGGTTGCTGCTTTTTCGCATGATAGATTTCGGCAGGGCACACCGGGCCGAAAGCACATGCCACCAACACCTGGAAATCCTTAAACGCATCGCAGCCAAGGATATATCGGGTGCACGCAAGGCCATGCAACGGAATATTGAAGAGGGCAGGGACAACGTCCATGCAGCGATCAAGGATGCGCTGGCCAGAGCCTACTCATTCTAGGAAATTCCATTCCCCACGATCATCCCTGCGGCCTGGGGAACCTCTCGGCTGCATGCCTCCTCAATGCCTGCTGTTACCTAATAAATCTCATGACACGCACGGCCTAATGTCGTCTGGCGATAGGAGGAGTGTGCCCAATGCGCCTCAATGCTCTCTCGGCGGGCGTTGAAGCGCCGACCCTGTGCTTTAGCGGGGCTATTCACAGTGTTTTCCACCAGGCTTGTAATGTCAGTCTTGAAAGCGATGCTTTACTCACCCTGGTTTCATCAGAGAAAGGCAACCTCTCCCAAGGGATCCGCTTGAGGACTCCCTCCCAGTTCACTTTTCTGAATCAGCTCCGGGTGGGACAACCGGTCGCTTGCCGGGGAGGGATTCTCCGAATCAGCGGGTCCAATCTGTCCGTTGATCTGCGAACCGCTAGCCTCTGGCACATCGATCTCAAGGGATTGCGGGTCGATCTACATCAGCGCGACACGGCTCAAGCGTGGGTGGTCGCCTGGCTGGAACTGAAGAAACATCGGCGTGGGAACGGAATGTCGGCAATAATCGCAGCCACCCCTGTGTCAAGACAATATCCCGTGACATCGTCCGGGATGAAGACATTTGTCGAAAGGGCGGTTCAAACCGTTCCGGCTCTGATAGATGCGACACGCAACCTTCAGATTGACAGCGCTATCACTGTCTTCAGAACTTTGATCGGGCTGGGGCCCGGCTTGACGCCTTCGGGCGATGATTTCATCGTGGGGTATTTGGCTGGATTGTGGAGCACGGCGGGCAGTGATCCACCCCGGTTGAGGTTCATGTCATCCGTGGGTGCCTGGCTGTTTCAGGCTGCAGCAGGCACCAACGCGATCAGCCGCACCTACATTAAATCTGCGGTCAATGGCAATGTCTCTGAGCCGATTGCGACTCTGGCGCAACGCTTTTGGAAAACGAAAAGCATGGACAGCGTCCGAGAAGCGACACGGACCGCTCTGCAGGTGGGCCACACCTCAGGGACAGACGGCGTCCTGGGGCTATTGCTTGGCTGTATCGTCTGGTCGTCGCCTTCATCGCTATATTTCAGTCGACCTCAGCGCTTACTCAGAACTCTCCTGACTCCACACCACAGTCAGGTAGATATCGGCTAGGTTCCCGGTCGCGCTCATAATGAAGGCACGTTCCGACGTGCCCTCCAAGAGAGAGCCACCCCAGGAGGGCCAGAGACCGCTGCTCCGGCGGAATCGACGGGCGCCCATCTTCTGCAGAAAGAGGCGGGCACAGCGTGCGAATCGGTCGGTTCGATCAACGGACGGATCCTCTTCATGCGATGATCCACAGCCACAAACCAATCGAGGGTGATGGGGGCACAGAAGGCCCGAACGATGTTTCGTCGGTTTTCCCAAGACAGGAAGCGCAGATAATGCTGCCTGTGAAACGCTTTCACTGGGACAGTCCAGAGTATGCGGATGCCTTTACCACGTTTCTGAAATACACTGGGGAGCGGATTTATGTGCGACAGATCCTCCGAGAGGTCTTTTCCCACTATCCCGTTGAGTCCCGCGCGATCGATTGGGGTGCTGGGGAGGGGGACCTCACCCGTCTTATGTTGGAACACTTCCAATATGTGTATGCGGTAGAACCGCACCAGGGCATGCGTGCGGTGCTTGCGATGAGGTGCCCGCGCGCGCAGATTTTCGATGGCACCCTCATCTCAACGACCCCGCCCACCCCAGTCGCAGTCGGGCTTATCAGCCATGTGTATTACCATGTTCCCGATCACAAATGGGGTGCCTATACGATTCACGCAGCTAACCAGCTCACCGAGAATGGCGTGCTGGTCGTGACCCTCAAAGACCCAGGTTCGGGATGTAATCAGATGCTCGAATACTTCGGGGCGCCCCGCTACAACATCTATGATGGCCTAGCCGGAGCGATGCGTCGTCATACGGAATTCGACTTTTCGTTTACGCGTGTACCAGGTTCCATCGCTACGCCCTCGTTCGACGATACGCTCCAGATCGCTCGGTTCATGTTGTGTGACCGCGACGCCGATGCCTTTTCCCATTCCCCAACCGAGGAGGAGTTTCAGGAGTATGTCCGCGAGCACTTCTGGGACGAGCGGAGAGGCACAGGGGGGTGGCACTACGAAGAGGTCTTCTGCTTCGTGCGTCGCAATGTAATGCATGGGAAGCAATCTGAAGGTTAGGAGATGAGGGTTGCCTAAACGCGTTTCGCCCGTAGCGTTAATTCTTGACGGATTTTGTTCCTAACGATCGCGTGGAGTAGGACGCGCCGTGAGCGGCGCACCCCTACGTCGCGCTGCATATCGATGGTCACCAGTACGGCTGCCCGCGGATCGAACTCGAACACATATGGCCCTACCTCGACAATTGGCATTGTAATTTCCCTCATCCCATCTTTGAGGTTTCTGCGGCCCTCCAGAGTGCCGATTCCCCCTCTGAGCCTGAACCAGAGGCGAGAGGGCTGCGCTTGTCTAGTTGTTTATCTACTGGCCCTAACCCGCGAGAGCGCCAGCGCGCAACGAGGCGTGTTCCTCATCTGCTCGTAGGATGAAGCGCCTCCACCCGGTGAGGCCTTCGAATGGCCTTGGCAGAATTTCAAGAATAAATGACTCCGGCCATACTTCGCTCTTGACTTTGTATACAATTTGGTGTTCAAGTTGGAAGCTGAGAAATGAACTGCAAGACATCCCAAGACTCGCAAGCCGAAAATTTCCGAGGGACGGTTCGTGCAGTCATCCTGGACGAGACACCACGCTGTAGGAATTGACGTTCGCCAGATAAGCCCCCGAAGGGGAAGTTCCCAACCGCCTGACGTTCAACGCCACGAACCGGCCAAGGCCGAGACGTCAATGGGGAGACTGTGCATATGGCCAGGGCGACAAAAATTCTCCGCAATTTCTACCGCGATTCAGTCTCCCTGATGCAACTCTCCTCCACGTTTGCCAAGTTTCCCGGCGTGGAACAAGCCTCGGCGATCATGGCCTCTGCAAACAACATTAGCTTGCTCAAAGAAGCCGGCTTGTTCGGGGAGACTATTGAGGCCGGTGCCAACGACTTGCTCATCGCGCTTCAGGGAGACGAGGCTGCCCTTGCTGCTGCCATGGCTGCAGCCGAGTCGGCCTTGAACCAAAACCCGCCTCCAATGTCCGGAAACGGGAAGTCATCTGCCATGGCCCCCCGCAGTATAGAAATGGGGCTCGGAAACATGGTTGGCGCCAATCTGGTATTGATCTCCACGCCCGGCGAATACGCCGCTGCTGAGGCGTTCAAGGCCTTGCGTCTTGGCCTCAATGTGATGCTGTTCAGCGACAATGTCGAGTTGAAAGATGAGATTGCGCTGAAACGCTTCGCTCAGGACCACGATCTCATTGTCATGGGACCGGATTGCGGGACCGCCATCATCAATGGCATCCCGCTCGCCTTCGCCAACGTCGTGACGCGCGGGGATATCGGTGTCGTCGCCGCGTCCGGCACCGGTCTTCAGCAAGTCACCTGCCTTATCGATCGATGGGGCAAGGGTATTTCCCAGGCGATCGGAACAGGAGGTCATGACTTGCACCGGGATGTAGGGGGTATCTCCATGCTCCAGGGGCTGAAGGCATTGGCCGCCGATCCGTCAACCTCGGTCATTGTTCTGATCTCCAAGCCGCCGGCACCGGATGTTGCCCGGCGAGTATTGACGGCGGCAGGTCAGACAGGCAAGCCGGTGGTGGTGAACTTTCTGGGTGCAGATTTGGCAGATATCAAAGGGCCCAATCTCTATGCCGTGAAGACTCTCGAGGATGCTGCCCTCACGGCAGTGGCCCTATCTGACGGCAGATCTCCTGATTCAGCGGCAGTCAAGAGTGCCCCGGCTAGTGCGATGCCATCTTTCTCCCCAACACAGCGATTTGTGCGTGGCCTCTACAGTGGTGGCACGTTCTGCTATGAGGCCACACTTCTTTTCACCGAAGCTCTGGGGCAGGTCTATTCGAATACGCCTGTGAGCCCACAAGACCGTCTTGAGGATGTGTGGAACAGCTGTAAACATACCGTCGTCGATCTGGGAGACGATCTGTTCACCAGAGGACGCCCTCATCCGATGATCGACCATCGACTACGGAGCGAACGTCTTCTCAAGGAGGCGTCGGACCCTGAAGTGGCTGTCATCTTACTTGACGTGGTGCTGGGCTTTGGCTCGCACAGTGATCCGGCGAGTGAAATGGTGCCGGTGATTCACAAGGCAAGAGATGTGGCAGAGAAAGGGGGGCGGCATTTGGTGTGTGTCGGTTTCGTCTGCGGCACCACGTCCGACCCGCAGAACCTGTCCAAACAGGAAGCTGCGCTACGTGGAGCAGGAGTGATCTTGACCGAAAGCAATGCACAGGCCGTGCGCCTGGCCGCCCAGATTGTCGCACGGGCTGGTTCACTGCGTGGGGACGTGTGATGATTGAATTGTTCCGAGAGGATCTTCAGGTCTTAAATGTCGGACTGGCCTCATTTGCGAAGTCGATCGCCGATGCCGGTGGGGTCGTGACACACGTCGAGTGGGCTCCACCGGCGCAAGGTGATCAGAGCATCTGCCAGGATCTGGCGCGGCTCGTCAACCTACCGGTCATCGAGGCGGCCAACCACAAGGCGTACGATGCCTATCTGTCGGCTCAGCCGATGCTTCAGGGTATCGGAATCGCCGGAGAGGTGCTTCCCAACATGGGGAAACGCATGGTGCTGCACGGAGGGCCACCGATTGCGTGGGAGCGGATGTGCGGCCCCATGCAAGGCGCGATTATCGGGGCCATTCTTTATGAGGGCTGGGCTGCCAACCTTGACGAGGCACGGGCGTTGGCGGCCAGCGGCGACATTCTCTTCGAACCCTGCCATCACCATGACGCTGTCGGCCCCATGGCAGGCATCATCAGTCCCTCGATGCCTGTCTGGATCATTGTGAATACCGTTCACGGCAATCGAGCGTTTTGCAACATGAACGAGGGTTTGGGCAAAGTCTTGCGATTCGGTGCCAATAGTCCGGACGTTGTTGCGCGCCTTCAATGGATCGAAAAAGTTCTCAGCCCGACATTGCAGGCAGGGTTACGGATTCTGGGGGGATTGGACCTCAAACCATTGATGGCGCAGGCGTTGCACATGGGTGATGAAGTGCATAACCGCAATGTCGCGGCCTCCTCTTTATTTCTGAAACGAATCATCCCGGCCTTGCTCAAGACGAGCCTCTCGCACACTGAGATTTCAGCGTCGGTTGACTTCATGGTCGGGAACGACCATTTTTTTCTGAATATTTCAATGGCGGCATGCAAAGCCATGCTGGATGCTGCTCATAATATTCCAGGAAGCAGTCTGGTCACGGCCATGGCCCGAAACGGTGTGGAATTCGGTATCCGGGTGAGTGGGACAGGAGACAGGTGGTTTACTACTCAGGCGCCCGTGGTGGATGGGCTGTATTTCCCCGGCTACACCATGGCGGACGCGGCGCCCGATCTGGGGGACAGTGCCATCACCGAAACAGCGGGTGTGGGTGGCTTCGCGATGGCCGCCTCCCCCGCGATCGTCAAGTTCGTCGGCGGCACGCCGCAGGATGCGATCGACAATACGATGGCGATGACCCATATCACGTTGGGCCGGAATGGCGCCTTCACCTTACCGGCGATCAACTTTGCCGGCTCACCTGCGGGCATTGACGTTCGTAAGGTCGTCGATACCGGCATACAACCGATTATCAATACGGGGATTGCCCATCGTGAGGCCGGAGTCGGACAGATCGGGGCCGGTATCACGCGCGCGCCTCTGGCCTGTTTTACGCAGGCGGTGTCCGCACTGGCAAGCGCCATACACGACAGTCCGTGATACAGGGAGGTGTGGCTGATGACATCCACCAATAGACTTGCCGTTGTCGCCGTCGGGGGCAACTCGTTGATCCTAGACAAGGACCACGAGTCGATCCCGGATCAAAGTCGGGAAGCCGCCATCACCGTTCACCATATCGTAGAAATGATCGCAACCGGGTGGAATGTGGTGATTACCCATGGGACTGGTCCACAGGTCGGCTTCATCCTGCGCCGTTCCGAGCTGGCACTGGAGGAGGTGCCTCCCGTGCCAATGGATTATGCCGATGCGGATCTACAGGGTGGTATCGGCTACATGTTCATCAAGGCATTGTATAACGAATTCCGTAAGCGCCGGATCGATCGGAAGGCCGTAGCCATCATCACGCAGACCTTGGTGGATCGCAACGATCCGGCGTTTGCCGACCCCTCCAAGCCCATCGGGTCTCAAATGGACGAAGCGACCGCGCTGCGGCTCGCGGCCCGGCAAGGGTGGATCGTGAAGGAGGATGCGGGGCGTGGTTGGCGGCGGGTGGTGCCGTCACCATTGCCGAAGACCATCATCGAAATGGCAGCGATCAACCTGTTGGCCAGATCGGGGCTCGTAGTCATTGCCTGCGGGGGGGGCGGTATCCCTGTGGTCGAGGACGAAGAGGGCAACTTAACCGGGGTTGAGGCCGTCATCGACAAGGACCTGGCGTCAAGCTTGCTGGCTCGTGGGATCGGAGCTGATTTACTGTTGGTCTCCACAGGAGTTGAGAAGGTGGCCATCAACTTCAATAGGCCCGATCGGCAATGGCTGGATCGCATGACGGTGGCTGAAGCGAAGAAGCATTTCGCGGACAATCAGTTTGACAGGGGCAGCATGGGACCGAAAATTCAGGCGGTGATCGAATTCTTGGAAGGTGGCGGGTCGACAGGGTTGATCACCAATCCTCCCAATATCGGTCGTGCCCTGGCCGGTGAAACCGGAACGTTCATTGTGCGGGAGGGTGCGCCGGCATTCACATATCATAATTAAGGAGGACCTATGGCTCCATCACATAAACTGACTAGACGCCAAGTGCTGAAGGGGACCGCGGCTGCAGGAGCACTGGGAATGTTGGGCGGCTTGGGCTGGCTCGGCAAAGCATGGGGGGCACAGGATAAAGTCAAGATGGGGTTCCTCTTTGTGGGGCCGCGAGACGACTATGGATACAACCAGGCGCATTTTGAAGGGCGGTTTCAAGTTCCAAGTGCAACGGGTGGTTGATGACGCAGTTGCGTATAGACTTCCAGGGGCGTCGCAAAGTCGAGACATTTTCTCGGGCGCG
>JAWXBV010000254.1:0-8009 GCA_034440335.1 Nitrospirota bacterium | reverse complement strand
GGTTGGTTTGGTCTATATCGTCTGTCTTGTTGGCACAACCGGCAAACCCGCCCGGCGAACCAAAGAAATCAAATGAACGAAAGCGACGAACGGCGGCGGGCAAGACGAAGATCGGCTACTTGGCGACTGGATGGGTTGTAGACTCAATGGCAGCGAGAATCTTCCTTCGGCTATCGGCATCGAATTCGTGGCCGTAGAAGCGAAGAAAAAGGCCTTTGCGGACAGTTTCAGGGGTGGCCTGTGGGTCTTGTTCCCGAATGGAGGCTTCGACAAGGGTACGCGACGTCTCGCGCATCGAGCAACCCATCATGAGCCGTTCTTCTCCGGACCGCTGCATGAGCATGTCCTGATAGCGGGCGTCCATTTCGGGCGGTGTATCTTTCATTGACGTACCTCTTGGTAGAGTGTGGTCAGCCCCAATCGATCTGCCCACCGATTCAGATACTCTGTGTCGAGTCCCTGCACTGACCTCAGCAAGTTTCGGACATCGTCCAGTTGCATCTGGGACCGGCTCTCCTTTGCCCAATCCAGCTTGGAGAGAATGAGATCTTCGGGCGACACGATGAAGATCCGTTGGCCTGCGACGGAGACCGCCCGGCGACGCGCGAACTCTTCTCGACGGTATTCCGTCTCTTTTCTGACGACACAGTCTACCTTGACCACCAAGGCATTGTGAATCATGTTGAACATGGCATGGTCTCGTACGGCTCGTTGAACCATGTCACGGTCGATATAGTATTCCTGTTGAAATAGGCGGGTGACACGATCTACATCCCGCTCGGACAGTTCGATGACAAGGTCGATATCGCGGGTCATTCGAGGAACGGCATAGAAATTCGCCGCCATTGAGCCAGTCACCATATAGGAAATGCCGGCCCCTTCCAATTGAGCGGTCACAGATTGCAGAACGTCTAGCTCGTCGCTCACTGGCAAACTTCACTCCCATTGTCGCTATCGTTTCCGCCGAAGGATACGCTCTTCACGATAGAAAATCACGCCGGCTTGCAATAAGTCGTCGCTCGTCGGACATGACGCGAAATGAGCGAGGCAGGCCGAGCGGGGAGAACTTTGCGGACTCCCCCCCCTGCGCGGTCAATCAAGCACTTCCTGATACTCCACATTTCTCTAGGGGAGCGGCCAAGGCTGCCCTTTACTGCGCGCATCGGACGAGCACATTCTTATCGTGCACGCTCCGAGAGCACGGGACCACGCGAGTGTCCTTCCAGTCCACTTCATCGTGCGCGTTCCACCTTCTACTTGGAAGGCGGGCTAAATGGTCTCCCACTGCGGGCAACGTTCTCACCCGCCTACCCACTGGCAGATATTTTTCACCCGCCCTACCCTCCGATTGCTTCGGAATCGATTTCCCGGGACATGCCATTAACCCAGGCGAGGGCCTTCCCAGGCCGCGCGTTGCGCGAGCACATCCTATGTCTCTACATCTCCCTCTAGGGGAGCGGCCGAGGTTGCCCTTCACTGCGCGCATCATTCTCACCCGGCCCACCCACTGGCACGCCGAGACGTGCCATTAGCCCAAGCGAGGGCCTTCCCAGGCCGCGCGTTGCGCGAGCACAGGAGATCAACAGCCTTCATCCCCTCCACTTCCCCAACCACCGACTAAGGGGAGCGGCCAAGGTTGCCCTTGACTGCGCGCATCGGACGAGCACATTCTGATTGTGCGCGTTCTGCGAGCAAGAAGGGCACCTGGCCACTCCCCTCCTCCCCTCTTGAATCTCCGTCCTAGCACGGACTATCCTCTCGGCATGGAGTTACCACATCTGAAGGACGATCCCTATCTGAAAGTGTTGCGACCCCTCGTCGAGACCTATCTGGCCTTCTGGCGCATCGACACCCGGCATATCAAATCTCTGCGGCTGACGCCTTCACAGTTCGATGTGATCGCCACGCTGGGAGATACGGAGGGCCTGACCTGCTCAGAACTCTCGGCCCAGACGCTCGTCACCAAAGGCACGCTCACCGGCGTCCTCGATCGACTGGTCTCCAAAGGTCTGATCCGGCGGGATGCCATGAAAAAAGATCGCCGTTGCACGAAGATCTCGTTAACCGTGAAAGGCGATGCGCTCTTTCGAAAGACTTTTACGGCCCACTTGGCTTTTCTTCGTCCATTCTTTGAACGGGCCTTGACCCCTAAAGAAGTCGACCAAGCTCGCGCGCTGCTGCTTCGCTTGCGGGATAGCTTTCGCCAATAGGTTGGGGCTCAGGCTGAAGGGTTAGAGGCTGAAGGTTCAACGTGGCAAGAAATACCCTATTCGGATTAACCGTACAACGAATCTCAACCTCTGTGAATCCATGCGCTTAACTATTCTCGGCTCCGGCACGAACATCCACCCCACGCGCGCAGCCTCGGGCTATCTTGTCCGCACCGACCAGACGATCCTGCTGGACTTTGGCCCACGCACCTTGGCGAATTTACTCAAGACCGGCCTGAACCGCCATCGAATCACCCACATTCTCTTCTCCCACTACCACGCCGATCATTTCTCTGACTTCATCACCTATTTTTTCGATGCGATGATCTTCACCAAATACGAAGGAGGAACGAGGCCACCGCTGACCGTCATCGGCCCTCGCGGGACCAAGAAATTCTTCCAGACCCTCTTCGCCACCTTGCCAGGATTTACGCATGCGCCGTTTGCGGTTCATTTCAAAGAAGTGGCTGATCGTGCGTTTACGATTGGAAAGACAACGGTGATTCCCCGAACAGTGACCCACACAGAAAACCTCCATTGCCTAGGATATCGAATTGAATATGGCGGGAAGGCCCTGGCCTATTCAGGCGATTCGCAATACTGTGACAGCCTGGTGCGCCTCTGTGGAGACGTCGATCTCGCGGTGCTGGACTGTTCCGCCCCGGCGAGTCGGCCGAGCCCGGTCCATCTGCATGCCGGTCAATGTGGGCAGGTGGCCAGAGAAGCCGGAGTCGGCCAGCTCGTGCTGTCGCATTTGTATCCGATCACCGAACGATACAATGTGCGGGAACAGGCAGGGGAAGCATTCGGGGGGAAGATTGTGGTTGGACGGGACTTGATGACGATCAAACTCTAGCAGGCTGCTGAAAAAGCCCGCCAGCTGCGTTCTCCCCTCGAAAGCATCCTCAACGTAGCCCAGAGGCTACGCTTCCGGTGCTTTCATCGGCTGCGGCCTTGCTGGACGGACTTTTTGAGCAGCCTGCGAAGTTGATGAAACTTCCGGCCAGCCCCGCTTTTCACACGCATTTCGCGCGCATTACAGCCCGCCTTCGCGGTTATCGCACCCCAAGATTTCGATGAATTTCGTCAAGCGGGCCTTCTTGAGGGGGTCGTCGAGTTTGGCATAGATGGCCAAGAGGTTTTTGATCATGCGGGAAAGGAGCGCGTGCACCGGGCTCTCTTGTAAATACTTCTCGTCGAATCCATACCCGGCTTCCGTGAGAAACCGCTGGCAATTCTTTTCGGTCAGCAACGCCCCTCCGTTAAAACAATCGACGAAGATTTTGTAGCGATCCGATTCGTACTTCACCAAGAAATGACCCGGCATCCCGATCCCATGCACCGGAAGGCTCAGCCGCCTCCCGACGAGGAGATAGACCGTCGAGAGACTGATCGGAATGCCCGTTCGCCGATCGATCACGCAGTTGAGATAACTATTCTCCACCTCATAATAATTCTTGGTGTTGCCTTTGAACCCCTGTTCTGTGAAGAGATACCGGTTCAACGTCTTGATCGTTTCCTCCCCCGATGCCCGATGACCGATCCGATCCTGCACTTCCTGCGCCATTTCATCGAGCTGTCGCCTATACGAGGGAACGTCCAGGGACGGATAGGCATAGCGGGCAATCAGAAAGACGCCCCGTTCGAGATCCATCGGGCCATCTGGCTGTGCCACCAGCTGCGTGAGTTCATCTTCGAGATGTCCCCCGCGGATTTCCTCAAGCACCGAGACGAGACGGGCGGCCATTTCCGGCTGTTCGATCTCCGCTTCCTGAAGCAAGGGGACCGCAGTGGGACCGATGTCGATGAGTTTCCCGCTGATGGTCCGGACGATCTTCTCATCCTCATCGGCCAGTAACCGGATCAGCGCTCGGATTTGGCTTTCGTTTGTCAGCATGGTGGAACTCCTCGAAAGCCCGCCCATTAACCCATCGCCCGACGGAATACTTTGGCGCTCCCGTAAAGACAGAGGCCGTCAAAAATCACCATGACAATGACCACCATCCCAACATGGGGAAGCGCTTCGGTCCAGCCGGTAAGGATCAGCGGGCGCACCGCGTCGATCGCCCAGGTCATCGGGTTGAAGCGCGCTAAAAATCCCATCCATGCAGGCATCCCAGCCAACGGCACTAACGCTGAGCTCAAGAAAATCGCCGGGAGCGAGAGGAATCCCAGGACCGAAAAGAAGTCGCCGTGACTTTTCACGGAAAAGGCCATGGCCATGGAAATTGCGGTCAGACCGACGCCGAAGAGCATCCCGATCATCAGAATTGTCGCGATACCGAGGAGCCCCGTCGCCGGCTGGACACCGAACAGAAAGGCCACCCCAAGAATCACGAGCACTTGGAGCGACGTAATCGTCATGACAAAGATAAAGCGGCTCAGGATCACAGAGCTCCGATGGATCGGCGTGGTCATCAGCCGTTCCAGAAACCCATTCTCCTTATCGAACAGCAGATCGACACCCCCAGCGAGTCCGTTGTTGAGCACGGTCATCACGACCACGCCGGCCGTCAGGAAGCTGATGTAATCCGGGGCCTGCATCACTTGCGCATCCGCGGCCCGCTGGAACAGGTTGCCGAAGAAGATCAACCAGAACAGCATCGGCTGCACGAACGTGAACAACATGCTGAATTTCTCGCGGCTGAGCCGCCGGACCCACCGCATCGTCAACGCATGAATTTCCTGCCAGTACTCCGCCACGCTCTCTCTCCTTATCCTGTCTGAATGTCTTGAACCGATTCGGTCATGGACCGCCCCGTATGGGCGATGAACACATCGTCCAGCCGCGGCCGGTGATACTCGATAAACTCCAGCCGGCAATCCAATCGGTTGGCGGACTCGAGAATCGCGGGGAGGGCCTTCTCGGGCGAGTCGACCCGGATATCCAGGCCGGTCGGCGTCGCCTTGACTGCCCGCATCGCGGGTTGTCCCGTCAACGCAGTGACCAATGTGGGGATCTTCGTCAGGTCCTTCAAGGTCACGGACACGATATCGCCGCCCAGCCCTATCTTCAGCTCAGTCGGCGATCCGAGCGCCTTGATGGCTCCCTTGTCGATGATGGCCAACCGGTCGCAGAGCTGGTCCGCCTCATCCAAATAATTCGTCGTCATCACGATCGTCATGCCGCGCCCCTTCAGCATCCGCATGTAGTCCCAAATTCGGAGCCGGCTCTGCACATCCAACCCCAACGTGGGCTCGTCGAGAAACAAGATCTTGGGGTCCGGCAAGAGACCACAGGCAATGTCGAGTTTCCGCTTCATTCCTCCGGAGTAGGTTTTCGCCGGACGATCGGCAGGTTCTTCCAGTTCCACGAGCTTCAGCAGCTCGGCAATGCGCTTCGTGGCTTCAGCCTTCGACAAGTGATACAGCGCGCCAAGGAGTTCGAGGTGTTCTCGGCCGGTGAGAAAGCGGTCAATGGCCCGTTCTTGAGGCACGTAACCGATCAGGCGCCGGACGACATCCGCCTCGCGCACCGTATCGTGGCCTAAGACGCTCGCCGTGCCTGACGTCGGCGTCAGCAGGGTGATGAGCGTCCGGAGCGTCGTGCTTTTCCCCGCTCCGTTCGGCCCCAGCAGACCAAACACTTCACCTGAATAGACCTCAAACGACAGATCGGAGACGGCCGTATGGCCATCGAAGGTTTTCGTCAGATGCGACACCTGAATCGCGATGGCGCGATCCATCACCCCCAGCCCTTCGTGCCAGATCGATCGTGCATCATGAACTCGATGAGATCGCTCAGACGGCGGGCCTGTTGATGGAGACTGTCTGCTTCCAACAGAAACTGCTTTTCCAAGGGCGTACACTCCAAGTAGGTGGACAGGGTATTGACGAAAATCTCATCGCTGACCTCTTCCCGAAACAGCTCCTGCCATGTCGGCACGTCGTCGCGGGATTGGAGATAGGACTCCAGGGTGGTGAACAGGCGTCGGCGGACCGCGGGATCCAGCGACATCTCTGTGCCCCGAACCGTCACTGCAATCGTGGCCTCACGATAGGCCTTGTCGTACCACTCGCATTCAATCGCAAACCGTTCCAGCCCTTGCAGCAGGATGTTAGATCGACCATCGGCCAATGGCTGCACACTCGCTAATCGACCGACACAGCCCATCGAGAACACGGGCGGATGGCCATAATAATCCGTTTCCCATCCCTCCTTGAGCAGAACCATACCGATGCACTGCCCGCTCAACGCCGCATCCGCGACCATGGTACGGTAGCGCGGCTCGAAAATATGCAGAGGGAGATAGGTCTTGGGGAACAGCACGACATTCGGAAGCGGAAACACCGGAATTCGAACCGGAATGGGAAACGGCGTGACCGCGTCACGCTGATTTCGTTCCGGTTGTTCACGCTCGTGATCGGTGTGCATAGATCACGATAGCTGATGGCCAATAAAGTTGTCAACGGCGCGAGACCTGCGTCGCCCACCCAGTGAGTCGATGAAACCCCGTATCAACACAGGAGATTTGTGCCACCAGTCAAAGCATGCTATAAGCGCATGAGACAACACCTTCACCTCACGGACGGTCCCTCGCCCATGCACACATGGCCTCGCCATCTCCGATATCTCTTGCTCCTTGCGAGTAGTCTGGCGGTCGTTGTGCCAGGACTCGCAGGCGATACGGCACAGGAATTCCGTCTTGCCACGGAAGGCTATCGATACGCATTTCCGCGCGACCATGGAGCGCATGAAGAATTTCGCACCGAATGGTGGTACTACACCGGTCAGGTCACGACGAAGGACGGTCGGCCATTCGGCTATGAACTCACCTTCTTCCGTCGTGGCATGCCGCGCGAGCAGACGAGAACTCTGCCGTCACAATGGGCCGTCACGCATTTATACATGGCCCACTTTGCGATCAGCGATCTCCGCAAGAACCGGTTTCACTACACAGACAGAATGAGCCGGGCCGGTTTGGGCAAGGCCGGCGCGGCGCAGGACCGGCTCCACGCCTGGATCGATCGGTGGAGCGCCGAATCGCCGTCAGCCGCCCCAGACACACAGATCCTCGAGGCCGCAGAGGGCGACATGGCCCTCCACCTCACGGTCTCGTCGGAGAAACCACCGGTCGTACATGGCACCGACGGGATCAGCCACAAAGGTCCGCTCACAGGGCAAGCCTCCCACTACTATTCCTTCACCAGACTGGCCACCACCGGCACCCTCACGGTCGGGAATGAATCGTTCGACGTGACCGGCACAAGTTGGATGGACCATGAGTTCGGGTCCGCCGATCTCGACAAGGACCTGGTCGGATGGGACTGGTTCTGTCTACAGCTCGACGACCAACGAGAACTCATGCTCTATCGACTCCGCCGGACAGACGGCTCGGCGGACCCCGCCTCAAGCGGCACACTCATCGATCGAGACGGTCGGGGACATCATCTTTTGCTCGCAGACTTCACACTCGAACCAACCAGTTATTGGACCAGCCCTACGAGTAAGGCTCGTTATCCGCAGCGCTGGCGCTTGACCATTCCTTCACAACAACTCTCACTGGAACTCGTGCCCCGCATGGCAGAGCAAGAACTCTCCCCCAAACGCAGCACGCAAGTGACCTACTGGGAAGGCGCCATCGAAACCACCGGCACGGCGCAGGGAAAACCGATTCACGGACAGGGCTACATGGAACTGACCGGCTATGTAGAACGGATCATGCAAAAACTCTAGCAGGATGCTGAAAAAGTTCGCCGGCTTTGTTCTCGCATCGTTCAGATCCTCAACGTACCCCAGAGGGTACGCCTCCGGTCTTCACTCGCTGCGGCCGCGCTGGACGGCCTTTTTGAGCATCC
>JAWXBV010000253.1:0-6891 GCA_034440335.1 Nitrospirota bacterium | reverse complement strand
GGATGCTCAAAAAGGCCGTCCAGCGCGGCCGCAGCGAGTGAAGACCGGAGGCGTACCCTCTGGGGTACGTTGAGGATCTGAACGATGCGAGAACAAAGCTGGCGGACTTTTTCAGCATCCTGCTAGTGAACTTTGGGGACCGTTGTGGAACGGCGTAGCTGTTGGAGTAGACTTCCTGCCGCAGTCAGGCGAATGGAGACATCTGAGTCTTGCAAGCCTTTTTTGAGCAATGGGATCACTGGTAAGCCGCTCATACCCAGAGCTTTTACTGCGAAGAGACGTGGCTGTAGTTGCTTGTCTTGTAGCAGTGTCTGCAATATTTCCACCGCCTGCTTGTCGGAAGTGGCCGACAGTGCATGAGCGGCAGCTGCTCGTATCGAAGGGTCCGGGTGTTTGGACAAGTCTGCGGCGAGTAAGATGGCTGATGTGTCGCCCAGTCGAAGCAGTCCTTCCACCGCGCTGGCCCGCACCTGCATGCTGGCATCGCGCGTGAGAGCCCGCAGCAATGGCTGATTCTCGCGAATCCCCAGCCGTCCAAGACTCGTGGCTGCTACTGCGCGCACTCGCGCATGTTCGTCACCCAGGGCATGGGTGAGTGGCGCGACGCCACCGGCTTGTCCATAATCTCCTAATGCTCCGGCGGCGAACGCACGAACCGACGGTTCAGGGTCGTAGACTCCCTGGCCCAAGACCGACAGACTCGATGGTCGTTTCAGCCTCCCCAGTACTCCCAGTGCCGCCATACGGACATCGGGCTCCGGAAGCGTCGCCGCTCCGGTGATGTCGATCAGCATGTCCTGTTTGCCGAGCCGGTAGAGTGCCGCATAGGCGAACACACTTTCTGGCCCGTCGTCCGTTCGTGCGACCTCGATGAGGTAGGGCATGATCTCGGTGACCTTGGCCTCACTGAGCGCGTTCATGACGGCAATACGCACGGGCGGCATCGCATCGTTCAGGGCACGCCGTAAGGGGCCTGATTTCCCTGCGAGCCCAGCCTTGCCGATGGCGTCTGCGGCACGAGCTCGCACGAGGACGGATGCATCGAGCAGCCCGTCTTCCAGGACGGCCCTTGTTTCTGCAAGGCCAAGTTCAGCCAGTATCGTATAGGCTGCTACTCTCACCGACTCTTGTGGGTCGCGGACATGGCTGGTGAGAAAGCTGAGTGCCAAGGGGCGTAAGAGTGTGGGATCGTCCGGTCGATCTGCAGGGATAAGCCGTTGATAGAGTGTGAACGCTTCCTCCGGCCGTCCAAGCTTGAGAGAGCTCTGAAAGGCAAGGCGGATGAGCGGCAGCGATGCGGTGGTCTCGGGCGGAAGCGAATACCAGATCTGTAGAACCTGGCCGTATTCGGCACGGTTGAACGCGAGTGAGGCGTCACGTTCAAGGGCGATGTTGGACGGTGGCGTCGATGTGCCTGCTTGCGCAGAGAGGGGGCCTAGGACGATCGCTCCGAGGGTGAACAGCAGGAGCATCCGTAGCGTGGCAGTCGTGGCGTCGCGACGGACGTTCTCCAATAATAGGGTCAGACGTGAAAGGTGAAATGTAGGACTACCGAGGACTCTTCCTCCAACAATGCTCACCTGTAACGATTCACGTATCACGGCCCGTTACCATGCCGTGGGCGCAAGCACCATGGCGGGCGTATACATCGTGTCGACATACTCCTTGACCATCCGTTTGGTGCAGAAGCGGGGGGCGTTGATCCGAAGACTTTCCTTCATGAGCTGTAACCAGCCACGAGGGATTCCGTCGAGGTCTCGCTGATAGTAGAGGGGAACGGCTTCTTGCTCCAACATGCGGTAGAGCTGTTGGGCATCATGCTCGCCCTGGGCCTGAAGGTCCTGGTTCCCGACCAAGGGTTCAATGCCCCATCCGTTGGCGCCGTTATAGCCTTCTTTCCACCATCCATCAAGGACGCTCAGGTTCATCACGCCGTTGAGCGCGGCTTTTTGTCCACTCGTTCCGCTCGCCTCCAAGGGAAAACGCGGGGTGTTGAGCCAGATGTCGACCCCTTGGACGAGGAACTTCGCCATGTGCATATCGTAATTTTCTAGGAACGCCACATGGCCACCCAACTTATGATCGTCGCAAAAGCTCAACACTTCATGAATAAAATAGCGGCCTGGTTCATCAGCCGGGTGGGCCTTGCCGGCAAAGATCAATTGGACGGGACGCCACTGGTTATGGAGCAACCGTTTTACCCGTTCGAGATCGCGGAACAGCAAGGTCGCCCGCTTGTAGGTGGCAAATCGCCTGGCGAAGCCGATGGTGAGCGCTTCGGGGTCGAGCAGCGTGCCTCGCGTGATGACCTGCGAGGCTTGGAGATCCCCCTGCATCCAACCGCTCCTGGCACGTTCTCGGATAAAGCTCATGAGTTTGCGTTTCATGGTTTGGCGTACGGTCCAGAGTTCCTGGTCGGGGATATCGAGGACCCGTTGCCACATCGTTGTGTCGTCGCATTTTTCTACCCATTCGGGGCCGAGATATTTGCCATAGAGTTGGTTGAGTTCCGGTGCAATCCACGTCGGTGCATGGATGCCGTTGGTGACGCTGCGGATCGGGACTTGTTCGATCGGAAGGCCGGGCCACATATGTTGCCACATCTCTCGCGAGACCTGCCCGTGCTCACGGCTGACCCCGTTCACGTGGGCGGCCAGCCGCATGGCGAGTGCCGTCATGTTGAAGCCGTGCCCCTGGGATTCCGGGGTATCTCCCAGGCGAAGAAAATCTTCACGCGAGAGGCTTAACTGCTCCCAATAGCCGGCAAAGTATCGATCCATGAGGTGATGGGGGAATACATCGTGGCCAGCCGGCACCGGTGTATGGGTGGTAAACACCGTGCTCTGGCGGACCATTTCACAGGCGTCCGCGTGCGTCGATCCTTTCTGGATCAATTCGCGAATGCGCTCCAATGTGAGGAAGGCGGAGTGGCCCTCATTGGCGTGCCAGACGGTTGGAGCAATGCCTAAGGCACGAAGCATACGGACACCACCGATACCCAACAGATATTCCTGACAGAGGCGCATCTCCTGGTCGCCACCATAGAGTCGAGCTGACAGCGCCCGATTTTCAGGGCTGTTCTCGGGGACGTCTGTATCGATGAGGTAGAGGGTCACCCGACCGACGAGGACTTTCCAGACCGCTGCCGCCACGACCCGGCTACCGATCTCGACCGTAAGCCTGCACGGGTCTCCTGATGGAGAGAGGGCCGGATGAATCGGCGACTCTGCTTGATTGAACGGGGCGTAGGCTGCTTCCTGCCAACCCTCTGGCGTGATCCGTTGCCGAAAATAGCCTTGCGGGTACATGAATCCCACTCCCACCAGAGGCACACCGAGATCGCTGGCTTCCTTGCAATGGTCTCCGGCGAGAATACCCAGACCTCCGCTATAGATGGGAATGGACCGATGCAGACCAAATTCAGCAGAGAAGTAGGCGATGGTGGGAGATTTCAAATCGCTGTGCCGTGTTTTAAACCAACTGTGTCCGTTCTGACGGTACTCGTCGAACATCTTGAGGGCGGCAGAGTACAGCCGCACATACGAGGGATCTTCGGCAAGATGCGTGAGTCGGTCCGGCCTGACTTTGGCCAGTAATTCGACAGGGTTGTGATGGGTCAATACCCAGAGGGTCGGATCGATGTGTTCGAACAGCCGACGGGCTTCTGGAGTCCAACTCCACCAAAGATTCATGGCTAATTCCTTGAGACGTGAGAGCCCGGATGGAATGGCGTGTGGCGATGTATCTGCTGTCTGACGAGTATCCATTGCATTTCCTCGATATTGGTGCCGATGTGGGTGTTGTCATCGCTCGTGAAGCGTCGTTCGTCCGGGAGTGGCTGGTTTCGAGTTTCTAGTTTCAGGTTTCAAATTCGACCTCGGAATTTCAGCAATCCGAAACGAATAACTTGAAACTAGAAACATGAAACCAGAAACATGAAACGCCTGAACGAGATACGCTTCACGTTTCACGAACGACGAGGACGGGGGATCACGCGTGACCGGCCTTATGCCATGATGTCCACTCGTCCGAGAATGCCACGGAAGCATACCGTTCGCCAAGTATTTTCGCCACTCGGTTCATCAGTTTGGCGATTCGTTGGATATCTTCCGGAGGAAGATCCTGTCGAAATCGAGGGTGTAGCCCCCACCGGGTTTCCACTTCTTCTCCTGCGACAGTCGACATCACGCTCACCAACGTAATCTCGGCCCCCGTCGGACTTTGAGGTTCAGGAGCCGGGGTGAGGTGTGGCGGTGTGGACGGTAGATGGGTTACCACATCTGTGGCAGCTCCGACTGCTACGACCGGAGGGGGATCTCCGGCTAGGATGGCTTTGATAGCCGGAATGACGGCGCTCGCGCAGAGCGCTGCGGCGGAGGAGACCTGCGCATTTCCTGCGATTCCCATCGTGTCGGCGACACGTCCGCCAAAGTCTTTCAACATCTCGTCCTTCACGGGATTCTGCTCGGTGACGAGGAATCGGTACCGCTCATAGAGCTGCCGACTCTCCGCCACCGCCGCCCCGACGGTGAGCATGATTTCCATTTGGTCGGCCCCGGAACCGAAGGCCGGTTCCAGCACATGTTTCAATTGTGAGGTGACGGCGTCCTCAAGACCGTCCATGAACTGGGGCTGTGCTTTGATCGGCATGTACAGGGCGGAGAGCCGGTCGGTGAGATTAAACATAACCTTGAGAAATTCCAGATAGATGCCCCACTCATCGGGCCGTTTCAATTTCAAGGCCCGCTCCGGGGCGTTCCGTTTCATAACGGTCACGGATTCACCCGCGACTGCCAGGAGGAGTTCGGCGATTTGGCGGAGTTGCGATTGCTGTTCTTGATTGGCGGTGGCCATAGGGTCTCCTATATCAGTGGCGCGATTATAACGGAGATGTGTTCGGCGATCAAAGTGCTTGTTTTCGCAATATCTTGTCCGTTCGGCGCCTCGTGAGTACGATTACATGTGGACAGCATGGGAAATGGTGAATGGTCAATGTTCAATGTTGAATTGTAGGCTTGGGAGATTACGATGAAGAAATTCAGGCTCAGTTTTTCGTTCGGTGTAGGATTGCTATCGGTGGTAGGGCTATTCGGCTGTAATCAGGAGACGCCGATAGAAAAGACGAAGGCTGCGGCTGCGTCCGGCAGTGCGGCGACGCAGGCAGCAGGGCAGGCTGCGGTGGATGCTATACAGACTCCGATGTATAAGGCCCGTCAGACAGAAAGTATTTTGGAGCAGTCGGCTGAGCAGAGGGCTACCAAGATCAAGGAATCGACGCAGTAGAAGGGGGGAGGGGTGGCCTGGTTGGTCCCCCGTGCTCACGGAACCCCCACGATGAAGCAGTGGTCGCTTGGGAAAATGTCTCGCTCCAACGCGACTGGGGTTGGGCGGGTGAGAAAGTTGTGCGCAGTTGGGGACCAAGCCAGGCCACCCCTTGAAAGAAGGTAACGAGCGAGCTTGGAGGGATCATTGGTAGCAAGGGAATAAAAAGGTGTCGGCATTGTTTGAATCGACGGCTGTGAGTTTTGGCGAATAGGCTGACATCTTTATCTCCCAGGTCAAGCAATGAAACTCGTGAGCAGTCCACCCACGTTCATATCAGCCACACTTCAGCCACAGGTTGAAGACTTCCAGAATGAAAAAAGGAAGTTTGGGAGCGGCCGCGAATGTGCAATTCGCTGAACCCTAGCGGCGTGATAGAATCTGTCCTCTCAGGTCAATCACTGCACCTAGCGGATAGCATCGGCTCTTCCGTCTGAAAGGATAGCTTCCATGTTTCCTTCGGAACTCTTCTCGCTGTTCCCACCATTTCCTAGAAACCAGCATGTCTTTGTGGCCATGAGCTTCGATCCCATGTTTGAGCATCGTTGGAAAGTAGTAATAGAACCCACCATCCAAGGTTTAGGACTGCAACCAATCCGAGTCGATGCATCAACGATTAGCGACTCGATCCTGACCAAGATATTGCGCGGGATCTCAGATAGCAGGTTGATTTTCGCCGACATCACGGCTGTGAGGCGGCAGAGAAATTCAAATGTCATGTATGAAATCGGTCTTGCACATGCCGTGAGACAACCACAGGAGGTACTTCTATTTCGGTCTGATAATATCCCGCTGCTTTTCGATGTGGCCCATGTAAAAGTAAATCACTATGCTCCTGAGACCGATGTAACTACTAGTCAGGCATCTGTTAAGAAAGCATTAACAGAGGCAATGTCCGAAGTAGAGCAGCGCAAAGGAATTGCAGTAGCCAAAGCAACGGATGCCCTGGACCCGATTGCCCTTAACATTATGCTAGGGGCTGTGGAAAACGGCGTCATCCATCACCCAAGATTGAAAACCATGAGGGATTTCGGTATAAACCTTCCCAAAATATTAGCGCTCGCAAGATTGCTGGATCTCGGCCTTGTTAAGGTAAAGTACCCGACCTTTACTCTGGAGGAAATTGATATTCCGCTCGATGAAGTGTTGAAGTACGAACTTACACTCCTTGGTGATGCAGTCATGGCGAATTTCGCCACAAAACTTGGGGTTCAGTAAATATCCGATGACCCAGCAAAACGACAATTGGCCGATGAAATCTTTGCTGAAATCTCTGATCGGTACAAAAAAGATAAAGAAGTTCCTGAAGAGCAGTGTCCAAGCTAGATTCCGTCTTCAAGACTCACTTGGTCAGGCAACCTCAATAACCCAATGAGCCAAGGTGGGAATGCAAACGGCATTGAAATCCCTAAGCCGGAGCACTGTCCGCATGGAACTAACCACCCGTGTTAAAGTGTGGCTGAACTGTGGCAGAACTGAGCTTCCCTCTGTTTTTCGTCTTCCATCGGGCGGGTTTCATGCTACCAGGTTTTTCTCATATTGAGCCAGACGCCAATCCTCCAGAAACTG
>JAWXBV010000252.1:0-8621 GCA_034440335.1 Nitrospirota bacterium | reverse complement strand
TTTTCGAGCATCCTGATAGAGTTTTCAGGCGCCCTTAAATTGCCGTACGGTATGCACTTGCTCACTGGTTTCCTTGACGAGTATGCCCATCTTCGGATGTGACGGTTCGAGGTCGATCGGCCAGTCGTATTGACGGAGGCGCTCGCTGGCGGTGGGGCCGATGGAAGCGACAACCATCTTCTTGAGCGCGGCACGAAAGGATTCTACCTGTCCGTCTTTCTCCAATACCTGCATCACATGATCCACTTGGGCGGCGTTGGTGATGAGCAGCACGGCTACCTTTCCAGCAATGACTTCATCGAGTGCTTGCTTGAGTGGCCCCAGATCTTCCGGGAGTGCCCACCGGTAGATGGGAACCTGGAAGACCTCGGCTCCGCGCTGTGTCAAGGCTTCCAGCATATCCGGATTTGACGTTCCATACTCCTGCACGGCGACGCGCAATCCCTTCACCGGGCGGTATTCATCCAGCGTAGAAATCAGATCGACCCAGGTGTTCGGTTCTGGCACCGTCAGGGTCGGCTGGAGACCGAATGATTTGAGGGCTGCCACCGGCTTGGGTCCTCGGGCCACGAGGGCCGTTTGTGTGAGGGCCTCCATAATCGACGGCCAAGGGTAGCGCGTTTTGAGGAGATCGAACAGCGCAGTGGTGCCGACGCCTGTCAGAAGGATAAGAAGATCGACTCGCTCGGTCGTAAGCTGAACCCCAAACTTCAACGCCGCGGAATTGTCATCGAGTGGAATTTCTCGCAGGGCAGGAGCGACGAGCGGATTTCCCCCATGGCGCTCGATGAGCCGGGCAATCTCGGCCGCCATACGGCTCTCGAATGCCGCGACTGTGAGGCCATTGAAGCCAACGGTAGCCATTATGGTTTTGAAGGGGAAAGGCCCAGTGGACTGCTTCTTCAAGATTCGAAGCGTGAACATCGTACCATAATTAGACAGAGAGGAAGCGCAGCTGCCGGTTCGATCGAATCGGGCGAGTCTCAAGGATTTTCAATTGACGAAGCCAAGGTGTCTCCCTACTATACGAATGCTATTGAGGATGACTATGGCCGCTCCGCTCCACCGAGGATTACGCCATGTGGCGCTACGCGTCACGAATCTTGCTCGTTCTCGCCTCTTCTACGAACAGGTGTTGGGGATGAAGGTGGTATGGGAGCCGGACTCTGACAATGTGTATTTCAGTTCTGGTGCGGATAATTTTGCCTTGCACCAGATTCCGCCGTCCGATCTCCCATCGTATCAGCCTTTGACGGGGCAATTGCTGGATCACATCGGCGTGATCCTTGAGAGTCCAGAAACCGTCGACCGGATGTATCGAGAGATCGAACCACGGTTGCCTGAATTGGGCGGGCAGGTCGTGACACCGCCGAAGCAGCATCGCGACGGCAGCTATTCCTTTTACTTTTCCGATCCCGACGGGATCGTCATTCAAGCTCTGTACGAGCCCACGATCGGTAAACTCAAATGGGACGTGACGAGTGATCGGTGATGAGTGATCAGTTGAAAGACAGGCACAAGTCTGCTCTGAACCCATCACCCATCACCCATCACCCATCATGAAGATCTGGGATAGTCTACCGAAACAACAGTATCTCAGCCTTGCGCCCTGGGCTTGGGTTCAATTGGAGAGCGCGGACCCCCCTGGGCCGTTTCCCTTTATTGCAGGGGTGGCGCCCGAAGTCGTTGCGAGTCTGCAGGAAGCCCATAGCCTCCTCTCCAGCGCGATCGATACGGCCATCAGCGATGTCTTTTCCAAACGGGCTCCGCTCGACGATCCTGATCGTCAACGGCGATTGGAAGACGCCTATACCGAATTAATCAATGCCCGTCCCTATCTGCAGCAGCACATTCATTGTGGGCGGAAGCCGGATGGGACGTTTCAATGGGAGTTCCCGACCGACCCCACCAAATCCGCCACGGTCATCAACGGCGGGCTCCGGATCTTCCATTCCGTGAAGCGGCAGGCGATTCCGATTGGGTTCGAGCAGCGCCAGATGGGGCCGGTGGTAGGAAAGATCTTGGGGTTCTTGGACGGCACCCATCAGACCGACGGAATCAGAACGGTCGTGGCGGCGTCAGGGAAAGACGGAGAACGCGTACTGACGCGATTGATCGAATCCCTCCACCAGCATGAATGTTTAGTGAGTTCGAGTACTGCGTCTGTCAGATCCCATTGGTTCGAGACAGTACACGATCAAGATACGGTCCATCTCGGTCATGCGGCGTTGCTGTATCGACAACGGGATCAAGCACTGTTGTTCGATCCCTGGCTGCTCCCCTGGTTTGCGGAGTCCTCCGTCCCGTCGCTCTGGGGATCGCTGTTGCCCAAACCGGCTGCCGTTTTCTTGACCCACGATCACGATGATCATGTGGACCCTCGCACGCTCTTGCACCTACCCAAAGACACGCCGATCATCGTGCCGAGCCGAAGGAATCGCCGCACGCTCTCCTACGACTATCTGTCGCTCTTGCGGGAGTTGGGATTCGGTCGCGTGATCGAATTGGCACATGGAGAGAGTTGGGCGTTCGACGGGGGGGCTGTGTATGCGGTGCCATTCTATGGCGAAGATCCCTGCGATTTGGAGATGCCGCGCAACTGCTATCTTATTGCCGATCGTGGCTACAACGTGCTCGTGCATGCGGACAGCGGGCCGACGAATAGCGGCAGGTCCGCCCTCAAGGACGGAGTGATTCAGTCGCTGGTGCAGCAGCATGGGCCGATCCCGCTGGTGTTTGCCTCGCAACAACAATTGCTTGAAGTCCGCGGCCATGCGGCCCATGCGCCCTTGTCTCACCCCGGGAAATGGCTCGATGTCGGAGAAAACGGCTATCTCACGAATGAATATCTTGCCGACATCTGTGCGGCGGCGCAGGCCAGGCTGTTCGTGTCCTATGCCACCGGCGGCGCAGACTGGTACCCGGACCACCTCTCGTTCATGTTCAGCCGACGGAACCCCGCCCGCACCGCGCTGCTGACGGCCCACTGGGAACGGCCGGAAACACTGAAAGAACTTCTTGTCAAGACTGGATGTCGTTATCATGACGGGCATGCGTTGGACCTGTTTCGTCGCACGACCGATGGGCTGGTGAAACCTCTGACGACCGGGGACGCACTGACCCCTCTGTCACTCTATCGGCTTGACCACGGAGATCCCCCGTTTATGAAGGCCGGCAACCGCACCGCAGCGTCCCGATAAATCGAAAGGACCGACTATGACCACGCGCAAGAGGCAGCAAGACCCGATCCTTGTCACCGGTGTCGCCGGCTTCATCGGGTTTCATACCGCGACTAGATTGCTGGAGCGAGGCGAACGAGTGATCGGACTCGATATCGTCAACGACTACTACGACGTACGACTGAAGAAGGCGAGGTTGGCGAAGCTGAAACAGTTCAAGTCGTTTTCATTCACGAAGCTCGACCTGGCCAATCGGGCCAGGATGAAGACACTGTTTGCGAAGCAACCGATCCGGCGCGTGGTCCATCTGGCGGCGCAAGCCGGGGTACGCTATTCGCTGGTGAACCCGCATGCCTATACGGACAGCAACATCGAAGGGTTTTTGAACATATTGGAAGGCTGCCGGCACGCGAAGGTCGAGCACCTCGTCTATGCCTCGTCAAGTTCCGTTTATGGCGGCAATACCCAGATGCCGTTTTCGATTCACGACAACGTCGATCATCCGGTCTCACTCTATGCCGCGAGTAAGAAGGCCAACGAACTCATGGCCCATTGTTATGCGCATCTCTATCGGATTCCCTGCACGGGTCTGCGGTTTTTTACCGTCTATGGGCCCTGGGGGAGGCCCGATATGGCCCTCTTCATTTTTACGAAGGCGATCCTGGAGGGCAAACCGATCGAGGTCTACAACCACGGAAAGATGCGACGTGATTTTACCTACATCGATGACATCGTCGAAGGCGTAATCAGAACCCTCGATCATCCGGCGACGCCGAACCAAGCCTGGTCCGGTGACAGACCGGATCCTGGAACCAGTTCAGCCCCAGCCAGGATTTATAATATCGGCAATCATCAGCCGGTTGAGTTACTGCGCTTTATCGAAGTATTGGAGCAGGCATTAGGAAAGAAAGCGGTCAAGAAGCTGCTGCCCATTCAGCCGGGCGACGTGCCGGCGACCTATGCGGATGTTGAGGACCTGACGCGGGACGTGGGGTTTACGCCGGCGACGCCGATCGAAGAAGGGATCGCGCGTTTCGTGAAGTGGTATCGGGAGTTCTACAAAAAATGAGGGGCGCCAAGCGCTCATGGCCTGACGCCCCATCTTGAATGTGTTGATCGCCAGTTACGGGCAGCCGATTGGGATAAATCCCCGCCCAAAGATGCTGGACAGTGCGCCATAGCGAGCCCTGTCCTCAAACGAGTAGCTCGCCCCTCGTTGATTTCTTCCGGAAAGATCTCCGCCATACGAGGGGTCCGTCCCGTAGAAGAACCCGCCTCGAGTTTTTTCGTTGAGATGTAGCCATTCTCCATACTTCGAACAGACTTCAGCCTGGACCGATCCAGACGAGGCGATGCTGGCGTGCCAATCTTTAGCCCAATCGGGGACGGTTTGTCCCTCGCCGGTCATACCGGTCTGATTGCGGTCAGGGTACTGAGGAATATTGTACTGAGGAGCAACGGCCACCGTGGGGCGATACGTCGGCATGTCGTCCAGCGAGGGTACGACCGACAGTTCTTTCAGCGTCATCAGTGTGCAGCCTGGCAGGTCCTTGTTGGTGTAGAGGGTGTCCCCATTGGCTTGGGGGCATTCCCGCATGAGTAAAGGATCAAAGGACGCGCTCGGGGTATCGGCAAATACCGATGTTGAGGACAGGACAAGGGTCGTTGCGGCAATCAAAAGCAGACGGGTAGGTTGCATAGGGCACCTTTCTTGAGACGGTGGAGCAGACCGCGTTTGCATCATCCGTTCACCTTTTTCGTTGTACGTATCGTTGATGTCAACAGGCTATTCCACCAGAGACAAAATTGTCTATGCATCTTTCGCGGGGGTCTTACGATCGACGGAGGCTGTGCCCGATGGCTCAACTGGCCGAGTCCCCGAGATCAATGGCCTGATCGGTTAGAGGGGTGCTCCTTCAAAATTTTGGGGCATGTGATTGGATTTGGTCGGTTGTTCGAACGCGAGAAAGAGGTCGGCACGAGGCTCCTTCCCCCCCGTCTGTGCTGCGGATCCGCCGATTCTTGGATTCTCCAGCCTCACGTATTGCGCACGGTGATCGGCGGTGGCGCCGGTAGAGGCGCAAATCATGGTCGTGGACCATGGTTTGCCTCAGTGGATTGTCTTGTTCCCTCGTCGTTGCTGAGGTATTCTCCGCCGTGAACCCGTGACACAATCGAACAGTCTCTCTCTCCTGGCCGGCTTCTGCCATGACTGACTACGGCGTGCTTGCAAATCTTCTCGTGATCTTCACGGCGTCGATCGCCGTCGTCTTCGTATTCCATCAGTTCCGGCTTCCCTCGATCGCAGGATTTTTGGTTGCCGGTGCGCTCATCGGACCCTATGGGTTGAATCTCATCTCGGACATCGGGACGGTCCAAGCGTTGGCGGAGATCGGGATCGTGCTGCTTCTCTTCACCATCGGCATCGAATTCTCGTTGGTGCATTTGGCCTCCATGCGCCGCCTCATGTTTCTGGCGGCGCCGATCCAGGTCGGCGGCGTGCTGTTGATCGCGTGGCTTGGGGCGATGCTCGTCGGTTTGTCCTGGCAGCAGGGGCTGTTCTGGGGATTCCTCTTCTCCCTGAGCAGCACGGCGATCGTGTTGAAGACCTTGGCCGAACGGGGGGACAGCGACTCGATCCATGGCCGAGCCACAATCGGCATTCTCATCTTCCAGGATTTGGCCGTCGTGCCCATGATGTTGTTGACGCCGATTCTTGGAGGCGAATCGGATGGAGGTGGACTGGCGATTCTGCTCACCTTGGGGAAGTCGGTCCTTGTCGTCGCGCTCGTCATTGCCGCCGCCTGGTATCTGGTGCCCAAGGTATTGGGACATATCGTTCGCAGCCGCAGTCGCGAGCTATTCTTGCTGACGATCATCGTGTCCTGTCTCGGCATCGCGTGGCTTACCTCACTCGGGGGTCTCTCGTTGGCGTTGGGCGCCTTCATCGCCGGGTTGGTCATTTCTGAATCGGAGTACAGCCATCAGGCCATGGCCGAGGTGTTGCCGTTCCGCGACAGTTTCAATAGCCTCTTCTTCGTATCGATCGGCATCCTTATGGACTGGCGGGTGCTATTTTCGCATCCGCTACCAGTATTAGGGCTACTGCTAGCGGTTCTGTTGTTGAAGTGTGTCGCTGGGGCTGGAGCGGTGCTGTTGGCAGAGGTCCCCGTACGCTCGGCGATTATGGTAGGCATTGCCCTGGCCCAGGTCGGAGAGTTCAGTTTCTTGTTAGCGCAGCAAGGGCAGGATATCGGTTTTTTGCGAGGCGATCCGTATCAGGTCTTTCTTGCGGTCTCGGTGCTCTCCATGATCGTCACGCCGTTTCTCATGCAGTGGTCACCGCACCTGGCTCGCCGTGTGGAAGCGTGGCAACGACTTCGTCATTGGATGCCTGGTCGTACCACGGCCCACGTCCTGCAGACCGAAAGCAAGCAGATTCGGATGAAGGACCACGTTATTATTGTGGGGTATGGGTTGAACGGGAGGAATCTCGCCCGCGTCCTCGGCGAGACGGAGATCCCCTATCTCGCCTTGGACCTCGACGGCGATACCGTCAGCCGCGAAGCGAAACACGGGCTGCCCGTCTATTACGGCGATGGTACGAACCCGAATGTGCTGCGGCACATGAGAGTCGAGGATGCGAAGGTGTTGGTGGTCGCCATTTCTGATCCTTTTACCACTAGGCGAGCCGTGCAGGTGGCCAAGGGACTCAACCCCAATCTCCATGTCGTCGTGCGGACTCGTTATCTGCGCGAATTGGAGGAGCTGCACCAACTCGGGGCGGACGATGTGGTGCCGGAGGAATTCGAAACCTCCATCGAGATCTTTTCTTTGGTGCTCCGCACCTACAAAATACCGCAGGCGTTTGTGATGCAAAAGGCGAAACAAGTTCGCCGTGAAGGCTACGCCTTGCTTCGTCGCAGCGAATTGTTGGAACTTGCGCATCATCTTCGGGACGGGACGTTGACCGATACGGAAGTTGAAACCTGTCGCATCGACGAGGATTCGCCGGCCCAGGGGAAGACGTTGACGGAGCTGGCTCTCGGCGCACGCGCCGGCGTTTCGGTGATTGCCTGGACGCGTGCCGGGGTGACGCAAGCCAATCCGTCGGAGAACATTCAATTGATGGCGGGCGATATTCTGGTGCTCCTCGGTTCGCGCGCTCAGATTCAGCAGGCGATGGGGTTGTTGGTGGAGACGGGTGCGAAGTGAGCCGCTAACGTTTTGCCGTCGTCATGAGCTGGTAGGCCTCCTCCAACGTTGTCACTTCGATGATTCTGATGTTCCATCTGGTTGCCAGCTGGGAGAGATCCCCGTCAGCCGTATCGAGTTGCCCGCGAGGCACCAGGATGGATCTAAACTGTGCGCGGGCTGCCGCTTCGATTTTGATGGAAATTGCCCCCACCGACTCGATCCGACCGTCCGGCATGATGGTTCCGGTCAGGGCGACATCTGACTTGATGTCGTCCCCACGCCAGGCTGCCATGATGCCGACCGCGATAGCGCTGCTGGCGCTCGTTCCCTCGGTCAAGGCATGGTATGACCGGTTTTTGATCGTGATCACCCATTCTCGTCCGTCTTCTCCTACCGCCTTCGTGGCGGCCTCGACAGCGTGCTTGACGCCTTCTTTCCAATTTTCGCTGACGATTGAACCGCCACCCAGATTCATTTCATTGAATAATACGGTCGGCCCCGCTTGTTGAGGATCTTTATCGATCTGGAGCACGATGTAGTGCACGGTACCGGTCTGTCCACCGGCGAGCACACCGAGTGCCGGCACCGTTGCAAGATGACGAGAGTCCGCTGCCAAGAGCGGAAAGGTTTGCAAGCAAAGAATGAGCGCCGAGAAGAGAAAAACTACACGAGGTGTTTTCAAATTCGCGCTCTTGTTCGCCATGGTTCTGAGGTCGTTTAACTCTTCCAGCGAAGCGTGACCCGTTCTTTGAGCGGATGGTCGAAAGGCTGTCCGGTGTGCACCGATGCGAGGTGCGCGGCTTTCAACTTGTAATACCACTTGGCCGGTGTGTCGGCATCGTCGATAAGCATCAAGGCTGGTTTGTAGCGCAACCCCACCGCCTGGCGTTCCATTGCTTCCCGATCCTGTGTCATGAAAATATCGGCAAAATAGCGGAAGATGGTCTTGGAAAATGGAACCCAGCTGAGGCAGTTCCATGCCGCGGTAAAGTCGATGCGGCATTGCTGGTCGCTGATCGGCGTGACCGTGGCGCGGCTCGACACAAAGAGCGATCCGCACTGAACAAATTCGAATCGCTGGTTGGGCAGCACAAAGTCGATGGTCGTCGTCAATGGCCCGCCGTAAAACAGATTCAAGAGCTTGTACGGTCCGCTGTTGGTTGAGGGAGCGTGCGGCACCATGCGGAAGCCGTAGGGTATCGGCTCAAAGGTCTTGGCCTTTTCGTGGATACTTGCCCGGCTGCG
>JAWXBV010000251.1:0-11007 GCA_034440335.1 Nitrospirota bacterium | reverse complement strand
TGGGACCTTGGCCATGCCGATCGCGCCTCGTTTATGCGGTCGATCGCTGGTTTCCGGATTCAACCAATAGCCGGGGCTGCCAGACCCGTGCAGGGCACGTTCTGCCGTTTTGCTCAGCGGATCGCCGCCCTGAATAATGAATCCGGGGACGACGCGATGGAAGGTGGTTCCATCATAGAACCCCATCTTGGCGAGTTTGAGAAAATTCTCGACGTGACGTGGCGCGTCGTCAGGATAGAACCGAATCTTGATTTCACCTAGCGGCGTCGTAATCGTGACGCGCGGATCGATTTTTTGAAATTGCATGGTCATGTGACCAAACTAGCAAGGACGTAGCCTGAGAGGCAAGGCCTCCGAAGAAGTTCTGAGTTCTGAGTTGAGAGTTCTGAGTTGGCGGAAGGTTTCACAGCGACTCTCAATCGTACAAACTCAGAACTCAGCACTCAAAACTCAGAACTTGTCCTGCCGCAGTCCCTTCCCTGGATCGATTTTGAGCCACAGGACTCCGCCCAGGATGGCCACGGCTGCTGCCACACCCAACGAGACTGGCCAGCCCCATTGATCTGCCAGCCACGGAGTCAGGGTTGGTGAGATGGTGCCACCGATATTAGCTCCGGTGTTCATCAGCCCGGACAACGTTCCCGCATGGGTTTTGGACAGATCGGTCGTGGAGGCCCAGTAGGCCCCGACCGCAAAGTAGAGCCAGCCTGCGCCGAATGACAGACTGGTGATCGCCAGAAAGGGAGAATCAACCACAGCACCCAGAGCAATCGCCGATCCCGCCAGGACCATGCCGGTCATACCTGCCACAGATCGTCCGGTGGTGAGACCGTAGCGGGTTGCGAGTCGATCGGTCACCCAGCCGCCTAAGGGACAAAAGATCAACATGGCTAGAAAAGGTGCGGAGGCATAGAACCCACCGCGGAGCACATCGAATCCACGAACATTCACGAGATACAAGTAGAACCAGGAGAGATAGACGTAGGCGACATAGCCGAGGCAGCTGTAGCTGATCACGAGCCACCAGATTGTAGGTGTCCGGCTGAATGTTCGCCAGGGCACGGCTGCAGTAACGGTTGGCGTTCGTGTGAGCAGGGCCTGTTCACCTTCATTCACCCAGAGATGTTCGTGCGGGTGGTTGCGCGACAGGAACCACCAGAGGATCGCCATCCCGATTCCGAGCAGGCTCGCGAGAAAAAACACGGTCGGCCAGCCCCAGTTCACCATCACCCAGGCGGCAATGGGCGGGGTCATGGCGGAACCTAATCCAATGCCACCGATCGCAATCCCGATGCCAAGGCCTCGCCTATCAGCCGGGAGCCAGTTGGTGACGGCGCGGTTGAAGGCAGGCAGTGCCACGGCTTCTCCCACACCAAGTGAAAACCGCACGAGCATCAGTGCCCCGACAACCCCGAAAAGGTTTGCGAGCGACGTGGTAGCCACCATGGCGGTGAAGGCGGTACAGATCGACCACCAGAGGAGCGCGATGGTGAGCACCAGGCGGACTCCCCAGCGATCAGCCAACCATCCCCCGGGAATTTGAAACAGGGCATAGCCGATGACGAAGGCCGAGAAGACCCAACCCATCTGTTGATCGGTCATCCCATAGGCCGGCATCATCTGCCGCGCGGTCACGGAGATATTGACGCGGTCGATATAGGTCACGACGCTGATGAGAAACAGCAAGGCGAGGATGAGCCAGCGTATCCGTGAGGGGCGAGTCGTGAGTGTGTTCACAAGGTTGAGTCGTGCGGTCTGTCTATCGGGATGCCGGTGTCGGATTATACAGAGTCCTGGCTCGCGTGACACTAGCAGGATGTGGCGAGACAACTGGCATGGTCTCTGTGCTCGCGGAATGCGCGGCCTCGGAAGGCCCTCGTTCGACGGCCGCACGTAGACCAAGAGGAAGAAAAGAGGAAGAAAAGGGGCCAGGCTACTTTATCTGGCAGCCACGCCCCGCTGGTCGTTCACCGCATTTTGGTTGTATTTTGCCGAACGTCTGAACCATTTTACGTTTTATGTTTCACCTTTCACGGGTGGAAAGCTCCGGCAGGGCATCGTTCTTCATGATCGTGCCCGCAGGTAGTTTCTAGCCCTCCTCGCCCCTGTGGTCGATCGCTAGCCCTCATTCTTCATGACGGTTCGTCGGGAAATCGTTGAGTTGCCGGCCGGATGGAAGACAAAGGGGATCGCGTAGGTGGGCTCGGCTCCATGTGTTACAGAGCCGAGCCCACCTGCTTTTTCTTATTTGGCTGCGGCTCCGGTCGCACTCGGCGCGGTCGTTGCTGCTGCCGGTGCAGCCGGTGCAGTCTCTTTTGCGACAGCCGGTTGAATCTTTGCTGGCTCTGCTTTTGCTGCCTTGATGCTATTCATGTTCCTGACGCCGCCTGGGACACTCAGGTCCACCACGCCGCCGAACGCTCCGGCAAATGGGCTGCCGGGGGCATTCTGGGCAGATTCCTCTGCCTGAGCGTACCCTGCACCACAGATCAGCCCCACTGCGACAACGGCTACTGAGAGGTTCTTCTTGAGATTCATTATGTCTCTCCTTGATCAATTAGAGGTTCTTTATGGCACTCTGCCCCCTGCTGGAGGTCTCATGGACAGGTATGACCGAAGCTCTTTCCTTTATAGTTGATGTTTTTTATGAGGATGATGGCTTTGGGATAGATAATGCCGTGCAGCGCTCATCCTAGCATGTGCATGAAAAGTGTGCGCAGGATCTAGCAGAATCCTTGTTGGAAGACTGAATCCTCTGTGAGTGGCTCGATCATGGGGCAGGAACTCAAGGACACCATAAGGGATCGTTGTTCGTTGTCACTCTGTCACCATTCGGCGGTGATCTCTCGCACCTGATCCAATGACTGACACACCCAGGCAGTGAGTCTGTTGGGCGATCCGGCCCCCGTCGTTGGTGATAGGCTTTTGCATTGATGACGGCACGCTCCCACCATACAGGCCTGGCCGTGATTGCGGTGTTCAAAGTGGTGAAGGGTCTGCTGTTACTCCTCCTCGGGTTGGGTCTCCTCAAGTTGGTGCATGCCGAGCTTGCCAGGCTGTTCTCGCTTCTGATCGAAGCGCTGCATGTGAATGCCGATTCGCGCCTCATCCATGCCCTGGTTCTAAAAGTGGACGCGCTGCAACCTCATAGCGTGCTGCCGGCGGGGCTTGTCAGTCTGGGCTATGCAGCGATGTTGTTGGTGGAGGGCGTTGGGCTGTGGCTGGAGCTCACCTGGGCCACGTATCTGACGGTGGTCTCGACGAGCCTGCTGCTTCCGTTCGAACTCTACGAGGTCTTTGAACAGGTGTCGATGCTTCGGGTCGGTGTGCTGCTGTTAAATCTGATCATTGTGCGCTACCTCATTAGCCAATTGAAGCATCATGCCTTCCGCTCACGGGCGCATCTTTCATGACACGACATGACACGATCACATGATGAAAGCTGGATTCACGGTACCTAAATGCTCAGCCACCCCAGCCACTCACCTTGTTCGATCCTCGTCGCTTGGTTCTGTCGTGTGTCTTTCGTCACTCATTAAATTTCTGAAACGCTTCATGGTGCACGCGTTTTCTGGTGATTTGGCGACGAACCGTCATGAATACGTCGGGCTAGCTCTTTGTGGGGGCTAGATCGTTGACGAAGATACGGAAGGTGTCGTTCTTCATGAAGCGCTGAAAGGGTGAGTCCTGGCGTGGATCAGGCAGTGTCTTTTCGCCGGAGTTAAGATTCTTTCGATGGCGAAACGCGGTCGCTAGCGACTCCATCGTACGATCGAGGTCGTTCATTTCCGCAAATGTGCAGGCCAGATTGTAGTGGAACATCGGGTAGGTAGGGTCCGCCTGTATGCCCTGTTCAAACGTGGATTTTGCTTCTTTGAGATGACCGGCCATTCCATAGGCCATGCCGAGATTGTCGATCAGCGCGCGCCACAGAGTCCTATCGAGTTCAGGGTGTTCTTTTTCAAGGTCGAACGCTTTCTGATAGGGAAGCACCGCTTGCGCGTATTTGTTTTTCATGTAGAGAGCGCTTCCCAGATTGAATAATTCTCGGCTGTTGAGTGGTCCCGGCGGCGGGGGTTGGATGTGGGGCCTGGGCTGGATCTCTGGTCGGGACTGGATCTCTGGTCTGGGCTGGATCTCTGGCCGGGGTTTGGTCTGTATCGGTTTGACCTCGGAGGGGCCTGACTGCAAGCGAACAGATTTGAGAATCGATTGAAAGAGCGGTGCATCAGCTGTGGTGTAGTGGATCTTAGAAAGATGGATGTCCGCGTAGATGTTGTCGTGCGCGAGACAGACATACACATGTTTTTGATCCATTCGGGTTCCCTGGAAATCGCGAAGGGTATATTCAAGGGTCGGTATCTCACGGGCGGTATTGAGGTTGATGTCCTGCCCACGGGTGACAAACGGGCCGTTCTCCATCAGCTTGAGCTGGTCTATGCATCCTTGTGTTGTCGCGTGAGCGGGGACTTTCTCAAGGGTGACTGACACGTTGAGTCCCGTCGTGGGATGTGAGGCCATGAGATAGCGGCGACCGTCTGGTTTGACCTGATCAATGTCTTTCTTGAAACCGATTAAGTCGATCGAAAGTCCCAGGCCCTTCTCAGACCACGTCACAAAGGTCGGAGGCTCGTCCTTTCCAATCGCAGTCTGTGAGAGGCCGGTAGACTCTGTCGGCATGAAAGACGACAGGATCAATGCGCAAACGACCAATACCTTTAAGGTATCGGCTTGCTTTCCCTGACTCGTCATCGGCGTTCCTCTCATGACACGCAGTCCTTCTTGCCTAGTGAGTGTAGGACATGGCCCGGTTCCTCGAAAGAGAATTACTATTTAGGGCAGGCTGCGTGGGGCTCCCCCTCCCAAGGTAGGATACCGCTGATAACGCCTGCTTCGGTACAATCCGGTGTCATGGAGGCTGTGATGGCGCCACCTCATTATTCTCGGACCTATCATCGATTCCCGCTTGTCTATCCCGTCGTCTTCGGTGGGGCTCCCTTTGTCGGCGAAGGCATCCTGACCAACCTCTCGCTGATGGGGTGCTCCGTCATGTGCGATCGAGAGGTCCTCTGCGGCAGCGATGTGCGTGTGAGTGTGTTTCTTCCCAATCAGACAGCGGCGCTGTCAATCGATCTCGGCAGGATCAAATGGGTCCAAGGTCAACAGTTCGGGGTCGAGTTTCTTCGCCTGCCGCTTGAGGCACGGCAACGTCTCAATCGCACGCTACGACTCGAACTGATCCATTTCCTAAAGACCCGTTCGGGCAGGCGCGAATCGACGGAATCGCTCAATCGAGGAAACTAGGGGTTGGGTCGAGCGTGCATACAGGGCGCCTCAGCCCCGTCGGCCATCTGCTGCATTATTCTGTAAATGGGGTTTCTCACGAGCGCCCCGTGACACCGTTGCTCCTCAAGGTAGCTTGCCGTCAATCTGTTCCCGTACATTGTGCGCGAATGAGAGAGAGCCGGTGTAACGAGAATTGTTGTGAGGTCATTGTATGGTGTGAGCGCGGAAGTCGAAGGTTCCATCTCTCCACCGCGTTCGGTCTTCAACCTTCCTTCATATTGTCGCGTTGAGGATTTCCTGAACCATTGACTGGTGCAGCACCGTGACGTACCCTCCTAGGTATATCGCACAAGGCGATACGAATAGTGACAGGGATTTGTCTTTCAACCACTAGACGAAGGAGCATGCTCTTATGGCTATACGATTGTTGATGCCGCTGGTGATTGTCGGCGCCACGTTGCTCGTGGTCGGCACGGCGGCAGCGGCTGAGGAGAAACTGAATATAGAGTATTCCGCGGATCAGACGATCGAAGCCGAAGACAGCGCGATGAAGACTCGCGTATTTCACACTCCCACGAAGGAACGTCGCGAGATGAACCAGGGTGGGCAGAACATGATTATCATTACGCGTCACGATAAGAAGATCTCGTGGACGGTGATGCCGGAAAATCATATGTATATGGAGATGGCCATGAAGCCGTCGGCAGATAAGGACAAGACGGACATGTCTGCGTATAAGATCGAGCAGACCCCAGTGGGCCAGGAGATGCTGAACGGCGTCAATATGAACAAGAGCAAGATCATGATGACCCACAGCAGTGGGAGCAAAATGGGCGGGTTCATGTGGAGCACGAAGGAAGGCATTATGGCCAAGATCGATGCGATCGCCGTCGAGAAGGGCAGCAAGGGTCGTTTTAAGATGGAGCAGACGAATATCAAGGTTGGGAAACAGCCCGCCGACCTATTTGAACTTCCGCCTGGTGTGGAAAAGATGGATATGGGTGGGATGGGCATGGACATGATGAAGGACATGATGGGGCGATAGGGAGGCGGCGGTGAAGAAGACCAAGCTTATGGGTGTCGTGATGGCGGCTGTCATCGGATTCTGGGGCTCGACTGTTTGGGCGGATTCGCTCTGTCCTGATCCAGCGCAGCAAGCAGCTGCGGACGCCCAGGTCAAGCAGGCGGACGTGCTCGAGCGGGCCGGGAAGGCGCGCGAAGCCTATGGCGCGGCGAAGAAAGCGAACTTCGACTGTGTCACCGACTCTAATCGGCATGACGCGCTGTTGAAGCGTACGGCGAAGGTTGTCGGCGCGGAAGAGGAAAAGAAGGGGCGACTCAACGAGGCATTCGAATGGTACGAGCGAGCGCAGAGCCAGGCGGATGCCGGTCGTATGCAACGAAAAATGGTCGAATTGAAACCGAATGACATCAATACGGTGTCGCATGCCATCGACTATTTCAGGCACCGCAATGATGCGGCTCAAGAAAAGGCCATGCGGGCGCATGCCTTGAAAAATGTGGAAAAAGCGCTGGCTGCCGAGGAGAAGCGTTTCGCCTCGGTCGGGAAGAATTCGCTTTCGGAGCTTGGACTCGCGAAGGACTGGAGCTATTACGCGCAGTCCGGCGAAGACCTCATCCGTGCCAGGGCCGCGAAACGCGGCGATATCGTGGCTACCGAGGATGGACGAGGGTTTCTCAAACTGGCATTGTCCTACTACGATCATGCGCAACAGCCGGACAAGGCGCAGAAGGTCCGCGATAAGGCGCGCGCGTTGGCGAAGCAGTTTGAGAGCAAGGGCGAGGGCCAGGTCGCGGCAGAATATTACTCCATTGCCGGAGAGAGTGACAAAGCGACTGCGGTGCAGAAAGAGACCGAGGTGCGGGAACAGAAGACCGAGGAATCCCGGAAGAAGGTATTCAAGAAGGATCAGGACGACCTCGAAAAGGCCCTAGGTTTTTAACCGGTGCTGCTGAGCGCTCAGGAGAATCAGCGGCGCTTCCTGGTTGAAGAAGAAAGCAATGTCAGGGACCATAGGGTTCGAGCAGTCGGTTCAGTCTTGCCGACCTCCCACCGTGCCTCATCCTCGCGCAGCGTTATTCTCCTTCGCCGAATACCCCGTAGCTTCCGGCCTTCGTAGCCGAAGTGGCTACGAAGGCGGAGTAGGCTGCTGCGGGGAGCTTCATCGAGCCTTTTGCGGAAAGCCTGGAAAGGATGGGTGAGCAGGAGTCTGGGACGGGGGCAGTTGGGAGGGAGGATTATATAGCTGAAGGGGAGGGCCGAGGTTCATCGATGGACTTTGCGGTGGTTGGACCGTGACGCGGCGCTCGCCACCCGGGGGATCGAGAATGGTTCCCACATTCCCCTCAGGATCCTTGTACACTTGCACGCCGCCCTCAGAACCCAGCGCGTGATGTAATCGCTCATGAAAGCCCGGCGTCATGGAGGTTGTGATGGCGCCACGTCTATATTCTCGGATCTATCATCGGTTCCCGCTCTGGTATCCTGTCATTTTCGACGGCGCTCCATTTGTGGGCGAAGGTTCGCTCACCAACCTCTCGCTGATGGGGTACTCCGTCATGTGCGATCGAGAGGTCCTCTGCGGCAGTGACGTGCGAGTGAGCGCCCTGCTTCCCAATCAGACTTCGACGCTGTCCATCGAATCGATCTCGGCAGGATCAAATGGGTCTAAGGTCAACAGTGTGGAGTCGAGTTTCTGCGCCTGCCGCTTGAGGCAGGGCAACGTCTCAATCGTGCGCTACGAATCGAACTGATCCAATTCCTGAAGACCCGTTGGGGCCTCCGCGACTCGACTGAACTGCGTAGTCTTTAAATTTTTGATGAAGCGTCGGTCGTCTCTCGTGCCCGAAACGATCAGCAGCCTGTGTTCAGTCATCCGCTCACTCGCCATCCACCGGCATTCTTGACGCGCATGCCTTCCGAGCGTAGGGTCTCATGGTGCGATGATCGCAGTAAGAGGTGTCGAATGGCGTCTGCATTTTCCCATGCCCTTGTCGCTCTGGCGATGGGGAAGGCCTTTCAGAACAAGGTATTGAGTCGGCGCGAACTGGCGTTGGGTGCCTGCTGTTCGGTCCTGCCGGATCTGGATGTGATCGGGTTTTCTGTCGGCATTCAGTACGGGGATCTGTGGGGGCACCGTGGGCTGACGCACTCGGTCGTGTTTGCGGCGCTGCTAGCCGGGAGCCTTGTAGGGATGTGGTATCGAGGCAAGCCGGCGATCGCGATGGCGGGGCTCTTTCTCTATTTCTTTCTCTGCACCGCGTCACATGGTGTGCTCGATGCCCTGACCAATGGAGGGTTAGGCGTGGCGTTTTTCTCTCCATTCGATACGGCGAGATATTTCTTCCCTGTGCGACCGGTCCTGGTGTCTCCAATCGGCGTCGGAGAATTTTTCAGCCCATATGGTGTTCGGATCTTGGCCAGCGAAGCGATATGGATCTGGCTGCCGTCCTGCGCGGCGCTTGTGGCGCTTCGTGTTGTCCAGTGGCGTTGGTCGGCCAAGTCAGTGGTATCTCCTTCATCGCCATCGTGAGGAGCCGCTCCTCTTTTCACTCATGTCGTGTGCCCCCTACCAGCTGCCCAGCGCGCCAAGAAAACGAAGAGCTCATGGCGTATGGCCAAAGCATATCGAGGAGAAAGAGGACGTTCTTTGCTCCTGCTATAAGCCATCAGCTATAAGCTCCTATCGTCGCGGCGCCATGATACGGAATCGTACTTCATCCACAAGGGTGTCGGCAGAGGTCCGTTCTCCGACAAATAATCCACAGTGGTAGAGGCCGGCGGCCCATCCGGTTGTTGGAGGGGGCAATAGGAAATAGCCGGACTGGTCATTCATGGTCGTCATCACACGGTCCTGGGTTATGGCGAGTTGCTCTCCGGTCGTCTCGGATGTTTCCAGAACACAGCGCGCCGTGAGCGGCAGGGCATCAAATGAGGCCGAGACCAGTCCAAAGACCAAGTAGATCTCTGCCTGTGTGGTGGGAAAGCTGTCCCCGGGGCTCAAGGGAATAAACTCATGGGCGCCGGTGGGAAAATCGTCCCGTACCACCTTGCTTGCCGGAATGACAAATCGAAACCAACTGAAGTCGGCGTCTCTCCCCATGAGCGAGGCCTGCTGGTCCAGCGTTTTTTGGGGCGTAAATCGCTCGGCGACTCTTGCGTACAGCTCTTCCTCGGGAGAGACGGTGGCAGGAGTCGATTCGCCTGATGGGGCGTGATTCGCCGCCGCCTCGTCTTTCAGTTGGGCTAACTCAGGAACATGGGGGCGCACCTTCTCAAGCCATCGGGCAATTTTATTCTTATCTAACACCCGGGTGTCTGGCGGGAGTCGAACGTTCTTGTTCTGTTTCTCAAATTCGACGGCTGCGTCATAGAGAGTGTGAAAATGGACGAACGCGTCTTCCCATTGTTCCAGCTCCATAAGACATTGCCCCATCCGATACACCGTGTCCGCATAGTCTTCGTCGGTGGGGTCGAGGTTGGACATTTTTCCAAACACCGCCAGCGCGTCCTTGCACCGTCCCAGCTGCATCAGCGTCAGCCCAAATTGAAAGTTGGCGAGGGCATCGTTGGGATTGAGGGCCAGCATCCGTCGATAGATCGGCTCGGCCTCCTGGAATCGGCCCATGGAGAAGAGTTTCCATGCCTCGGCGCGAATAGAGGCCCATTCCTTGCGTTGGGCTCCGGTCATGTCTTTGGTCAGCACGGGGTCGAAGCGCCGACCTCGATCGATGGAGGATCCATTGATTTGTGAGAGCAAATTCTCGGCAGGAAGTTTCAGTGGAGAACCAGGAGTCGCGTGGTGCAACACATGGCGCACATCACGGTCCGCGCCTTCGTAATCCAAGACGTCGAACCGCGCTCGGGCCAACGCTAATCGCCAGCCGAGCATATCCGGAACGAGTTCTACGGCCTTCCTATAGGATTCGAGCGAGTCTTCAAGGCGGTCAAGTTTTCGGAGCTCTTGCGCCAGCCGCAGATGGACCAAGGGATTCTGAACATCGAATTCTGCGATGCGGCCTAACTCGGCAACGGACTCCTCCCCCTGTCCCGACCGAATCAACACAGTCCACTTGGCCCATCGGACATCCAGCGCAGCCGGTGTTGTGGCGAGGATCGTTTCATAGGCCGCGACCGCTTCTTGGGGGTCTCGGACCGTGGTGAGAATATCAGCACGTATTTTCTGGAGTGTGAGTGCTTCAGGGTGGTCGTGGATCCCTTGGTCAAGGATGTCAATCGCTGAGGCGATCGCGCCACTCTCCCACGCTGTTGTTGCCTGTTCGGCGACGCGCTGCTCTGAACCTAACGATGGATTCTCGGCGAACGTGAAGGACCCCATCGTCAATGTCACAACAAGCGGTCCCGCAAGGAGTAGGGTATAGGAGTACAATCGGGGCCAGGCTGACGTGTGGCGCATGTGAACGGGCACTATCGATTAAGAAGCAGGGAGATCGTCTGTGACTGAGCCTTACTATATCAAGAAGATCTGTGAGGGTGAAATATGCTGCGCGTGGCCTCTCTGAAACAAGATTTACACAGACGTGCCTAGTAGCCCGCATGATACTCATGAACGTTTCTGCTGCAATCGCGGATCCGCTATGCTTGCGCGTGAAGCGTCTTCGATGCGTGAAACGTCGTTCGTCCGGAAGTGGAGTTTCTAGTTTCAGGTTCCAAGTTTCAGGTTCGACCTCTGAATTTCA
>JAWXBV010000250.1:0-3688 GCA_034440335.1 Nitrospirota bacterium | reverse complement strand
CACGAAGGAGAAGGTGGCTGAGCGTGTGAAGCTGTTGACCGAAGGGCGCGGTGTGGATGTCGTGATCGAACATATCGGTCCGGAGGTGTGGGACACCTGCCTCCATTCACTGGCGAAAGGTGGGCGTTTGATTACGTGCGGCGCCACGACTGGGGGAGACGTGAAGCTCAATCTGCGCTACGTGTTTTCCCGCCAGCTGACGATCAAGGGCTCCTATATGGGGACGCGTGCAGAACTGGTGAAAGCGGCGGAACTCATGGGCCAGGGTCGCTTGATTTCGGTGATCGACCGTACGTTCCCACTACAGGAGGCTCGCGCGGCACAGGAACTGATGTTAAGTCGAAAGTTCTTCGGTAAGATACTGCTTACAATGTGAGAAGCACTACTAGTGCGTTCATCTGCAATCCAATAAGGGGGATAATATGTCTACAGTGGCGAAGATCATGAGCAAACAGCCCAAGACCGTGGGGCCTGCCGTGTCGATTGTGAGCGCGGCCAAGAAAATGAAGACTGCGCGGGTGGGATCGCTATTTGTGAAGAAGGGGAAGAAGCTGGTTGGGATTGTCACAGATACTGACATTGTGAGGCGTGCGGTGGCGGCAAATAAGCCTCTCGGCAAGCTCACCGTCGAAAAGATTATGACGACCCCCATTTGCACGATCGAGGGGAGTCAATCGGTAGACGATGCTCAGGATATGATGGGTGACTTAGGCGTGCGCCATCTTGGCGTCACGCAAGCGGGCGAGATTGTCGGGGTGATCTCGGTGCGCGACCTGTTGTTGTTTTATAAGCGGTATGCGCAATCGAAGATTAGTCCGGAGGCGGGGTACTCGGAACCGAAGATTTTCCAAGACTAGGCGGATGCTGACAACGGCGATGTTTCTCACCCGCCCAACCCCGGCGCGCCAAGACGCGCCGTTCCGCGGCTTCGTTCTCAGTCGCATGCCTCCCTGCGACGTACCCGAGAGGGTCCGCCTCAGTCGTCATGCTCCCTGCGGCCTCGTTGGCTCACCGTTTTGAGCATCCTTCAATAAAGCTCCTGATGCTCTTTAAGCCCTAGATCTGTGAGTAGTTCCAATGTCCTATACCTGTCAATGGTTACATGAACGACTTAAGTGTCTTCCGCTGATTCAATTCCCATTTCAACTCGATCAATTGCCTGATAACGGCATCTATTGTTTCTATGAACGGGGTGAGAAATGGGGGCACGGTGGCCCCATTCCACGAATCGTCCGCATTGGCACGCATAAGGACGGAAATTTTAGAAGTTGGATCAGCGAACATTACTTGCTGGTTGATGCGAAAATGAAGTTTGACGAGACAAAACCTGCTCCAAAAGACCGAAGTATTTTCAGGAAAAATCTTGGAAGAGCGTTATTAAATAAAAACAAGGATGAGTACAGGGAGTTATGGGAAGTCGATTTCACAACATCCGCAAACCGGGCCAAGTATAAACGTCAGCGTGACATAGCTCATGAAATGACGATTGAGAGGAAGATTACGGATCTTATTCGTGAACGCTTCGCATTTCGATTTGTATCTGTACGGAATGAACGGACTCGCATTGGCAGTTCTGGTTTGGAGAGTGCATTAATTGGCACATGTGCTGGCTGTGAGTCCTGCGGGCCTTCTAATAAATGGCTTGGGTTGCATTCACCGAAACCTTTAATCCGGGATAACGGTCTTTGGTTAGTGCAGCACTTGAGTGCACCGTGTCTTAGTGAGCGACAGATGCGACACTTAGATGGTCTGATTAAGAAGACTGAGAGGATTGTGAAATTTCGCTGATGTCAACGCTGGCAATAGTTCAGTGTGGGCAAAAGAAGATTTGGGATAGAAATCCTGCTGCTGGTCCGACGGCTGCAAAAGATGCGTATGTTAGCTCTTATTTCAGGATGAACCGAGCGTATGCCGAATGCTTTGCAGATCAGTGGGTGATCTTATCAGCGAAGTATGGATTTCTTGATCCTGACAAAAAAATTCGAAACTATAATGTAACCTTCCTCAAGCCCTCGACTCATCCCATCCTGGCAGATGAGTTGCGACAGCAGATGCGACAAAGGCATCTATTCAACTTCAAGAAAATCGTTGTGATCGGTGGAGCAGACTATGGGCTTATGATACAGCAAGCTTTTGACAAAACTGGTTGTCGTATTCATTTGCCTTTCAAGAAGTACAAGGGGATTGGGTATATTCAGCAAGCGGTGGGAAATGCGTTAAAGACGGGAAGACCGCTAAATCCATGAGTATAGTAGGGGGCATGAGAAGACCATGGATTACCAAAACAATTTACCTGGTGGACTACTTGGTCAGTTCTTTGACGAGGTGACCAAGCTCCGGAATGATCAGCTTTTCCATCGCCAGCCGGACGGCGTTCTCGGAGCCTGGGGTTGAGAAGAGGACACGGCCGTTAATGATGCCAGCGGTGGCGCGGCTCATGATGGCCGGTGAGCCGATGTCCTGGTAGGTCAAGTAGCGGAAGATCTCGCCGAATCCCACCAGTCGTTTCTCCAGCATGGCGTCGACCGCTTCAAATGTTGAGTCTCGCGTTGAGATGCCGGTCCCGCCATTGATGATGATGGCCTGGACCGCCTCGTTTGCCAGGCCCTCGGCGATCCGGCCTTTGATCAGAGCCGGTTCATCCTTCACCAAATGGTAAGAGACGACGTTGTGCCCAAACTGTCGGAGAAGCTTGTGGATGAGTTGTCCGCTGGTATCGGTGTCGGGAGTCCGCGTGTCGCTACAGGTAATGACCATGCACCCAATTGACTTGGGAGCATGGGATTTGTGTTCGTCAGCAGCGTGGCTTCTCATACTTTTTACAGGATGCTGAAAAATGCTGCCAGCTGCGTTCTCGCATCGCTCAGAGCCTCAACGTACCCCGGAGGGTACGCCTCGGCCCTTCGCTCGCTGCGGCCTTGCTGACGGCCTTTTTGATCATCCTCGCGTTGAGTTTTTTAGCGCTACTTCCAGACTGAGTCTGGATTCAACTTGGCTGCAGGCTTGCCGCCCTTGATGTGTTCGTCCAGGATCGTCGACACATCTGCTTCTGTCACTTTGGAATACCAGGTGGCGTCCGGATAGACGACGACGGTCGGTCCCTGTTCGCAAGGGCCGAGGCATGAAGAACCGCTGACGAGGACTTCGCCTGGCATGACACCCTTCTGCATGAGGCCCATATTAAAGGCCATGAGGAGCGAGGCTGATCCGGCGCTGCCGCAGGAGGGCTTTGGATGGCCAGGGGGGCGGGCGTTGGTGCAGACGACGATATGATACTTGGGCTTCGGCATGGGTTCTCCTTTTGATGATCGATAAAAAGCAGTCAGCTTTCAGCCATCAGCGTTCAGTTATCTTGATGACAGAGCTGAATGCTGATGGCTGTTGGCTGAAAGCTATTTTACTGCGGTGCGTACGACTTCCACGTTTCGACGGCCTCTTCTGGTAGTTTCCAATGTTTGAGGCCCTTCATGACCCAATCGAGATAGTGCGCTTTGGGTTTAAACTTGCCAATGGGAGTGGCGGCATAGGTGGTGACGAGGATTTTCTCCGCGGTTTCCGTCAGCACGGTGACTTGGACCTGGCGAAACGCGCTCGGGGGTACATCGTCTTCGAAGCGGTCCATCAGCTTGAGATCCTCATCGGTCACGTCGAAGATCGCACCCCAGACCTGTTCTCCGGGTGACGGGGT
>JAWXBV010000249.1:0-3955 GCA_034440335.1 Nitrospirota bacterium | reverse complement strand
GGTTGCTGAGGCGGGAAAGATATTGAAGGACAGAGACTGAGATTTACGTAACGAGCTGCTGCCGCCAGTGAATGTCAATCCAAACGCGAAAAATAGAATATCCCGGTTTTCTCTCACTGCCTTAATCCGCGCTCCTCATAAGTCAATAGTCATGCCTGACCCCGAATCCTGTTCCTCACGTCATTACAGAGGGCTAGGAGACGTTCGAATAACTGTCGCGCTTCCTGATGACGGCCGAGGAGCCAATAATTATCTGCCAGCCAGAAGGTGCAGGCGAGAAAGTCGCCCTCCCCCGGAGGAAGACCATCCACACCACGTGATGTTTCTGTCTGATACCGACGCACAAATCCGTCCTCGCACAGTTCGCGTTCGATTGCCTCCACGGTTCCTCGAACGCGTCCGTCTTCGGGTGGGAGGAAGCCCACGAGCGGAATCATGAGAAGACTCGCGTCGACCTCCTTTGAACCATAGTACTGAGTAAAGGTTCGTTGATCCGGATCATACCCCTTCTCGCAGACCTCCTTATGAATCTCGTCTCGCAGTCGCTTCCAGCGATTCACGTCTCTCGACAAGGCGAAGCTCTCCACTCCCTTGACCATACGGTCCGCTGCGACCCACGCCATGACTTTGGAATGTGTAAAATGCTGCCGGGAACCCCGTACTTCCCAGATGCCTTCGTCCGGCAGCTTCCATCCACTTTCGAGAACTCGAGCAATCGTCGTTGCAACGCCCAGGAATCATCATCCGAATCAATACCGACACCGATGCGGCGGGCCTGGTGCAGCGTATCCATCACTTCTCCATACACGTCAAGCTGAAACTAGCTCACAGCGGCGTTGCCGATCCGAACCGGAGAGGATCCTTCATAACCTGGAAGCCATGGAAGCTGAATTTCAGTCAAGCGACGCTCGCCTCCCGGCCCATACATGGTCTGAAGTTTTTCCGGGTCACCCGCGACCGCTCGAAGCAGCCAATCGCGCCAACTGCAAGCCTCGTCCTTGTACCCTGCAGCCATCAGTGAATAGAGAGTGAAGGTGGCATCACGCAGCCAGCAAAAGCGATAGTCCCAGTTGCGCACTCCGCCAAGTGCTTCCGGGAGCGAGGTAGTCGGCGCTGCCATAATTCCGCCAGTTGGCGCATACGTCAGAGCCTTAAGCGTGATGAGCGAGCGCAGCACCTGCTCACGCCACTCGCCCTCATAGGTGCAGCGGCTCGCCCAATCCAGCCACCAGGCCTCAGTCTCTCGTAGCACCCTTTCCGGATCGAGGGGCTCAGGTGCCGGTTCATGCGAAGGATGCCAGATCAGCACAAAGGGGACGCGCTGTCCTTTCGAAACTTGAAAGTCAGCCACAGTGGTCAGCTGCTCGCCCCGCGTGACGACTGGGGTATGGAGATAGAGCGCATCAGGACCGCCGACCGCAGAGAGGACGCCTTCGCGAGTGCGGACCCACGGAATCACGGACCCATAGTCCAACCGGATCACAAGCTCCATCCGCATCCGCACCTGGCCGGAAAGCCCCTCGACAATCCGTACGACGACAGGATTCCCTTTGCGGGGCGGCATAAAATCCACGAGCCGCACCACGCCGTCATCGGTCTCAAATTCCGTCTCTAAGATTAATGTGGACTGCCGATAGCGCCGACGCGAATGTCGCACCTCCGCGTCTGGACTCACCCGCCAGCAGCCATGCTGCCGATCGCCAAGAAGTGAGGCAAAACAAGCGCCGGAGTCGAAACGAGGCAGGCACAGCCAGTCAATCGAACCGTTCCGCCCAACGAGGGCGGCAGTCTGGGTATCGCCGATGAGGGCATAGTCTTCAATCCGCATGAAGACCCCATAGGGGGGGATGAACGCTAGTGTTTAGATTTTCGAGTGCGAGGTTGTTTGTTGAGGGGCTTCTTGGGAGCGATGGCTGAACCGATCGTCGCTTTTCCCTCGGAACGGGCTAGCAGGTTGGGATCGGTGGGATTGTTTTTTGACTGCTTCTTGGCTTTTGGCTTTGGCATGTCCCCATGATGCCAGAATCGTTCGGCTTTCGCTAGCCCCCCACGACGCACACTTTACCAGTACCAAGTCATCCGACCGGACGACAATGCAGGAATGTGAAGAAACGAGAGTTGATGGCGAAAGAATAAATTTCAAGTGGTCGAATTCCTGCTCCGTCATCGGCTGCGTCATCGCATCTACGGACAAGTAGTAATGGTCCACCTTCTTGACCTCGTGCCAATCAAGCTGTGCATGGTCTGGCCCATTCTTATTGCTTCGCCGTTTCGTGATGTGATTATCTGGTCAGGGCACACTCCCGCAGGATAGCCGAGCGAGACACGCGAGACAGGCGGGACGGGCGAGGGTTGATCTGGTTCATTTGGTTTGTCTCGTTTGTTTGGTTGAATCAGACTAACCAGGCAAACCAAATAAACCAGATCAACCAGATGGACCAGAAGAGGGGAATATCATGAAAGGGTCGGAGCTACTGCTGCGTTGTCTGGAAAATGAAGGAGTGCAGTGGATCTTCGGCGTGCCCGGAGAAGAGACGCTGGATGTCTTGGACTCGCTCGTGGATTCGCAGATCCGGTTTATTGCTACCCGACATGAGCAAGGCGCGGCCTTCATGGCCGATGTCCATGGGCGGCTGACGGGAAAGGCCGGGGTCTGTCTTTCCACCTTAGGGCCTGGTGCAACCAATTTGCTCACCGGAGTGACAGACGCATATCTGGATCGTGCGCCGTTGGTCGCGATCACAGGACAAGCTTCGCTGGATCGGATGCACAAAGAATCGCATCAGTTCATCGACGTCTTGTCCATGTTCAAGCCGGTCACGAAATGGAACGCCGAGATCTTTCACCCCCGGACTATCGCCGAAACGGTGCGCAAAGCGTTCAAGGTCGCGCAGACCGAAAAGCCCGGCTCGACTCATCTGGAGCTGCCGGAGGACGTCGCGGCGGAAACGGTGAGTGATGGTGAGTTGGATGGGCCGTTACGCGTGCAGGCGCCGTCTTTGCAGGAGCCGCTGGCACGTCAAGTGAACCGGGCTGTCGAGATCTTGGCTCAGGCGCGTCGACCGATCCTCTTGGTCGGCAACGGGGTGATCCGGGGACAGGCGCATGATGCGGTCAGGCGGTTCGCCCGACAGGCGAATGTGCCGGTGGTCCACACGTTCATGAGCAAGGGTGTCGTTCCAGACAGCGATCCCTTGTCTCTCTATACGATTGGATTGCAGATGCGGGATTATCCGTCTGTGGTGATCGAGCAGAGCGATGCTGTTGTGGCGGTGGGTTATGATTTTGTGGAATACGCCCCCTGTTTGTGGAATCCGAACCGCGACAAGCATATCGTTCATGTGGATGTGTCGCCTGCCGAAGTGGATGCGCACTATATTGTGGATGTCGGCGTATTGGGAGATATTGCGTTATCCCTCGATCAAATCGGCGGGAAGCTTGCTCCGTTCGATCACGTGTGGGCCGAAGAGAGCCGCCGGCTGGTGCAGACCGCATACGAAAGGGAGTGGGCACAGCCACCTGGTTGGCCCCTGCGACCTCAGCATATCGTTCGTGATCTGCGACAGGCGCTGGCACCGGACGATCTGGTCATCTGCGACGTGGGGGCGCACAAGTTATGGATGGCCCGGATGTTTCCCTGCGAGGTGCCGAACACGTGCATCATTTCGAACGGATTTGCGGCGATGGGCATGGCGCTGCCTGGGGCGGTTGCGGCCAAGCTCCTGTTTCCCTCCCGGCGCGTCGTGGCTGTGACAGGGGACGGCGGGTTTCTGATGAATGTCCAGGAACTGGAGACCGCCGTGCGACTGCACCTTCCACTCGTGGTGCTGATCTGGCGGGATAACGGCTACGGGGTCATCCGATGGAAACAGCAGATGAAGTTCGGGAGGACTTCCGGTGTTGAGTTCGGTAACCCGGATTTCGTCGCCCTGGCGCAGAGTTTTGGAGCGGTCGG
>JAWXBV010000248.1:0-3185 GCA_034440335.1 Nitrospirota bacterium | reverse complement strand
TTGTTCTCGCATCGTTCAGATCCTCAACGTACCCCAGAGGGTACGCCTCCGGTCTTCACTCGCTGCGGCCGCGCTGGACGGCCTTTTTGAGCATCCTGCGAACCATTCTTGTGCTGTCACTCTTCCGTAAGAGTCACAGTGAGTTTTGAGCACACACTGAGTTCTTCCACCACTTGCTAGCCGAAAGGATCGCCTCATGTGGAAATTGATTGCCGCGCTGATCCTGGCAGCCGGATCGTTCGGTCTCGGGTTTTTCTTCGGCCAACGCCCCGTCGGCACGCTGCAACAAACGGTCTCGGACCTCCAACATTCGCTCACAACCACGTCGCGCAACATCTTGCACACCACGATGGGAATCGAGAGCGACCTGCGCAGGCGGCAGAGCCTACTCGACACCAAGTCACGGGTGGTGCAGGCGAAATCAGAACTGTTCGAGAAACATCCTCAGGAAGCCGCCAAGCAACTCGGCGAGGCGGCTACGACATTGGACCATGCCGCAAAGGGCGCGCAGCACGAGGAGCCGACCCTCGCCATCAAGGCGTTGGCCAAAACGCTCCGTGAAGTACAACTCCCGTTGTCGATGGGGAAGGCGGTGTCGATCAAGAAGCTCGATGACATTCAGCGAGAGGTTGACCGGCAGTTGAACAAGTAACGGATCCGTGAAAGGTGATCCGTGAAAGGTTTCGGAGGGGGGCTCCGAGCAGTTCACGTTTCACCCTTCACGGCTTCTGTGGCTGCAGGATGCTCAAAAAGGCTGTCAGCAAGGCCGCAGCGAGCGAAGAGGCGAGACGTACACTTCGGTACGTTGAGTCTCTGAGCGATGCGAGAACGCCGCTGGCTGGCTTTTTCAGTGTCCTGCTACGCGCTAGCCGGCTGTTTCTTCCATTTGGCAAGGATCCGTTCCACCCGCATACGGACGACCATATCCGGATCCTTCATCAACGGCTTGATCGCTTCGCGACCTCGGTCATCGCCGATTGCTTCGAGTGCCGCCGCAGACGTTAAGCGTGTAAACCAATCGCTGTCGGAGAGCATGTCGATAAGCGGGTCAATCGCTTCAGCATGTTTGATCCGGCCTAACGCCAGCACTTATTGCTTCCGAATATTCTCGTCTTTGTCTTTCAACGCGGTGACCAATCGAGACAACGCCGGTTGACCCAGCTCGACCAACGCGTTGAGCGCATCGTCTTTGAACTCGTCGTTCCGCAGCTGCATCATCAGAGGATCGAGCACACGCTCGTCGCGTATCTTCCCTAACGCGGCAATCGCATATTTCCGCACGTCCCAATCGCGGAGCAACTTGATCAGGAGCTCGACGGCAGGAGAGCCGATCAGTCCCAACCCTTCGATCGCCACTTCCCTGACTTGCCAGTCCCCATCTCGCAATGCGCGACCCAGCGGTTCTACGCAGCGCTCATCGCCCATTTCTCCGAGCGTGATGGCGGCCTCGCGACGAACCACCCAATCTGGATCCTTGAGCAGATCGATCTGGATCTCGATCTCATCCTTGACTTTCTCTTCTTCAAGGACGACCTGCTCAGTCGATTCCGCTGTCGGCTCACCTGGTACCGGCTGCTCCCCCGTAAACTCCGCCGCCACCTGATCGGTGAGTGCGTCGGTCACCGTCTCTGACACAGCGGGAGTCGTACCCTCTTCTATCGGTCGTGATGGTTCCATTCGTCCTACCTTACCCCGGACTATTCATTGGCCCGTCAACTGCTCGGCAGGATGACTACTTCGCAGCAGGAGCCGCCGTTTTTTTGCTCGACGCATTTTTCTTGCGTAGCGCGACCGTACGCCGTTTCCGCTGTGTCCGCCGCAGCCGCTTCTGTAGCGAACGGAGGGCCTCATCCTCTTTGGGGCTCTTATTGTCGGCCAATTTCGCCGCCACCTTCTTTTTCAGTCTGGTTTCGTCCGATTCACCTGTCGTTTTTTTCGCCATCCGAATTCGAGCCTCCCTGTATACCTCATTGATCTAATTGACTCTCCCCCCCCACCGGGAGCGAGCTTCTGAGTCTAGTAGAGAGCTTCACACCCTGTCAACCAAGGCTTGTGCGACACATCATCTTCTTTTTTTGTCTCGCCGGAACCAACGGGACGCCTACTCTGTATACAGACTCCACTCCACCATTACACATCACGTTCACCCACGCATTGCGAATTGACACCCTCGCCCCCTCGTCTCTAGAATGCCAAAATGATCAACGATCGTTTCCTCAAAGCCTGCCGGCGAGAGCCGGTCGATTGTACACCTGTCTGGTTCATGCGCCAGGCGGGCCGGTATATGGCAGAATATCGTGCGCTCCGCGCGAAGCACTCGATTCTCGAGTTGTGCAAGACGCCCGAGTTGGCCGCCCAGGTCACGCTCCAGCCGATCGATCGCTTCCCGCTCGATGCCGCCATCATTTTTGCCGACATCCTGTTGCCGCTTGAACCAATGGGGCTCAGCCTAGAATTTGCAGCAGGCGAGGGACCAGTCATCCACAATCCGGTACGAAACCAGGCCGATATCGAACGACTCAATGTCATCGATGGGGGTGAACTCGACTATGTGGCCGAAGCCATCCGTCAGGCTCGGCTCGCTCTGAACGGACGAGTGCCGTTGATTGGATTTGCCGGGGCGCCGTTTACACTGGCCAGTTATGCGATCGAGGGTGGAAGTTCACGAAATTATCTCCTCACCAAACAGTTGATGTACAACGAGCCGAAGGCCTGGCACCAACTCATGGACAAGTTCGCGCGGGTGATTACCGGCTATCTGCGGCGGCAGATCAAGGCCGGCGCACAGGCGATTCAATTGTTCGACAGTTGGGTGGGGTGCCTCTCGGTCGGCGACTATGTCGAATATGTGATGCCGCATGTCCAATTGATTTTTGAGGGGCTAAAACGAGAAGGCGTGCCGATGATTCATTTCGGCACCGGTACCTCGGCGATGCTGCGTCAGATGCGGGAGGCGGGCGGCGATGTGATTGGAGTCGACTGGCGCATCAACCTGGACGAGGCCTGGGCAACGGTGGGACATGATGTGGCAGTACAGGGCAATCTCGACCCCCTCACGTTGTTTGCGCCGTTGCATGAAATCGAACGGCGCGTGGAAGATATTCTGCGCCGGGCCGGCGGTCGTCCGGGACATATCTTCAACCTGGGCCATGGAATCTTGCCCACGACTCCCATTGAACATGTCG
>JAWXBV010000247.1:0-7317 GCA_034440335.1 Nitrospirota bacterium | reverse complement strand
GCGGTCGGAATGCCTATTATTCATATCGAGCGATGCTCATGGCGTTCCGCGCGCTGCGCAAGGCGACACACAAACCCGATCGAGATGCGACCAAGGGGACGATCGTGGTAGAGCGCCTGAGTCAGCTGTAGTAAATTTCTCACTAGTTATGATATACACGCCGTTCTGAATTTGTTCTTGGGATTGCTGTATCGAGCAGTCCCGCCTATCGGTTCCCCTTTAACTGGTAGAGGAAAATGAAGCACACATTGCTTGGTCTGTTCACCTGTTGCCTTTTAGCAAGTCCCACTGTCCTCCTGGCGCAACAATCATCCCCGTTATTGAGTCACGGGGCAATGAAAGAATGCTATGAAGGTCGTGTCACTCAAGACCGTACCAGCCGAATCGGCCATTTCGAGAAAGGCCAGATTTTGGGGGAACAAGCTGTGGCCTTGGACGATCGATCGGCCGACGCGCACTTTGCCCTGTTCTGTAACTTGGGCGAGTTAATGAGGATCGATGGGGAACTGAGCATCACATCGGTCATGGGTTTCCGCCGCATGATGAAAGAGCTTGACCGGACACTGGAGCTCGCACCTGATCATCTTGATGCTTTATCGGCCAAGGGGGCCTTCCTGGTCAGACTTCCTTTTTTGCTCGGGGGAGACAGGGAAAAGGGCGAGAATATTCTCCGGTACGTACTCCAGAAGGGACCGCAGTCTGTCAACGCGAGGCTCAGCCTGGCTGAGAGCTATTGTGAGAACGGTCGCCATGGTGAGGCTCTCTTGCTCGCATCCGAGGCGCTGGATCTTGCTCAAGCCCAGCAGCTGGGTGACTTCACCCCTGAAGCGGCACGAGTGTTGGCGCAGCTCAAAGCGAATGCTGCCAAGGCAAACTAGTCCTCCCCCTCACTCTCTTCCTAGCGCCACGCATTAAATCGTGCTATCTTCACCGCCCAAGCATGACGCGCATTGGTCTCTTGCTCTACTGTGCGCTTCATGAGATTCACGATTAGACTATTCACCATCCTATACAGGGGCACACCATGTTACTGGACGGTAAAAATGGACTCATCATCGGCGTGGCGAATAAGCACAGCATCGCCTGGGCCATTGCCCAATCGGCGGCAGGCCAAGGGGCGCAGCTTATCTTCAACTATCAGAACGAGCGACTGAGGGAAAACGTCGAGGAACTTGTTGCCAGCATGCCGGGCGCGAAAGCCTTTCCCTGCGATGTGGGGAACGATGCCGAGATTGCGGCGTTAATGGAGCAGGTTCAGAAGGAGTTTGGCATGCTCGACTTTCTCGTCCATTCCGTCGCCTTTGCCCCACGCGAAGAACTCACCGGCCAGTTCGTGAATACCACGCGGCAAGGGTTTGCCACGGCACTCGACGTGAGCGCCTATTCACTCGTTGCCGTGACAAAAGCGGCACTGCCGTTAATGAGCAATGGAGGCTCTGTCGTCACACTCACCTACCTCGGCGCGGAACGGGTCGTGCCGCATTACAACGTCATGGGGGTTGCCAAGGCCGCGCTCGAGGCCACCGTCCGCTATCTGGCCCACGACCTCGGTCCTAAGAACATTCGCGTGAATGCTATTTCAGCCGGCCCGATTAAGACGCTCGCTGCTCGAGGCGTCTCCGGAATCAGCAAGATGGTGGATCACCACCGACAGTTCGCTCCGCTTCGGCGCGCAACGGAACAAGGCGAAGTCGGCGACACGGCGTTATTTTTGGTCAGTCCGCTAGGACGTGGCATTACCGGAGAGGTGATCTATGTTGATGGCGGGTACCATATTCTGGGGTCGCTGGCGTCGGTCGAATGATGTGAAACGTATCTCGTGAAGCGCAGGATTTGTCCTGCGAGAGATGAGATACGAGCGACGCTGCTCGTGTTATTCATCCAGAGTGCCCCGCAGCGTCTTTAACCGGCCTCGCTTTGTCTTACTCTCCAACCGCCGTTGCTTCGAACCCTTCGTCGGCTTCGTGGCTCTGCGCTTCTTGCGGGGGATGGCCACACTTTGAATGAGTTCGCTCAGCCGAGTGAGTGCATCCTCTCGATTCCGTTCCTGGCTTCGATACTGCTGAGCCTTGATGGTAATCACACCCTCTTCAGAGATGCGATGGTCCTTCAATTTCAACAACTCTTCTTTATAAAACGGCGGCAACGACGATGCAACAACATCGAACTGCAAATGAATGGCAGACGAGACCTTGTTCACGTTCTGCCCGCCGGCACCCTGAGAGCGCATCGCATGGATGTCGATTTCGGAGTCGGGGATGGCGATATGTAATGAGATCTGTAACATTAAGATTGAGGATACTTACATCAGTCGTCCCACAGGCACGATAACTCATAATGCGTAACTAGAAATATTCTGTTTCCGCTCGGACGATACCAGTTCCGCCTCTCCCAGGATCATAACTATTCTTACAGCTCAAACACCCCCAATAACCATTTCTGTAATCTTGCAGCCTAATAAGCTTGAATTCCTTGTCATAGCACTGTTGGCAAAACGGGCCATCCTTCTTCCCTCCGTCCACGCACCAGTACCAGGGTGACTCCCATAGAACATTTGTTCTCGTGTGTAGTGTTTGCTCTAGAGTCATGATCTTCTTGTCTTTATCCAGAAGAAGATTTTGCACTTCGGCCAACTCAAGTTTGGCGTCAGCCAAGGCCCCTACCAGCTCTGCCAGCTTGAGTTTGGTTTCAGCCTTTTCCAGAGAGACATCCGTCTCCCGGAGAAGCTTTACGATGTCGGTTGCGGTCTTTATGCTGCTGAGGACGACTGAAATAGATGCCATGTCTGGCATGAGAAATCCTCCTTGCATTGCCACGAATTGATCCGAAATCAAAGGACAAGCATTTGCGCGTGGAGTCTATCGCTCAAAAGCAATGAGGGTCAACGTGTGGTTCCAATCATCAATCTAGATGAAAGATACGTGGTAAGGGTTATCGAAATTAAGGGGCTGGGCTACTGTAGCTCCGGCAGGCGATCAATGATGCGCAATCGCACTTCGTTTCCCACCTGCATTTGGATCATCTTGGTTGTCAGGCTTTCGCGAACTCGGTGGGCATCTTCCAGCTTAAATTGAATCTGTCCGCCGTTTTGCTCAACGAAGTGAAAGAGCAATAAGTTCGTGATGTGTTGCAATTCTTCGTCGCTCGTATGCGCACTCAAGTTCAAGACATTGGACATCGGAAAGGCTCCAGTTCGATTGAGAAGTTAGCCTTATTTATCCTGAACTCTCTCTGTTCCACAATGCCCCAAAGGGAGGGGGAGGACCTGGCTCGCAGAGGGAGCCACTCCCTCGCCAGTCGCCTCGCCTCACGCTAATTTAAACCAGCATTACAATGAGTTGCAGACGGTAGGCTGCTCGCAGACGGAGGAAACACTATTGAGGCCGACGGACTTCAGTATTACTTGGAGGAGGGGGGCAACGAATCAGGCCTTCGAGTCCTGATACTCTTCGTGCCAAGCCATCTGGATCGCTTCGAGGATTTTCTCGTTCGATTTCTTGGGGTCATCCTTGAAGTCTGTGAGTGCCACGATCCAGGCATGCATGTCGGTGAATCGAACGGTGAGGGGGTCCGATTCCGGATGTTCTTCGACTAAACGGATCGCAATATCCTCAGTATCCTGCCACTTCAGATCCATATCCACTCCTCATGTTCCCGTTCTATGCCGATCATGGCATCGGTACGGGACCGTTGCTACATGACCTCAGAGACCTTTTTCCCCTGCAGCCCCTTCGTGAGCGAATCGTTCAAGAGTGTGACGGTCAGAAGCTGTGCGGCTTGCTCAAGGTCCGCCATCCGTGCGCGGATGGCGCGCGGATCTGTGCCGTCCTTGGCAGCGGTCAACGCTACCAGTGCGGCACGAGTGGCGGCAATGTGGTCTGATGCGATGAGATGGCCTCCCTCCAGGAGGGATTTCTCCGTCGTCGTAATCAATGCATCGGCATCCAGTCGCGCTTCGATCAACTTGCGGGCGGAGACATCATCCGCGGCAAACTTGAATGAATCTTCGATCATGTGCTCCACTTCACTGTCCGACAAACCGTAGGACGGCTTGACCTCGATAGATTGGCTTTGTCCCGTCCGCATGTCCTTCGCCAGTACATTGAGAATGCCGTTTGCGTCAATCAAGAACGTGACTTCGATTCGTGGCACACCGGCGGGCAAGGGGGGCACCTTGAGTCTGAATCGCGCCAGGCTTCGATTATCTTTCGCGAGCTCGCGTTCGCCTTGGAGAATGTGAATGTCCACGCCGGTCTGGCCGTCGACATAAGTCGTGAACATCTCTTTTGCGCTAGCCGGAATGGTTGTATTTCTCCGAATCACACTGCTCATCACGCCGCCCATCGTTTCGATGCCGAGCGATAACGGGGTGACGTCCAGCAACAGCATGTCGGTGGTGCCGCCGCTCAAAATATCGGCCTGCACGGCCGCGCCGAGGGCCACAACTTCGTCTGGATTCAGTTCGCAGTGCGGGGTCTTCCCGAATAACTCCTGGACACGTTGCCGAACGAGCGGCATGCGTGTGGACCCGCCGACAAGCACCACTTCGTCGATGCGATCGGGAGTGAGTTCTGCGTCTTTGAGCGCGTTGCGGCAGGGCGCCAGCGTGCGTTCGATCAGGCCCATCGTCAGGGATTCAAGCTGATCTCTCGTCAGCTCTCTTGTAAATCTACCCTTGCCGTCCGGCAGGTCGAGCGTTGCCATCGTTTTCGGTACATCGGAAAGCCGAATCTTGGTGCGCTCGGCTTCCAAGCGGACGGCCTGCATATGGTCGGGATAGGCGTGGAGATCGAGGCCATGTCGTTCGCGCACTTCTTTTATGAGCAGGTCGGCGATCAGCCGGTCGAAGTCGTCCCCTCCCAGATGCGTGTCGCCGTTGGTGGCCAAGACTTCGAAAATTCCGTTCTTGAGCTTCAGAATCGAAAAATCGAACGTGCCGCCTCCAAGATCGTAGACGGCGATGGTGCCTTGGGTCTTTTCTTGGAGCCCGTAGGCGAGCGAGGCAGCGGTCGGTTCGTTGATGATACGCAGCACCTCAAGACCGGCGATCATGCCGGCATCCTTGGTAGCTTGCCGCTGGCTATCATTGAAATAAGCGGGGACGGTGATGACAGCCTTGGTGATACTCTCACCCAAGTGCGTTTCGGCCCTGAGTTTCAGCTCTTTGAGAATCATGGCTGAAATCTGCGGAGGCGAATAGGTTTTTTCGCCGAGTTTGAAGCGGATCACCCCGCCCTGTTCCGTTAATGTATAGGGGAAGTACGTCAGTTCGCCCTGTACGTCCTCCAGGCTCTTTCCCATGAATCGCTTCACGGAATAGACCGTGCGGGCGGGATTGCGGGTCAGATGTTCTTTGGCGGGGTCGCCGACGATGAGTCCGTTGTCGGTCATGGCCACGACGGAGGGCACCATATTACGCTCATTCCGCCCCGCGATCACGCGCGGGGTTCCCATGTCCATATAGGCGACCAATGAATTGGTCGTGCCGAGGTCAATTCCGACGATACGAGCCATGGCGGTGATTATCCGATGGTTGAGATGAGATCGTTCACGATATTTTTGACGTAGGTGCGGTTGGAGAGACTTTCGCGCATTTGCTTGAGGATACGGTTGCGCTCGGCTCTTGCTTGGTCGGTGGCCTCTTCGCGATCTTGGAGTGCGTCCCACTGAACAAAGAGCTGCTGCAGAGCGGCCTCCATGTCATGTTGCCGCCGTTCGAGCGTACTCCGTTCCGATTGGAGCTTCGTGCGGAGCGTTGACTCGGTGCCTGATGTCCGCTCGGCAGCTCGGTACTCATTCAATGTGTCTTGCAGTTCAAGAATCTCTTCGAAGAGGTCGGCGGGAGGAGAATTTCGAATCTGTTTTACCGACCCTGCTTCAAGATCGAGAAGATACTCCGCTCGTTCGATTGGGTCACGAAGCGTCCGGTACGCGGTATTCAACATCGCTGAATTGCCGAGGCTGATGGTCTGCTCGGCAGCGCTCTTGTTCTGATAGAAATCAGGATGGAATGCGCGGCTCAGTTCGTAGAATTTGGTTTCCAGCTGGTGCTGGTCGATCATGAGGCGACGGGGGAAGCCCATGCAGGTGAAGTAATCGAGTTCTTTCGACACCGGCTGGACCTTGACGCATCGGTCGCAGAAGTACTCACCGGATATTTCCGATTGGCAGTGCCAGCACATGCTGCGAGCCATCTGTAGCTCTCGAGGGCTTGAGCTATGGGTGTGCTGATGGTCCATCCCGCTACCTATTCTGACAAGACGGGCATGGCAGCCTGCCATGCCCCTGGACGGTCGCAATGCTCTGTTGACAGCCGTTATGCCGAGAAGGATTCTCCACAGCCGCAGGTCTTGTCGGCATTTGGATTGACGAATTTGAAGTTTCCGCCCATGAGGTCTTTTTGGAAGTCCAACTGTGTGCCCTGAAGATAGATGGCGCTCTTGGCGTCGACAATGACTTTCACACCGTCGAAGTCATGGACTTGGTCGTGCTGGCCGATCTTTTCGTCGAAGTTGATCGTGTAGCTGAGGCCGGAGCAGCCGCCGCCCTTCACGCCGAGGCGGAGCCCCCCTTCGGTGAGGCCCTGCACATTGATGAGGCGCTTGACTTCCTTCAGTGCCGCCTCGCTGAGTGAAATCACCGGCGCTTGAATTTCTGCGTTTGTTGTGTCCATTGGCACACTCCCTTCGTTCACGTTACTTCGCGTCGGCCAGGGCTCCATCGGCTTTCTTCTGGTAGTCCGCGAGGGCGGCCTTGATCGCATCCTCGGCGAGCACGGAGCAATGGATTTTCACCGGCGGCAGGTTCAGCTCCTGTACGATGTCGGTGTTCTTGATCTTTTGGGCTTCTTCGATCGTCTTGCCCTTCAGCCATTCTGTGGCGAGGCTTGAGCTGGCGATCGCGGACCCGCAGCCGAAGGTTTTGAACTTCGCGTCCACGATCATATCGTTCTGCACCTTGATCTGGAGCTTCATCACGTCGCCGCATTCCGGGGCTCCGACCATGCCGGTGCCGACGCCTTCTTCGTCCTTCTTGAAGCTCCCCATATTGCGGGGGTTATTGAAATGATCGACAACTTTCTCACTGTAGGCCATGGTTCATCCTCCTCTTGACTATCCGGGTCAGTGGGCAGCCCATTGGACTGATTTCAAATCGACGCCTTCTTTTGCCATCTCGTATAGCGGGGACATTTCGCGCAACTTGGTCACGATCTCGATTACCTTCTTGATCGTATAGTCGATCTCATCGTCCGTGTTGAAACGGCCCAGACCGAAGCGGATCGAAGAGTGTGCCAACTCCGTCCCAACTCCCAATGCG
>JAWXBV010000246.1:0-6487 GCA_034440335.1 Nitrospirota bacterium | reverse complement strand
CTTAGCCATCGAATGGGTGTTGGATCAGTTCGCCCGCACCAGAGCCACTGCTCGGAGGCGCTATGCGAAGTTCGTGCATGACGGGATCGGTGTGCCTGGACCCTGGGAAGAGGTCAAGGGGCAGGTCCTCTTAGGCAGCGAGGCCTTCATTGAACGGCTGGCACCCCAGCTTCAGGAGTGCTCGACGAGGGAAATTCCCAAGCGGCAACGTTTAGTACATCGTCCGCCTCTCAGGACGCTCCTAGCAGGGACGGATTCAAAGACAGCGCGCAATATTGCCATGGCTCAGGCCTATCTCAAACATGGGTATACGCTCAGTGAGATCAGCCACGCCGTTGGCTTGCACTATGCCACGATCAGTCGTATCATCACGGCATCGGAGCAGGCGTCATAGTACAAGATGTGGCTCCGTTGCCCGCATCGGATAAGCACCAGGGCTCTCGGACCTTGAATTGTAGATACGTTGTGAAAATAAAAATGGGTGGGGAGTCATTGTTTGGTCTGCGAATCCTTCCGCACTCAGCATTAGACCAGGGTTGACAGGCGTCACGCACCACATTACACTTCTCGCGTGATCAAGACCTTTGCCGACAGGCGTACGAAAGAGCTGTACGAGAACGGTAAGTCGAAGTGGCTCCCGCCAGAAGTATGGGAGCGGGCGGTACGAAAGTTGGAATATCTGGATCTCGCTACGAGCGTGAATGACTTGAGGGTCCCTCCGAGCAATCGGCTTCATAGGCTGGGGCGGGATAGAGTTGGGCAGTACTCCATTTCCATCAATGACCAATGGAGAATATGCTTTCGGTTTGAGGATGGCGACGCGTTTGACGTGGAGATAACAGATTATCATTGATGAGAGGTTCGCGATGAGTATCCAGAATAAACGAGAGCGGAAGGTCCGGCCGATTCACCCTGGTGTGATGCTGCGAGAGGATTTTTTGCCAGAATATGGGTTGACCGTCTCTGGGTTTGCCAAAGCTCTCAGGGTCTCACGCCAGACGGTTCATGAATTGTTGCGGGAGCGGCGTGCCGTAAGCCCAGAAATGGCATTGCGGCTTTCTCGTTTGTTCGGTAACAGCCCGGAGTTTTGGTTGAATGCCCAGCGTGCGATAGATCTTTGGGAGGCTGGGCGCAGTATCAAGGGTAAGATCGATCACATTTCCCCGCTGACCGCTGCCTAACATGTTTCCCAGGTTACCCAGACGGGAGACAGCGAGTTGCCTTCGTACCTACCTGACGGTGGTAGGAATGTAGTCGAGTCTTCCCGTCACATATTCAGCGGGCCGTTCTTATTTCTCTCGCGCCTCTCGTTCCACGTCATCATCGACATATACCATTCCCGGACTCCTGCCTGGTACGCGATAGGCTGGGCCAGCTTTGTAGCGCGGACAGCCCCGTGGGCCGTAGCAGTGTGTTTCGAAGCGCTACGTGACCTTCGATGGATTTCAGTGGTTGAGGATGATCTGTGTCAGCATCGTCGGGACGAAGAGGCATTGCACGCACTCTGTCTTGCAAGTTTTCCGCGTCAGTTTCGGTAATCAGATAGGATGCCAGATCAACAGAAAGTTTGACGGCACGCTGAAGGTTCAGGACGATAATGCCTTGCAGGTCAGGGTTCTGTGCCAGGTGATCGGCAGGCGACGGCATCTTGTCCTCCATTCGCTCGACACAACGTCGGAGCTATTCCATCTTGGCCTCGCCTAGGGCCCGATCCATACGTGCCTTCTTTTCGCGAGAATGCGGCGACAGGAGGGCATCACGTCTGTCTCTTCATAGACCATTCGCAATGGCCCCTTCGTCACAATTTTCTGCAAGAGCAATTCGTGAGTCTGTGCGAGATCGATCAGATCGACCGACCCAACCCGACCGCAAGGTCTTCGATGAGCTGGATCCGAATCTGTGAGCTCACGGGGCTGGTGGTGGCGATGGCAAGATCCAGATTACTATCATTGTGGCTGTGGCCTGTCGCGAGTGAGCCGAAGAGGGTCGCAACGACGATAGAGGGATAGCGAGCCAAGACCCGCTCAATGGCTGCCGAACCGTGTGCGTCCCTCAGAGGTCGTGTGGTGGAGGTGAGGGGTGGTACTCACATCTCTTCAGTAATCACGAATGGTACGTAGGCGCTCGGTTAAGAGACGAACGGTGCGTGACGCAAGACGATCACAGGCTGCGCCGTGGGAAACCCAGTGACCAGGCTGATCCGTTGCGGACTAAGAAAAAACGAGGGTCGCAATTTCAGTACGATCGGTATGATCAGCCGCCTGCATCCCCGTCAATCGTCGTGTTCGTTGTTGGGTCCAGATGTCGGCTGGAGGCAGTCGAAGGGGATAGGCCAGCAGCGGGGTGAAATTTTCCCAAGCGGAGGGGAGGGGCCCAGGGGTCCCTGAGGGGGCTTGCTCTAGCCCGAGAATGAGGGCGACCGATGCCGTTTCCAGAGCCTCAGAAGAAAGAAGCGCGGCGAGCCGACGTTCCCCAACTAACTGCACCCGGACGATGGATAGGCCCCCCTCCATCATCCCTAGCAGAGCTGCCGCGCCACGGGAAAGGTCCAATATCCGGTTGTTGACGTAGGGGCCCCGGTCTGTAATTCGTACGTGGAGATGCTTCCCGTTCGCTAAATTCACGACTCGGACCATGCTGCCGAGTGGAAGCGTTCGATGGGCTGCGGTCAATGCCTCCATGTCGAATAGCTCACCGTTGGCTGCCTGCCTGCCATGAAACGACTCACCATACCAAGAGGCCACCCCACGATCCTCAATCCCCACGTCCAATTGAGACGCCCCCTTAGGAACCCACGAGCAGGCACTCAGGAGCATCCCCAGGCTGAGCCCCATCGTCCATAATATTTGCCGGCTGTTTCTACGAGTTTGAACGGTCATCATCTACCACCTCTTGAGACTGGTTGAATCGGCGGTCATACAGGATTTCGGCCTCTATGCCCCACAGTAGCGTTCAACCGAGTGCCCTACAATACCGACAGCGTAGCCCTACCCCCTACTTTTGGATGAAGGAAATTACGAGAGACGGGTACGAAAACGTACGACAGCAAACCGTACAATCTTGGTTGGCCTGACCACTTAGCAGTCCCGTAATATATAGAAGAAAGTACGTGTGTGAGTCAACCCACGATCGGCACTCACGCGGACGGCTTGATGGGGATAGGTCTGAAAATGTCATACGATTCCTTCTCGCGAAGCTACCAATTCGACCCTGTAGCCCTAGGCCGAATGTATGGCCGTAACGGCTTGAGTCAGAAGGGCTATTGGACTTGGATGATCTTGGCAAAGACGCCATCCCGCTGTTTGACATAGGTCAGCCATACTCCTTCACCCACGTTGATGGACTGAAGCGCGATCCGTTTTCCCTTTCGTACAATTCTGCTTTGGGCGGTCACCTTGGCCCCTACGGTCATGTCGTCATGCGTAGTCAACGGGGTTTTGACGACAATCATGTGGGGAGTTTGAGCGATGTTCACCGCGATGACCTGGCCATGAACCCGATAGGTCCGCTCGCTGGCTGCTTCACCGTCAGGCGGAGTACAGAGCAGCAGCATCAGTATCGTGATGGCGAATAGCACCCCGTTCGCGTGACGTACGCTGGTCATTTCTTGATTCCTTTGGGGAGGCCTGTCCCCGCGCGCGGACTCTATCAGGGTAGAGAAATCCTGTAAAGTTGCAGGCCGCTGGAACTCGATGTTGACTGCCTCAATCCGACTGAGTAAGATACCGAACTGTTGCCTGTGAGGCTACAACGACCAACCAGTCGGCAGCACTCCCCAACTCAACCGATCCCAATCATCACCACATATGATTGAAGTCCAGCAGATCACGAAGCGGTATGGACAACATACCGCCCTCGATCGCGTCAGTTTCTCGGTCGCCAAAGGCGAGGTGTTGGCATTCCTAGGCCCAAATGGGGCAGGTAAAACCACCACGATGCGTATTCTGACCTGCTTTATGCCGGCCACTGAAGGCAAGGCTCGGGTGGCGGGTTTCGACTGTGCGGACCAGCCGATGGAGGTGAAACGCCGGATCGGCTACTTGCCGGAGACTCCGCCGGTCTATCAGGAATTGACGGTGACGGAATATCTGACGTTTGTGGGTCGCCTCCGCGGTCTTGGTGGGAAAATTCTCACCTCGTCTATGCAGCGTGAAATCGAGCGCCTCGGCCTTGGCACGGTGCAACACAGGCTCATCGGGAATCTCTCGCGCGGATATCGCCAACGTGTCGGGCTGGCTCAGGCACTGCTGCACGATCCCCAGATCCTCATCCTGGATGAACCGACCGTTGGGCTCGACCCGAAACAGATTATCGAGATCAGAGAATTGATCAAGAATCTGGCTGGATCCCATTCCGTCATTCTGAGTACCCATATCCTTCCCGAAGCGACGGCTGTGTGCCAGCGTGTCGTCATCATCAGCGGCGGGCGTATTGTGGCCGAAGACACACCCGAGCAACTCTCCGCGCGCCTGCGCCAGTCTGAAAAGATCTCGCTGACCCTCAAATCTCCCGCCGCGGACACTGATAGCCGCTTGAAGGCGGTGCAGGGGGTCCAGAACGTATTCACGAGCAGCGCCTCCGGTACCTTTCTCCTGGAATGCGAACTCGGTCGGGATGTGCGGGAAGAGGTGGCGCGCCTGGCGGTCACCAGTGGATGGGGGCTGCTCGAACTGAAAGCCATTTCCATGACGTTGGAAGACGTCTTCCTCCAACTGACCAGACAGGAGGAAGGCCTTGCGTCGGACGCAGCGGTCATCGCAGCAGAACCGGCAGGCCAGCCAGCATGACGCCAGTGCAAGCCATCATCGCCAAAGAGCTGCGTTCGTATTTCGTCTCGCCCGTGGTGTATGCCGTGGGAGCCGTGTTTCTCCTGATCGTGGGACTGCTCTCCTATCTCTACGTGGTCTTTGCCGGAGCCCAAGCGATTCAGTTGATGCAGGCGCAGGGAAGCGCCCAAATCAATCTGAACGATCTGGTCTTCCGGAATCTGTTTGCGAGCACACGGTTTATCCTCCTGATTATTCTGCCGATCTTGACGATGCGGCTTTTCGCCGAAGAACGTAAACTCCGCACGTTTGAATTCTTGCTGACCTCTCCGGTCGGCATCAACGAAATCGTGGCGGGGAAATTCCTGAGCGTCTTTCTTATCTTTCTGGGCTTACTCGGGCTGACCGGTCTTATGCCGCTCATGCTCGCCCTCTTCTGTGACTTCGATTGGTATCCTGTGCTGACCGGCTACCTGGGACTCGTCTTACTGGGCGCCCTCTTTCTCTCTGTCGGCGTGCTGGCGTCGGCATTGACTGAAAACCAGATCGTCGCGGCCTTTGTGAGCATAGGCCTCTTACTGGTTTTGTGGCTTCTCGCCGGCGTGGGCTCACTGCTCGGGGATACGGCCGTTGGACAGGCCGTCTCGTATCTCTCGTTCATGGAGCACTACGACCATTTAGTGCGCGGGCTGATCGATACGAAAGACCTCGTATACTTTTTCAGCAGTCTTGCCTTGATGCTGTTTTTGGCGCACCGAGTTGTGGATTCGGCACGGTGGAAATGACCGCGAAGACGATTCCATTCGGCGTGATTGGCCTGGCTCTGGCTGCTGCCGGAGCGATCGGGTATAGCCTTGTTCCGGAGAAACTCTGGCTGATAGCCCTCCTGGGAGGAGCGGCACTCCTCTCCCTCATCATGTTCGTTATCGCCTATGTCAGTGGTCTGAAAGCCTTCTCCACCCGCCGCTCGACGCGTATAGGGGCGAACAGTTTGTTGATGATCCTTCTTTTCGTCGGCATCCTTGTCATTGTCAATTTTCTGGCTGCCCGCCACTCCCTTCGCTGGGATCTGTCGGAGAATCAGAATTTCTCCCTTGCCCCGCAAACGCATCGTCTGCTGCGGAGCCTTCCGCGCGAGGTGACCATCACCGTCTTTACCAGAGAAAAGGACCCCGGCTACCAATCCTACAAAGAACGGCTCGATAGTTATCGACAAGCCAGTTCGAAGATTTCCGTGGAGTTCGTCGATCCGGAACGGCAGCCGAAAATCGCCCAGCAATATGGCATTACCAGAACCGATACGGCCGTGTTTGAAAGCGCCGGGCAGAGCGTTCGGGTCAACGCGCCCTCGGAAGCGGAGCTGACAGGTGCCCTGATCCGTGTCTCTCAAGACGGCAAGAAACGCGTGCTCTTTCTCGAAGGGCACGGGGAACCGAGTCTCGATGATCGAGAGCGAACGGGGCTGTCTGCCGCACGAGAGATCTTGTTCAAGCAGGGGTACGATGTCGGCACCCTCAGCTTGCTGAAAGAGCCAGCCGTGCCGGATCACACCGCCATCCTTGTCGTCGCCGGTCCCCGTCGGCCCGTGACCACAGAGGAACAAGAACGGATTCACACCTATGTGGAACAGGGCGGCCATCTTCTGCTGCTAATCGATCCGGATACGCAGGCCGACCTGAATCCTTTGCTCAAGCGGTGGGGTCTAGGGGTGGGGCCTGGGG
>JAWXBV010000245.1:0-8003 GCA_034440335.1 Nitrospirota bacterium | reverse complement strand
GCGAGACAACTGCCGAAGCTGAGAGGTATGTTGGGACAATCGGTCTGGAGTCGAGACTGGTAGGACGTGAAGGGGCGCTTCAATTGAAGCGCCCCTTCAGCAGCGACAGCTTGTCGCCGCATTATTTTATTTAGAAGCGCCCGCGTCCGCCGCGATCGCCACCACCACCACCACCACCACTACCAAAACGACCACCGCCACCGCCACCGCCACCGCCGCCGGTGCGGGGCTCTTGTGGCTTGGCCTCATTGACAGTCAGGGGACGTCCGTCCATCTGCGAGCCGTTCAGCGCGGTAATCGCGGCCTTGGCTTCTTCCTGTGTGGCCATCTCGACGAAGCCAAAGCCTCGTGATTGCCCGGTGAACTTGTCCGTGATCACACGCGCAGACTCGACGGTACCGTGCGCGGCGAAGAGGGTGGTGAGCTGTGATTCAGTTGCCGCATAGGGCAACCCGCCGACATAAAGTTTTGAACCCATGGGGGTTCCTCCTTCTGAAATTGATATTGTGTGAGACTCGAGAACAAACACACGATGGGAAGGAACAGGCCGAAGACGCGAACAGTGGAGCGGCTTAGGTCGAGCTTCCGGTCAGCTTCTCGGGACCAACAATATCGGTGATGGACCGTTCTATTTGCTGTTTCATGCGAGGCCCGCCGCGTGAAACAGGGACATCCTAACAGGGATGGATAGAAAAAGCTACAGCCCCTGGCTGCATCCATGACGGCGCGTATTCATCGAGGAGCGACATGGGCTGTTGGGTTCTGGGATTGTGGGTACCATAGGAGTGCGAGAGGAAGAGTCACGATGCGCTACACATCCGCATTGCCGGTTGGACCGGGACCTGGCCAGATGAGATAGGGCGGTTTTTTCATTGTCTCAGCTGAGCGCGGGTACAGACGTTGAGCGTAGTTGTAAGCGTCATCTTGAGCAATCAAACACGTGGCTGCGTCGAGATGGTTGGAGACAACGCGGAAGGTTCCTCGATCATCTGCTGCGATGGTTGCTGTGTACAAGGCACAGGAAAAACTTCCTTCTTTTGAGCAGGCAGTGCTGATTAAAAGATGCGATCCATCTGGAAAGGTCATGATGGGATCTAAGTTGGTACGGCCCATGAGGACTCCTTTTTTGTCACGCGTGTGACCCTAGACGGTCTGGTTTGCGTAAGGGGTGACATAGAGCCTGAGGAGGTGGCCCTCCCATTTGGTGCCTTCAAGGGCAACCACAGCGTTTGAGGCCTGCTCACCGGAGCCCATTTCAACGAATCCGTATCCGGCAGATTTCCCCGTATGTTTGAATCGAACCACATAGGCTCTGGCGACTAAGCCATAGGAAGTGAAGATACTACGGAGCTCGCAGTCCGAAACCTTGTCCGGGAGTCCTCCTACATACAGGACCCGTTTCCCCATCGAGATTCCCTTCGTGATGCGTCAGTTCGTCCGAGCGAGCGAGTCTTCAACATATGACCCAGTTCGTAACGAGGTCGCGAGTCCCAATGAGTAGAGCCCGTCGATGAGCCATTTTGAGGGATCGAAGTGGTACCAGCGAGGGCCATTTCGGTAGTCAGTCGGATACATGTGATGGTAGTTATGGTACCCCTCGCCGAATGTCACAAGGGACACCAGCCAGCTGTCTCGGCTGGAGTCTGATGTGCCGTGCGGCTGCTTTCCCCATAGATGGCAGATGGAGTTGATGAAAAACGTTGAATTGAGCACAGCGAATGTGCGCCCCACGCCAGCGAGGAGAAAACAGCCGATTCCACCCATCACACCATTGTAGAGAAAGCCGACGAGAAATGTGCCGGCCAGACCCGCGAGGAGCAGGAGGGGATAGTGCTTGTGCTGCCAAATCGCCACGGGATCGTTTGCGACACGTGTCGCATATTTGGGATCGGCATGTCGATCGGGGATAAAGAGCCATCCACAGTGGCTATGCCAGAACCCTTGTTGTGCATTGTAGGGATCTTTTTCCTCGTCACAGTGCGCGTGATGACGCAAATGATCGGCGGCCCATTTGATAGCAGAGTTCTGAAGCGCCCAGGCGCCTCCGACTAAGAGTGCGCCTTTGACCCAGTTTGGGCAGTCGAAGCTTCGGTGGGACATCAAGCGATGGTAGCCGACGGTGATGCCCAGTCCGCTGATGACATAGAGCAGCGCAAACATCGACCAATCGACCCAGGTGTAGTGGTAGAGATATCCATAGAGAGGGACTCCGATCACGGCACCCATGGTAATGGCGAAAAAGAGGATGAAAGTCCAGATCCCACGTCGACTGCTGATCTTGATCGATACACCCTTGGGAGTAATGGCGAACGTTGATGTTTTTGGTGCGATGCGTTGTTGTGCTATTCGGCGCATTAGGGCCTCTTAATCTTTAATGGATATGTAATGGCAACTGCAGGCTGACACCCATAAGCTGCGTGCGATTCGTTTAACGGCTCACAGGCGTTGCTCTCTGCCGATCCTACAGTCGACAGCGACGAAGGCGGCACGGACTGGTAGTGTTCGTTCTATTTCCCTAAAGAGACCAGCGTGCGGAGCAGAGCGGAAACTAGAGCATCAATCGCGCAGAAACTAGAGGGAGGGAATGAAGGCGCGAGGGATAGAGTAGTGACCGAACTTCATCTAAATTTACTGTAGCACAGCCTGGCTATGATAGCGAGTGCATTGATTGAACCTGTCAAGCCCAAATAGAAATGTCCTCTTCCTCCCACAGTAGACATGTCCGGTTTAGGTTCTTGCCACTGTTGCCTGTGTTCGTCGCTCCGGTCGCAGGCGTCCGCGCCACGGATGGTCTGGCCTCGGCGTGACCGAGCGCCGGGGTGGGTGCACCATCTTGGCCTCAGCCGCCTTCACGGGTCGCGACGTGATCGCATGAAAGTCGAGCGGTCGACCGTGGTGGGTGATCCGCATCGTCCCATCCACTCGTTCCTCCACCTGCACATGGGTCGCCCGGACGTTGGTCTGTACCTGATAGAGGTGCCCGTGGTGCGCCACCGTCCAGTCCCGGCGCAGACCCCGTAGGGTCTTGATGCACAGGCTCCGGTCCAGCTCGCGGCTCGCAGGATGGGGCCGATGCAGATCAGCGGGCTGGGCCGGCTGGACCGAGAAGCGCTGGTTGTCGATCTGCAGATAGCCCTCCAAGAACTGATTTGCCGCGTCCAGCGTGGAGACCTCCGCGAGCCGCATCTCCTTGATCACCCGATCTTGAACGGTCTGAAAGAGCCGCTCCACCCGCCCCTTCGCCTGCGGGGAGTGGGCCGGGATCAGCTCGACCCCCAACTCGCCCAGCGCTCGCCCCAACTGACTCGTGGGTTCCCTGCCTGCCAGTTGCTCTTCCACCGTCGGCTTGGCCGGCGATTGGTAGGGCGTATGCCGGTCAGCAGAGACCGCGAGTGGAATCCCCGACCGCGTCACGGAGTGCCTGACGAGGTCCATCGCAGGGATGGTGCCCTCGTACTCGTAGCAGCGCGCAAAGACCCGGCGGCTCGCATCGTCGATGTCGGCCATCAGCACACACCGGGGCCCGCGCCCCTTGAACCAGTCATGGTGCAAGCCGTCCAGCTGGATGAGTTCCCCCACATGCGCCCTGCGCTCCCGCCACGCCCGATGTGGCCGCTTCCGCCGCGTGAAATGCTCGACCCCGCGCTCCCGCAACCACCGCCGCAGGGTCTCGTCGCTGCGCGTGATCCCGTGGCACTCGGCCAGCGTCTCGGCCACCAGCGTCGGCCCGAAATCTCCATACCGCTTCTCGTACAGCTTCAGCACCGTCGCCTGGACCCGCGTCGGAATCCGTCGGTTCGAGGGCTTGCCCCGTCCCCGATGCGCCAGCCCCTGGTCGCCCGTCTGCTCCACCCGCGCGAGGAGGCGCCGGATGTGACGGGACGTCAGCCCCAGGAGGATGCCCGCCTTCACCTGCGTCAACTTTTTCTCCCTCGTCTGCCGAAGCACATGCACCCGCCGGAGTGCCTTTACACTCATGATGACCCTGTCCTCTCTGACCATCTGACCCTCCTTGTGAGGGCTGATCGTCTCGCAACGAAGAGGACATGTCTACATGGGCCAAAGCGGACATTATCATGTTGGGATGACAGTGCATTGATTGAACCCACGAATGGTGAAGCGCAGAAATATGTCCTGTGCCAGTCACAATCTGGCCCTGCCGCTCAATTAGCATCGAGTATTTCATCCCGCGCATGTCTTGCCAATACCGCTGACAAATAGAAAATGGAATTCGCAGGTAGAGTGAGCTTCCCCCGATATTTCGTCTTCGACGGGTGACGGATCAACCCAGAAACGTAGATTAAAACCGCAATTTCCCGGCAACCTGTTGTTCCCACAACACAACACGGTGAGGAGGCGTTCACCCAATGGGTGAGGCAAACAGACGAACTCAAAAGGCGATGTCGGTGATCACCCAGGCGGTCGGCGTCGAGGTACCCAATGGTCGCCTCCAGGTGCGCTGGGACGGACAGGCTGCGGCCACCCCCTTCGGTCAGATGGCATTCTTCCTCGAGTGCGTGCACCTCACCGACCTGTACGCACGCTGGCAGGCGGCGTGCCCGTGACGCTATTCCTGGCCCCATGGCTCGAGACGTGAAGATATCCTGGGCACGTGGTTTCTCTCGCTCCTTGCCGGTCACCGTCGTTACGCCCACATCAACACGATCCGCTTCGATGGGGTGATGCCGGAGCTACTCGGCATGCATGGCGTAGTCGCCGAAGACACGGTGCGCCGCGTTCTCAAAGCGATTGATGCGCAAGCGGGTATCGCGTGGGTACACGCTCACCTCGATGCGTGCGTTGCGCCGCTGCTCTTGGCCCCGTGGATCCTCGAGGTCGATGTCACCGTGAAACCCCTCTCCGGTCACCAAGCAGGCGCGGGGATCGGCTACAACCCGAAGAAACCCGGACGCCCCTCGCACACGTATCACCCCTACCAAATGGCAGGCCTTCGGCTTGTGCTCGGGGTCGATGTCGAAGCGGGGAATCACAGTCATTCGAACACCACGTTGCCGGGATTGCTGAAGCTCATCGATCGACTGCCGGCCCAGCAGCGTCCGTATTGCGTGCGCGGGGACGCGGGCTTCGGCCACGACGCGGTGATGACGGGCCTGGAAGCGCGCCAAATCCCCTATCGGTTGAAGCTGCGTGCGACCAAAAACGTCAAGCGCGACCTCGAGAAGGTGTTCTGGAGCCACGGTTGGGTGGATGCCGGGGAAGGGTGCGAAGGACGCGAAGGCGAGTTCGCCTTAAGCGGCTGGCAACGCGCGCGGCACGTCATCGTGCTGCGCCGGCGGCTCAAGGGTGAGGTGGTCTTGAGCGAGGAGACGCACCAACTCGCGCTCGGCTTCGTCGAAAGCGATGTCGCCACACCGCGCTACGAGTATTTCCTGCTCGTCACCACCCTCCCGCACGAGATCCGAGCGCTGGCGCAACTCTATCGCGATCGCGCCGACAGCGAGACCACCTTCGATGAATTGAAGAATCAGTGGGCCTGGGGTGGCTTCACTACCCAGGATCTCAACCGCTGCCGCTCCAATGCCATGGCGGTGGCCTTGCGCTACAACTGGTGGTCGCTGTTCGTGCGTCTCGCGAACCCGACGGCACGACTGGAGGCCATCACCAGCCGCCCGTTTCTCTTATCCACCGTGGCGCGCAAGACTCGCCACGGTGGACAACAGCATCTCGTGATCGCCCACTCCCATCGCGATGCGCACCTCGCGCAAGCCATGCTCACGCACGTTAGCCGGATGCGTCAGGCGTGGGCAATCGCAACTGCGGAGCAATTACGCCCCGAGGCCGTCTGGCGGCGGGTGTGTGAGTTCTTGATGACCACAGTGACCGGGGTGAACTGGCTCAGGCCGCCGCCGAATCGGTTGGCGGGGGCGGGGTAATGCACGTTTTTAGGATCATCGAAGTCACCATGAACGGGGAGACGATGAAGATACCCAAACAGCAATACAGCGCCGAGTTCAAGAAATTGGTGGTCGTGTGAATCACAGACGGGCTGACAGCCGGCGTGGCGGCGAAGGAGTTGGAGCTGAGAGCACCCACGCTTCGGAACGGGGCCAAGGCGTCCGCGGCAGGCACGCGCACCGGGGCGGGAGCCACGGGGGTCACACCAGCGCAGATGGAACGGTCACGCCTGCGCGCCGAGCATCTGCGAGTGATGCGAGCGCAGGACAGCCTCAACAACGCGACGGCATCCTTCGCACGGGACACACGGTGACGTAGGCCTGGATCGACGAACAACGCCATAACTCTGCGCGGGATGAGAGGGGCTCGGGCTGGAGCTCAGCGTGAGCGGCTATCGGGCGTGGACGCATGGCGGCACGCCGGATCGCATGCGTCTGACGGAGGCACAGAGGCTGGCGCTGATCCGCGCCAGCCTCGAGGCACTCATGGGCGCCTACGGCAGCCCGAGACTGGTCAAGGAATTGCGGGGGCACGGGGTCACGGCCAGCACGGAACGGGTTGAGCAGTTGAGCGGGAGCACGGCATCCGTGCGCGCTACACGCGGCGGGATACGGTCACGACGGACTCGACGCCCCACCGACCGGTGGCCGCGAACTTGCTGAATCGGAACTTTACGCCATCCGCCCCGAATCAGACCTGGACATCCGACATCACCTACTCTGTGGACCGACGAAGACTGGCTCTATCTGGCAATCGTCCTCGACCTGTTCAACCGCGAGGTGGTGGGCTGGTCACTGAAACCCTGCATGACGGCGGACATCGTGACGGACGCGCTGACGAGGGCGTGGTTCCGCCGGAAACCCGCAGGGGGACTGAGGCATCATTCGGGTCGGGGTCGCCCGTACGCTAGACACGCCGTTCAGAACGAACTGACGGCCTACGGCATAAGCTGCTCGAAGGGCCGCAACGGGAATTATGGGGATCGCGCCCCCATCGAGAGTGGGTGCTCCAGTGTCAAACACGAGCGGGTCCATAAGCGGCGCGATGCCACACGCGCCGCAATGACGGCGGGGCGCGTCGAATACATGGAGGTCTGCGACAACCGGATACGACGGCTCTCGACGCGGAGCGACACGTCCCCGAGGCAGGTCCTGCAGGAGTGGCGCCTGGCGCAACACGAGGAACACCGGGTAGCAGGAACCCCCACCCGGTGGAAGACGTAAAACAGAGGGACGGTCATCTTGCGCATGATCTGATTCAACCGTATGCACGTAGAAAGAGACTGGTGCAACAAGCGACTGTTGTTCTTCTTCATTCCCCACTCCCAGGGGCGGGATTGCACACAGTCGACCCGCATCTTCGTCTGTTTCGTGAAGAGACAGGGTTCGCGTATTCCCAGCCCTTGGTCGTATAGGAGGGAGCGCCGGAGCTGAGCCGGCTGTGTTCCTATGTGCACGTGAAAGCCTGGCGCACGGTGACCGCGTCTGTGGCATGGCTCCCGATCAAGCCTCCCTTCCCAAATGCCCCGGCACCGTGCGATCTATCCATTCCGTTAGCCGCTCGTCGCGACTGTTCCGGTCCTGAATGGGCCGAGACGACCGCCGTACCTTGCGGGGCAGACGAAATCGGCGCGGTCGGCTAAGATGCCGGACGAGCGCCCGCGTGAACGTACTCTGCGGCAGCACAGAGAAATCGGGATAGAAGGTTTTGTGTAAAATGTGCATCGTCGGCGTCTGGGAAATCGCTTCGTTAACCCCTATGCACATGTTCGGGAGAACTGCACTGCGCGCCCTGGGTGAAGATTGTCATGTGCAAGTGGGGCTGGATCGCCAGCTTCCGCGGTTTGCGTGGGTGGTGGGCCCAACGGTGTGTTCGTTGATGTGGCGGCATCGCTCGATACGTCTCGGGCGAGGCGTGCTACTGAGCGAGTGTAGACGACACGGCACTCAGGGCTTGGCTCAGGACCTGTCCGATGGCTCGGAGGTGAGATTCAGCGGCGAACAGGCGACTTACTGATCAGTTCACTAAATAGTGCGTAGTATGCTATAATGTGCCATGCACAGACAGGACGATGCCAGGACACTGGC
>JAWXBV010000244.1:0-19725 GCA_034440335.1 Nitrospirota bacterium | reverse complement strand
GAGGTCTCGCCGCCATGGACCACACACAGACTGGCTGCGGAGTTGGGGGACTTCAGGCACGCTCATTTATCCATTCCAATCTGCGCTGAACCATTTTTTATTTGTGCCCCAAGATCGATGTCATGACCATCTGCTTTCCTGCTTGCCTCAGCTAACGCTAGAAACTGAGCATCATGGCAGGGGAGAATCAATCGCCTTATGCGGCGAACATAATCAGGGTGTCTCGTGAAAATGCCTTCCCCCGTTAGAAATAGTGCGTGGACTTCATTGCCGGACTTGAATATCTCAGAGAGGGGCAGTTCTGCTTCCCATTGCGGACGTGTTTTAATGGGTATATTGAAATTAGATCCAGTTCCGCTCCCTCTTAGCCATTTATCACTCCATAGAAGTACGGTTGCAGTCACTAATCCTCCAAAAACAAACCAAAACCATCTGTGTCCTAGAAGTGCCGCAATATCAAGCACGGTGGGCCACCAATTAGATAGAAAGTTGTCCCACTTCCTGTCCTGAGCTAGTTTCTCTATATTCGCTGCAACAATAATCCCTATCGGGGCTATTAGAAGAGTCGTCACGAGCTTACGCAATCTGGCTTTCCAGGGAAAATCACGTCGGTTTTGTTTTACTGGATTTACCTGGAACATGCACTCCCCTCCCAATAATTTGGGCCAGGGTAGCAGAACTGGAAGGTGGGAGCGAGTCAAGTACGGTATAACGGTTACTCCAAGCTTACTCGTTTCCCTCAAGGGGGTGGCCTGGTTGATCCTCAACTGCGCGCGTCGAACGAGCACATTCTGATCGTGCGCGTTCCGCGAGCAAGAGGACGACCAGGCCGCCCCTTCTCTTCCCCCTCCAAGCTTGGTCGCTGTCTCTTCTAGTGGGTGGGCTGAATGGTCTCCCACTGCGCGTGTCCAACGAGGGCCTTCTCAGGCCGCGCGTTGCACGAGCACAGGAGACCATCAGGCTACCCGCTCTCCCCTCTTCGACACAACCAGCTCCCTACTTTTCTGCTACTCTCCGCTTCATGCCCCCCTCCCTCCAAGCCTTCCTCATCCTCTTCATCATCGGCGCATTCCTGCGCTGGTCAGGCCTGCTGACGAAGCAGCACGCCGAACGGCTAGGCCTCTTCGTCTTTTCCGTCAGTCTCCCGGCCACGATTCTCGTCTCGCTCGATCGCGTGGACTTCGCGCCGACAGCCTGGAAGGTGCCCCTCGCTGCCTGCCTCGTGTCACTCACGCTGGTGCTCGCCTCCTGGCCGCTCGCCAGATTGCTGCACCTCGCCCGCCCGACGCAGGGCGGATTCCTGCTCGCTATCGGCTGCATCAACTCCGTCTACTTCGCCTACCCCGTGGCGCTGGCGACGTTCGGCGACGAGGGACTCGCGCAGGCGATTCTCTTCGACCTTGGCCAAACCACGCTCACGCTCACAGCCTTGTATGCAATGGCCCTGTGGCATGGTACAGCCTCACCCACTGCCCGCTCGCCGCTGACGCGCCTGCTCTCCGCACCCCCGTTCCTAGCCTTGACGCTCATGCTGGCATTGAAGGCCGCCGGCTTCCATCTGCCCTCTTGGCTCCATACGATCCTGACGCCGGTCCATCTCACGACGACGCCACTCGCGAGCCTCGTGCTCGGCCTCTCGATCAGTTTCGAGGCGATGCGGCGGACCTGGCCACTGACCTGTCTGGGCGCGGCGATGCGGATGGGGGGCGGACTGTTATTGGGATGGACTGTCGCCTGGCTGCTGAATCTCACTGGCCTGGAACGCGCGGTCGTTATATTGATCGCCGGGATGCCGTCGGTGGTGACGGCGGTGATCTTTGCGACGGAAACCGGTCTGGACGAAGATCTGGTCGCCTCGATCGTGGCGCTGTCGATCTGTCTCGGCGTGGCCCTGCTTCCCTGGCTGCCCCAGCTCGCCACCCTGTTACTGGGCTAGCGATTGAGAATTACGTGCTGAGATCTAACAGGATGCTGAACAAGTCCGCCCGCGGCGTTCTCGCATCGCCCAGAGGCTCAACGTACCGAAGCGTACGCCTCGCCTCTTCGCTCGCTGCGGCCTTGCCTGGGACAAGGCGAGCACAGTTTCACTGCGCGCGTTGCGCAAGCACAGAAGATCATCAGGCTCCATCCCTTCCTCTGTTCCGTGAGCAAGGGGGACCAACCAGGCCACCCTCATCTCCTATTCGTTGACGAACGCCTCGTCTTTTTCCGCTCCCGCCCGAGGCTTCCAGTCGAGGCTGTAATATTCTCCGCGATCCCGCGCCCAGGGATCGAACACATTCACCACCCCCTGAAGCTCGCTTGTCAGCTCTGGCATCGTCCGCAGCAAAACGCGTTTCATGGGAGAGACCGGCTGCTGATGGCCGTTGGGCATTCCGTCTTCCATCATCTCCGGACCTGGTCCGTTGTTCGTGGCCCACTCGACGCCGAGGGTGGTGTAGAACTCCGGGCGAAAGCTGGAGGTGAAGAAGCGGTCGCTGAAGAGGCGGCGCGAGGCGTTGAGAATAAACACGACGAACTGAGTTTCGGAAATGGCGAAGCCATGCGGCCGCCTGAATTCCGCCAGCCAGCCGACCATGGTATCGACGTCTTCGATGTTGTCGATCAGGCTCCCGTTCGGATGACCCAAACAATCGTCGATCGGCGATCGGTCGTCGTTCAGCTTCGCATTGGTAATCTTCTTGGACACATCGCACCGATGTTGCCCATATACCTCACGCAACGTCTTCACGAGTTGCTCCTGCTCACGTCGAGCCGATGAGAACATGAAGAGGCGCGTATCGACGAAGTCGTCGAAACTGGTCAGTTGTTTCAACCCGTACTGCCGGCGGAACTCGTTATAGAGCGGCACTCCCCGCTCCCGGTCCCTGATGAGATCGAGCGCGGCGACATCGATTTGTTGCGTGGAAGACTGTAAGCGCTTCATCTTGAGGTTTTGCAAAAATTGCGGATGGTTCTGGAGGGTCAGCGCACCCAACCGCTGGCGGCCCATGCTGAGCGCCCAATTGGACAAGCCTTTCTGCCGCATCACTTCGGTCGCCTTGCCCCGGAAGGTCTCGATCACCGGCACCGTCTGCCGGATGACGTTCGGATCGGTGTCCCACTCACGATATTCGATCAGATCCGGCAACAATGGATGCAGCCGGTACACCGAGATGAATTCCTCGGGGAAATTGAAGGGGGAGCCGAAGTGGTTCACGCCCCCGTTGATATGATCGTCGTTGTTCAAATTCCAGCGATCCTCTTTGTCGGAATCGAGCAGACCGACGAGCGGCACCCCGTCATAGACCCGGTTGCCTAATCCAAAAATGCCGGGCCCACCGGCAAACGCGGCATAGAGGCTGTTCGCTTTCTTGGCATCGTTCGAATCGCCGAGCCGGCGCACCACCTCCTTCAGCGCCTCCGCCACCGTCTCATGCTTCGCGAACACTCCACTCCAGTTGGCGTTCATCCCCCGGTTCAACGGTTCGTTGTAGAGCAGTTGTGTGGTCCATTCGATGGTGTGGATCTTGGCAATCTCGGCCGCGACGACCAGTCTGGCGACTTCGAACAATTCGTCCGGCGTGACGTCTCTGTCACGAATGACGCGATCGGGATTGGTGGGATGCCGTAAGCCGCTGTCGACATCGGGCGTGAGCGCAGCCTGCGTTCGGAATGCATCCACAAACGCGTTGTGTTCTCGCGCAAAGACGTTGTGGTAGAAACTCATCCCGATGCTCCAGTTGTCGGGAAAGGCCGTCGCCTCCTGGCCGGACCATTCAGGATTGATCGGGTCACCTGGTCCGAAGACCGGCAAATATCCCAGCTTGTCGCCGCCTCCCCCCTCTTCTCTGATCGGCATCAACAGCAATTTGGCTTGGTCATTGGGATCGCGCTTCACTCGCCGTCCGGACCGCTCATCGTATCCATAGAGCTGCGAGGCATCCCACCAGGCGGTGACGTGGTTCGCGGTGGTCTTCGGCGCCCGCGTGAGATAGGTCTTACCGTCGTTCCTGAACGTCTTCGGCTCCGTGCCTTCGGCAATCATTGCCGCATCGATCTTGTCGTCGGGTCTGCAGCCCAACTTCTTGGCGTCCTCACCCGTCAGCGGCTGTCCGATGTTCTTGACCAGTTGCGTCGCACAACCGACGGCCATCCACTCAGGTCGATTGTGTCCCTCTTCGAGATGCGCGAACCAGTCGTGGGTCATGAACTGAATCCAGAAGGCTGCCAGCACATTAAAGAACGGCGCCTTCTTGTATTCGCACTCGGCCTCTTGCGCGCCACCAGGCAGGTCGTAGCCTTTGCTGCACTTGTCCGGCTGCGACTGCGCTCGCGTGAACAACTTCCGGCTAATGACCTGTGGGTCCGGCTTCAACAGCCCCAGTCGATCCCCATGGCGATTCTTGGTCATTTCATTCAGGCCCAAATCTGGAAATGTTGTGTCGAAGTCCACGTTCCGCGCAAAGAGTTGGTGTGTCGACCCCATCAGCGGATTGCGGATATCGTTGCAGATGCCGGTCAGGGTACGGAATCGTATCGTCGCTCCGCGACAGACCTGTGTCTGCTCGCCACCGACAGAGGTGAAGTCGGGATGGCTCTGGGGTAATCGCATTTCCGGCCAGGTATTGAGCACCGGCCCAGCCTCGCCGTCGCGGCCTGTGACATAGGACTCATAGGTCTGGTTGTTGTCGAAGAGATTGAACGTGATGAGTTCGATCCGTTGCAGCTCCAACTCATAGAGCGCGCCGTTGATTCCATGCGCGTTGGGGCCGACGACTTTGGCGTTGGCCAGAAGCCGCGCAGGAGCGCGAGACGCGGCATCGCCGTTGGCCCAATAATTCGGCCAATCCAACCAGGGTCCCTCTCTGAGACTCTCGGCCTTCTTCCCTCCAAGACAACGAGCTGTGGTGTCCGGCACCTTCCCCAAGAATCGTTCCCCTCTGGTCTTCGCCACCTTTTGAATATCTCCCTGCAGAAGCATCTCCGCACAATCTTTCGTGGAGCTCATGAAGATACCGAACGGGCTTTGCCAGCTGCACCCCCCAAGAACACACAACCCTGTCATGATCGCAAGCCATGACCCTCTACCTACTCGTCTCATTCGGAGCCCTCCTCAAGGAAAAGACACATTCCACACAGGCACCGACCATGAAGACCGGAATCGCGCAAAGTTGAGGGGAAGGGCACAGGAAGAAGAGCACAGGATCAGGGCACGTCTTCTGCGCAGCGCACGCCGAGCGTCGGCCCCCAGTAGGTCACGTCATCCCAGCCTCGATAGGTGGCCTGAAAATTCTGGTTTTTTTCGTCCCATTCCCCCCCTCGCAACACGCGGAATGAACCACGCAACGGTCCCTGTGGATCGCGGGTAGGAGAGGCCTGGTAGAAATCTTCCGCGTACCAATCTTTTACCCACTCTGACACGCTGCCAATCAGGTCGAACACCCCATAGGGCGAGGCCGTTGCCGTCTGACGCCCGACCAGCCCCACTCCGCCGGCGTCGGTCGTGAGTTGTCGATTTCTCATATGGTGTTTCAAGACCTCCCCATCATTGCCCCAGGGATAGCGGCGGCCATCCGTCCCTCGCGCCGCCTTCTCCCATTCGGCTTCTGTCGGTAATCGTTTCCCTTGCCACTGGCAAAAGGCTCGCGCCTGACTCCACGTAATGTTCGCCACGGGATGCTGGGCATGCTGAGGGTCCTCGAATGCCTGGCGGTCTTTCGGCAGTGTGCAGCCCCCTCCTTCCACACACGGTCGATACCGTTCGTTCGTCACTTCGTAGGTATCAAGCCAATAGGAACTGAGAGACACGCGATGACGTGGACGAGCGTCTTGCAGCCCATCTTCCGTCCCCATCCAGAACTCTCCGGCTGGAATGAGCCTCATCCCTTCAGGTTGGGCAATGCCACGCTGAACCAGCTGCTTCAGTTCATCGTCCTGTGCCGCCCGAAGTTGGTCATTCACCCGCGCGATCGCCTTCTCGTCCTGTGCACTTGAGGCATGGTCCCGCAGTGGGCTCGGCAATAGGCGCGGCGAGACGACTACCGGAGAGTCATTCTTTGGGGAGGCTTCAATAGGGGGAGTCGGAGCCGGTGGCATTGAAACCTCCTCCGTGTTCCTCACTGTCTCAATGAGCACCGTGGTCCGGACGACCTCTTGGGCAAGGCCTTTATTCTCATCGCCTCCCTCAACAGCCTTGCTCCCTCTCCCGATCATCGTAAAGTCGAAATCCGGGATATTCGCGAGGAGAGGCGTGGCATAGCTGATCGGCACCGCAAAGGACATCCCTTCCGGAACGATACCGGAAGGATGGGAGAATTTGCTGGTCATCACGCCGACTACCTCTCCGCGTCCGTTGAAGATGGGACCTCCACTGTTGCCCGGATTGATCGCCGCATCCACTTGAAAGACTCGCTGGACGCCCCTCGTCCGCACCGCCGCAATTCGACCGCGGGTCACGGAGACTTCCCGGAGGCCGAATGAAAATCCGGCGGTGATGATTTTTTGATCGAGTCTGACGGCTCCGGCATAGCCGATGGGCGCCTCCGTCAGCCCGACCGTTTCAATCTTGAGCAAGGCGAGGTCGTGTTCGGAATCGGTGCTGACCAGGATCGCCGGCGCGCGGAATTCCCCGGCGGTCATGACGAAAATCCATTTCGCATTGGCGATCACATGCTCCGCCGTCAGGACATACCCATCGCTATGGACGATGACCCCGCTCCCAGCCGGTTTCGCGGTCGACGCGTCAGGCCGCTCGGCTCCCCAGAGACTGCTGGAGCCGGCAACGATCATCGCCGCAAGAAATACTGCGATCCGTTTCATGGTCGAATGGGGATCACCACACTAATCGCTCCGGCATTCTGCCCAAGTTTGAGTCCCTCCCGGGGATAGCCGGTCCGGTCCAGCTCCCCTTTGGGGTCGCCATGGCAATCCAGGCATTGCCTTGTCGTATAGAGGGGAAACATCAGGCGCAACGACCTACTCTTCGCCGTGACTTCGCTGATGACTTTTTCAAGAGGATAGGAGGGATCGGCAAACGACTCCAACGCGGTTCGTTCAGCAGGATCCGGCGCGTTGAGGGGATTGCGCGGCGCCAGCGCCGTCTGCTTCAGCCGCACGTGGGTTCGTTCGGTGAATCGGGCGGCCACTCGCGAGCCGAAGATCGCGGGAATAAACTCTGTGCGTCCACCATCTGGTCGATTGATTTCAGCGTGGGCTTCCGCGACCACCTGTTTACTGACTACGACCAGTTCTTTGAGTAGCGTCTTCGCTTCGGCAGGAATTCTCGACGCCTCAAGGTCTCGCAGGTCGGTACCAGAGCGACTGTGAAAGACATCCAGCAATTGTCGTTCAAACAGGTCAGCGGTAAAGTCTTTTTCCGTTTTTGCCTGCTCATCGAACGGGACTTGGTACTCGTTGATGACATTTCGACCGGAATCGAGCAGGACCGCCAGGAGTCGAGCGGTCGTCTCGAACTCAATGATGGTGTGAAGGGGAACACCGGATACAGGCCGGAGGTCCTTCGCACAAACACCTTCGCTGCTTGCCCAACCGGACATGGCGCAGGCCAGGAGCGATGCGATAACCCACTGCAGGCGACTTGCCATAACGTCGACCCTGCTACGTACGCATGGTGGAAAAATTCGCAAAACGTGATCCTCTATCCGCCACGTGGCGGCCAGGGATCCATTCGCAAACGGATGGTACGTTCAGGAACAAGTGAAGTCAAGATGTGCGGGCCGATTCCTTCACCACAACCGATGGATGTCGATCATGGCGTGATCGGCAGAACCTCGATGGCCTATAGGACTGAATAAAAAAGAGCACCACGCAGGGTGCTCAAAAAGGAGGGCTAACGATCCGTGAGACGTGAATCGTCATACGTGAAAAATTTCTCAGGACAGGCACTCGGCAGCCCTACGTTTCACCTCTCACGCCTCACCTTTCACGGGAATCCTAGCAGGCTGCGGAAAAACTCAGTTGATGCCAAAACCATGGTTGGAATTTTCCGTATGGCGCTGAAGCTAGAATAATCTCAGGATGCTCAAAAAGGCCGTCCAGCAAGGCCGCAGCGAGCGAAGAGGCGAGGCGTACGCTTCAGTACGTTGAGCCTCTGAGCGACGCGAGAACGCCGCTGGTGGACTTTTTCAGCATCCTGCTAGAATGCTACTGCCTCGGGCGGGCAGCGTCGGCCTTCTCCCCTCTCAATGACCGCCGACACTGCTCGCCCGGTACGTGCCTACTAACCTCGATGAGAACCTGCCTCCCGTATTTATTTAGTCGGAACAGAGATTTTGTACTCATCGAAGGGCGTCGCCAATACCGCTATTCTAAAGAGCTCATCTGCTGCCTTCGGGTGAATTCCATATTCCCGATCCTTGAGCATCTTGAACCACTTGCCCATTCCGACCCGCACTTTTTGGATATCGCCCCGTATCGCCGCTTTTTTCATGACCGTCAGCTCGCTGAGATAGGGGTCCCAATTGGCCTGCACATTATCGGTGGTGGGATACCTGTTTTTATAAAAATTCACCGAGCCGCTGAGCTCATCCATCCAATTCGTCGTTTGAGCCACTGCGACACCTCCGGCGAACAGGGTCACCGCACAGAAGGCCACAACGAATGTCACGAGTATCGATTTCATGGGAGCCTCCTTTCTTCATTCAATCAATCAACGGGTGTCAACACCGACGGAGATCGAATGCCATCTGTTCTTCGCATTACCTCCTTTCCCTGTTACACGTTCACTCCCCGTGAACTGCCTTCGATCTTCACTCTACGCTGGCACTATTCTATCGAGAGTCACGAACGAAGCCTATCGCCCAAAAGATGGTTTTTGTGTACACCGTTCGGGTGAGGGAGTGGAGAAGCGGAAACGTTACTTGCTGTTGAGATAGGCCAGGACCGCTTCGACACGGCCGCCGACGCCGAGCTTGCGATAGATGTGGTGAAGGTGGGTCTTCACGGTATCGAGCGAGACACACAACTGATCTGCGATATCTTTATTGCCACGCCCAGACGCGGCAACCGCGAGAATCTCCCGCTCACGCTCAGTCAACAGTGCGACACCGACGGGGACCCCACCCCCAGCCTCTTGCAGTGCGGAAACCACGTTCCGAGCAAAGCCGTCCGGCATAAAGGGAGAGTGGACTTGCTCTCCGCGGTAGGTGGCTCGGATGATACGAAGAAACTCGGCATGGTCGGCGTCCTTCAGAATGTAGCCGCAGGCGCCGGCTTGCACTGCCGCCACGATTCTCGCATCGTCATCATGGACCGACAACATCAACACCTTGACGTCAGGGAGACAACCCCTGATCAGGCGCGTGGCCGTCACCCCGTCGAGCCGCGGCATATCCACGTCCATCAGGATCATATCAGGTTTGGTTTTCATCGCCAGATCGAACGCCTCGTGCCCATCGGTCGCTTCTCCGACCACTCGCAGGTCCGGCTCGCGTTCGAGAAGCAGCCGAAGGCTTTGCCTAAAGAGCCGTTGATCCTCGGCAATCAGCAATGTGGCCGGCATAGGCCTCCTGATTCAGCGGCAGTTCGACGGAAAAGACTGCGCCGCCAGATGGACGATTCTCCGCCCGAATCTTCCCCCGATGAGCCGACACGACCAGGCGGCAAAAGTGCAATCCCAGCCCTCGTCCCATTCGAATATCTCCGGGATCTTTCCTTCTGCCAAACATCTCGAACAGATGGGGAAGATCCTCAAGAGCGATGCCGGGGCCTTCGTCCGCAACCTGAATGGCGGTGAAGGAGGACGTGCCAGGAGATTCTCGATCCGTCCATTCTCGTGCCTCAATGTGAACCGCCACGGTGATCCTTCCTCCTTGTGGAGAAAACTTCAGTGCGTTGTGCACAAGATTGATGAGCACCCGAAGCAGGCGGCGCCGATCAGCTATCATCACGACATCGTCATCCGGCATCTCGAGTTGAAAAGCGATTCGCTTCTCGGTGGCTTCGGTTCGGAAGAGCTGCACCACGTCGTCGACGAGATCTTTGACCGACACCGTCGAGGTCAAGAGTGGCAACCCGGAGTAGCTTTCTTGATAGACATCCAGCATATCGTTGATCATGCCGAGCAACAGGTCGATCGTCACACGCATGTCGCCCCACCAGTGCCGATGCGAGACCGGCTGCGACGATTCGTCTTGTGCGAGCCACTCCAATGTCTTCTTGATCCCCACCAACGGATTGCGAATATCGTGGGCAAACATCGAGGCAAACTGACTGAGCGAAGCGAGGCGCTCCGAACGGATCAACTGCTCTTCGAGACACTTCTTTTCGGTGAGGTCGCTCAGCTGTACCATGACGGCGACCGGCGACCCGGCGTTCTCGACCGGCACCAGATCGACGTCCATGATCAGCGTGCCCTCAGTTGGTGAGGACGTGCGCATCTCGCCGGCTGGCTCTTCTTTCTTGGTGACGATGACCGCTTCCAACAATCGGCGCAACCGGGCACGATCTTCCTCCCGAAAGAGATCTTCCACCTTCGTGCCGATCAGACGATCGGCCGGTGCCCCCAGTTTCATCTCGCCTCGACGATTGACAACCTGGATGATTCCCCTCTCATTGACGAGCAACCTGGTATCCGTCGAATGATCCCACAACATCCGATAATGCTCCTCGGAAATGACCAGTTCCCGGTTCGCTCGCTCAAGTTCGGCCACATACCGCTCCCGTTCCCGTGAGGCACGCTCAAGCCTCTCCGCTAATCCATCGAAACTCGCGGCCAATGTATCGATCTCGACAATGCCGGAAGACTGCGTGACCATCATCGGCTTCTCACCGCTCTGCTGCCCTAAGAGTTGCACTCGTTCAACCAGCATGTTGATTGGTTGCACAATGCGGCGGACGAGGCGCCATCGAAACAAAGCGATCACGGCGAACACCAACATGCCGAACGCCACAAGCTTCCACAGGAGTAGACGCAAGGGCGCATAGGCTTCGTCGGGATCTTGGCGGACGAGAATGGACCACGTTTCCGCCTGGACGATATTTGGTCGGAGCGCCACGGATGCAAACCCCACGATCCCACCCCCTTGACCGTGAGCATCGTCCGGGACTTCCATCCAGGCAGCATCGGGCAGAGAAAAACCCGAGGCGAGTGAGTCTCTCAGCGGCCCAATAAGCGCCGTATGTCGTCCAGGCGGTAGCAGTGGACAGGCCAACACCGTCCCTTGGGATCCGACCAGCATGGCATGACCGGTACTCCCGATCCTACTTCGGAGGACCGAGGTCAAGAGCTGGTCCTTCTCGATCACCGCCTGTATCGCGCCCAACACAGCTCCGGCCTCGTCAATGATCGGTACGGCGATTTCCAAATCCCCATCTCCCATTTCGTCGAGACGCAGCTTCCCCACCCATAATCGTCGCTGGTCGATGACGACCGGCCACCAAGGTTGTCTCCTGTAATTCGTCTTGGGGGTTTCACTGTGGGCTCCACCGACCGGACGGCCCAGGTGATCGAGGATGTCCAGTGACCGAAAATACGGCCGTTGCGACTCCCTCCATCGCTCAAGAAACTGCTGATCGAAGGTCAGCCTGGTGCCTTCTCGGGCAGCTTCACGGATCTGCGGGAGGGAGCTGAGCCGTTCCACCCACTCGATTTCTTTTTCTAGGATGAGCCCGACTTTATCGGCGCTCTGGCGTGCAAGTTCCTGAAACCCGAGGCCGATGGCCTCGCGGAACGAGTGTTTTGTCTGCCAATACGCATAGGCCAGGCCGAAGGCGCCGCAGAGCAAACCGATGGAGAGGACCGAGAGTGTGATCGAGCGCTGAAGACTAACCTGCTTCCTCATGGGGCACCGATGAGTTATGCCCGCGATGTTGTAAATAGAGGTGCTGCCGCCCTCCATTGCAACGCGTCCGGAGAGCGAATGTCAAGGGTCCTCAGCAAAATCCGTGACAAGCAGACAATGCGATCTTGATATGGATGGCGTCGTTTCTGAGTTTCCTGAGCGGCTCTAGGGGCCTCCATCCTCTTATTGGCATGTGGTTTTTCCCCAAGACTTGAACATTGAAAACGGCGTATATTACACAGATTGAGTGAGCCATCATGATCACAGCGGAGTCTTGATCATGCAACACATCTTCGCCACAATCGCATTGAGCAACTCTCCCTCCCCCTCAATCATTCCAGTAGCGACCTCTTTCGCGAGGTCAAGCCACCACAGGAGGTGTCACTATGTCCATCTCACCAACACTCACCGCGTATCTCAATCGTGAACATGTTCATTATGATGTGTTGCCCCACCCGGAAGCGTTTCGTGCCCTTACTATCGCGCAGATGCTCCGTACCCCGGAGAAAAAGATGGCCAAGGTCGTAATCGTGAAGGTAAAAAAGCGGTTCGTCATGACGGTGCTGCCGGCAAGTTGGAGCGTGGACCTTCGTCGCTTACGGACAGTCTTCGACACCCATCACCTACGACTCGCGACTGAGGATGAAATTACACACCTGTTTCCAGACTGCGAGTTGGGCGCTATGCCGCCCTTCGGCAACCTCTATGGACTCCCTGTATATGTCGATCAATCGCTCACGGAGGACGAAGAGATCGTCTTCCAAGCCGGAACCCATTCAGACGCGATCCGTATGCGCTATTGGGACTTTGCCGCCCTCGTGTATCCGGTCGTTGGAAAATTCCATCGTCCACCCGATAAGTCTGGTCACGTTATCCGGACCGCGCCACACTGAAGTTCAGACACGAAGACACGATCGCGCAGAGTATTCGCGACAAGGTCTATACCAGTCGTGACGAGGTATCGTGATCAGTCGTCAGGGCTCGGACGGGATGAAACGGTTCTTCGGCGGAGGTTTCATGGATCAGTTGTTGCGGAATGCGTCCAGCTACAGGCTGTGGATCGTGGAATGACCAGAGGGCAACTCCCGCCTGCTTCAGCTCATTCGCCAACAACACACCACGGGCGCCCCCCTAGGTAGAGGGTCGCCCGTGTATGGAGCTGAGGACGCTGACAGTCTCTCTACTTTCAGCCCACCGAAACCAACTGCGCGGCTTAATACGGGATCACGTGCAAGCAGTCCTTGCTCTCGTTGTTCCAGACCACATCGCACAGGTTGGACATGCGCGCCACGATCTGTGCCGCCACGCCGCCCGTCCCGCCGAACAGCCCGCACCAGCCCAGGGTCACGAAGCCCCAGTGCAAGGGCGCCGCAAAGAGTTCATCGACGAACCAGAATGCATGGCCCCACTCATTGAGTCCCACGTTCGGGAGAATCATCATTGGCCCGACGATCGCCCCCACCAACGGGAAGGAGACCGCCTTGCTGAACTGCGGCAGCCGGGTCATGGCATAGAGGTAACTCGCGACTCCCATGGTGATGTAGAGCGGGAACGTGAAGTAGAACGCGATGATATGGCTGGCGGTGAAGCTCGTATCACGGATGATCACCTGATGCCACGACGCGTCCTGCTCGAGGGTGTAGCTCCCCGCCCAGTACACACCGAAGACGTAACATGCAAGCCACATCATCCAGTAAAAATACCGTTTGAGCTCCGTCTTGGGGTCCACGTTGGCCACGTTGCGATCCCGCGTACTCCAAAGCCACCCAAAGATCACGGACGCGTTGATGATGTTGGAAATCACGTTAAACTTCCACAGGCCCATCCAGACGTTTTCGAACTCCGGCGTCATCGAATCTAACCCGTGGGAATACCCAAACACGCGCTGAAATACGACCTCGGATCCCACCGCAAACAAGATTGCAAACCAGCCGATCTTGAGGGGCCTGGAATCGTACCAGAGCGACATATCGTAGCCCCGGTCCGCCTCCCCCCATGTGGTTGTACTTGCCATGTTACGAACCTCCCTCTCACCTACGTGAGAAATACTCCTGTGAAATACTCCTGTGAATTGGCATGAAGACCCGTGCGAGAGTGGGGTTTAAGGCGACTCGCCAGCGGAGACGGAACTCGATGAAGCTGGTGCTGTTGACCATGTCGGCTCAGGCACCCTACAACGACTCCTCTCTATGTGATGGATATTGCCTAGACGGCAAGACGAGAGCCGCTGGAGAACCGGCTAGCTTAACTGACGAGAAGCCCGTCCGTGACTCGGCGGGCCTTTGTGGTCTGGTGGAGTAAGGTTTGTCATATCCGCCTCCTCCTTGGTTCGGAGTGACCTCGTGGATTCCACTGCCCGATGCGCGCTGGACCGTCCCCCTTCACATAAATCGTTATATGGACATCATGAGCGTATAACCCCTCTTCAACGAATGTCAAGAAGCGGGCATCCAGATTTTCACATAGGCATAGCATCATGAGCTTGGAGAGAGGCTCCGTGGCTGAAGGTCGACGGCTATATTTAGCGAGAAGACGTCAGAAAGGACTTTCCCGCGCAAGGCAGGGAGAAAGAAGATGCCGGCAAGAATATCAGCGGTGATTCGCCCGCTTCCCTCTGCCCGTCCCGCAGGCGGCTTTTCCAAGGCTGATAACAGTGGACGTTCACATGCGCTCTGACATCCTGTTCCCAGTCGCCTTGACAAACAGGAGCGTTTCACGGATTCGCCGTCGATTAAGGGATGGACGCAGAGGTGATCGTTGGGAAACAGGCTCAGGTGGTACCGGCAGAGAGGCTAACTCGCACTGTCTTGGGGTGTCATACGTATCCGCGAGGATGGCCGTCAGAACGTACGGGTTCGGCATGGCGGTATGAATACGTGGGACCCTATCCATCGAGACGGGCCCTTCACCGGAAATCTTGGCTCAGTGTTGCATCCCTTTCTCAAAGAATAACCCGCGGTTGATGTCGCCGATGCTGACCATCCCGACAAGCCTGCCATTTTCGACGACGGGGATGCGCCGGAAGTTCTTGATGCCCATATACGAGGCGGCTTCCAAAATAGGATCGTGGGGCGCCACTGTCATTGGATTCTTACTCATGATGTCCTCGACTTTCCCGCCAAGTACCTCTGGATACCCATCTTCCATTTCGACAAAACTCCGGCTGTGTACATTGTCGTGAATATAGTCCCCATAGTTCGGATAGAGCGGAATCAAGACATCCCGCAACGTGATCATTCCAACGAGCTGATTGTCTCCCTCGACCACAGGAAGAGACCCACAGTGGCGGTTCATCATTTTCATCACCGCCGACCGGATTGTATCGGTCCTCTTCACCATCACAAGACCGGTTGACATGACTTCATGGACAAGCATGGTCACCTCCTCTGGTGAGATTGAGTTTAGAAATATTTCTCCCTCCACAGAATAACCGGGTGACATCAGCACAAAAAAACGCCACGGGCAGCCATCAAGGGAAGAAAGAAAGGGGAACCCTTGCGGTGCCCGTGGTGGGCGCTTGGGACGCCGTCGACCACTATGCGATTGTGGTACCACCGGAGAGACCCGTGCGTGACTGATGGTCTTGAGCCTGCTCGATGAGGACAGTTGCAGCTCCCCTCGTGCTGTGGGGCTTCACCTGTCAGCTTCATATCTTCCGATCGGCCGAATCTTCTTGTGTGGTTCCCGAACGCGGGAATGGTGTGACCGCCGAAGATGGAACTGACAGTACAGCCGAGCACCCACCTTCAATCCGCCGGGGTATTCTGATCTGGTGGACCAAGGTCTTCCATCAGCGACCTCCTCTCTGAGGGTGAGAGCACAGTCACATTCTTCATACTCCCGCATCCATCTTCATGTCAATGGATGAACATCCCCCTCGGATTTAGGCACATCGAATTCGAGCGCATTGACCGGATTGGTCATGGGGCGTAGACTGAATGTCTTGGCAGTAACCGCCTTTTCTTCCTGCAGGTGGCAACATGGTCCTCCGTGGAGCACAGATCCACCGGTGTAGCCAGGCCAAGTGTAGCCTCTTCTCTACTCAATCTCTCCCTCATGATCTAGCCAGGTTATACGGTCGAGTGCTTCCATTCACGTCAGCTAACCTCGGCAACGTAGCAGGCCTGCGCCTCGAATCGGTCCAGATCTTGGCCGATTCTCATGGCCCGGAAATCGTTCACTGCGACTCGATCAAGACGTCGCGACGCGCGCCTGCTGCACAGCCGTTGCCCGATGCCGAAGAGGCTTTCTATGTACCCGGTCATTGCCCTGATCGTCCTGATGCTGTTCACCTGGATTGTCGCGATGTGGGCCTCATGCGGTGAGAATGACGAGCCTCATGATGAGGAGAAGCCGGGACAGAGTTCCGATGAACAGGATCATCAGGAGGCGGCCTTGAAACAAGACATTGACCGACCGACAGCGAGTTCGCGATCGCCACAGAAGCACTCATGCATTATGTGCGAGAAGACCTGCAGTCACACCTACGTGTTCCGAAGCCCCGATGGAGGACCCTATGGCCTGTGAACGTTGCGGGGGAATGAGCATCGCCGCACATTTCGAGGGGGACCGTGCTTGGGAGTATGACGGATGGAAGTGTCTCATCTGTGGCAATATTACCGATCCACTCATCATCACGAATAGGGACGCGCAAGCGCATGGGGCCATCGAACCGATGACTTCGATCGGAATGCGACCTGCGCGCGGCGCAGTCAGTCCAGGCAGGCACACAGGTACAGCTCGGTCATAAGCCCACGTTGATGCATAAGGAGATCTCTCAGATTCACGGATCCCTTCTGCCCACAAGGAGGCGCCATCATGAAGAGCTACGCTCGTCATCTGTGCCAGTCCCTTCGTTGTCGGTCTTCTTGTGTCTCTCGCGCTTGCCAAGCCTGATATGTTGCCGAAACATCCGGGTTATCCGATGGGAAAGTCGGTGGATCCCGTGAAAGGACGGCCCCTGGCCAATGATCCGGGCCAGAAGAACGCCTCAGGTGAGAACGCACTGGTTGAGTCGGCGATATTCGACGATGTTCGTTCGACCCAGCATCTTTCAATCAATCAGAACGACCAACGGTTGCTTCAAAAGCCGGGAGCAGGAATTCTTCCAACGGTTCAGGGACCGAATATCACAATCGAACCGCCTGTGAAGGAGGGTACCAAGGTCAATGCCTCTCCGCAGTGACGGTCGGATCTCTCATCGTTCTGATTCGCTCCAACCAACCACTGCCTTGCCGTACTCGCGCGTGACCGGCTCGTCGGCTGAGGCGTAGAGTAACAAGCAGTTCACGAGCCGCCTCATTCTGAGAGGTGGGAGCCATGAGCCTCCGTGGAGCACAGATCCAACGAGACGGACCTGGCACGTGCGGCCTCCTCCCTCATCCAACTCTTTCCAGCAATCAAGCCGAGTGGCCTGCTTCCGGTGTCTATGCAAACACCTGGATGAGCCTCTGCGTCTCTACTGTCTCTCATCGCCACTTCACACCGGGGGGTACAGCACGTGATCGACTGTAAGGGCCAGAAACTATTTCAGGTGACTCGAGCAAGATGCCGCGTGGTGTGCATGCCTCGCGCGTGATTGCCCGCTGTCGAAAGGAGGTCATTATGTCGCACCGCTACAACACCATCGACATCATCGTGGGGATCGGCATGTGTGCGATTGTCTTCGGAGCCTTGCTGGTCTTTTTTGCTGCGAACGGCACCTATCAGATCGCCACCCCACAGCCCCTCTCGATTGACCAACCGGTCGGCACTGAGTTTGGAATGACCTTGCTCCAGCCGGCCCTGGGCCAAGCCATTGTCGAGCAGGCGCTCTTCGAACGCCGGGCCAATCAGCTCATCGCTCAGTCTGCATCCGAATGGAACCAGGCGACCCTCGCTCACCAGGAGTTCCAATCGCTTCCGGGCGGTCCCTTCGGCGCCGTCATGCGCCAGGCTGAGACAGTCCCAACCAACCATATGGCTCGGGTCCAGTACGTCATGGGACGAGCGATTGTGAATTTCACCGCGCGCGGCATTCGAAGCGGTGCGTTGTCGGCTGATCAGTATCTTTCTGAGTACAACACCAACATGATTCGCGCAACTGAAGCCTGGGGGCAGCGTCTGGACCAGGAGTTCGCCTCCACCTGGCAGGCGACTCTCGGACGCAAGATTGTGGACGCCATTCAGAATTACACCGAGCGGGCTGGCGCGATCCAGGAGCGACTCGGGACTGCTCTTGTGCAGGTGACGCAGGCCCAAACAGGATCGGAAGAAGTCCGGGCTGCACAACAAGAGCAACTGGCGAGCCTCGTGCTGGCGGCCATTCGCACTGAGGCACTGGCGGATCGCGTGACCCTGCTGACAGCCATCGAAGCGATTCCTGAAGACACAGCGGTCGCCTCCACTGAACCCGCGTCCTGGCCTGAAATTCCAATGGGCTATCTGATTGTCGCCGGCCTCATGCTGGTGACCGTTTTCTTTGGAGGGCTTTCAGTAACTGCTCGGAGCAGAGAAACCAAAGCGCTCGCCGAGATGGAGCGCCAGGCAGCCAAGTGGGTGTATCGCATGGCGGCGTGAAGGCGTGCGGGGAAAGGACTCGCGTGATGCACACGCGAGGGTGTGACTTATGTCATGGGTATATTGGGGAATCGTAATAGGGTTCGTGGCAATGGTGGCGACCGTTTTCGAATGTGTCGCTATACTATACTCCAACCCAAATGGGTCGTCGAAGGAACCGAAGGGCAAGATCGATGAGCCTGGAGAGGCAGTCACACATGCCTCAGCCGACCATCGTCGCGCGGCATAGGTACATACGACAGACCTAACGAATCTCGTGTTGATACAAGTGCGGTGCCCTATGGTCGAGATCATCGGTCTCGAAAAGATGGGTGTGCTTGTATGCTTCTCGCGTAGTCGATGGCAGGAGAGATCGAGTCTGAAAAGAGACGGAGTGCCATGTCTCGCGAGAATGGCCAGTCTGTCAGACCTATTGCAAGTGACAGACGGGCGAAGCGCGCAGCGTGAGCGTAGTCTTGTTCAGGATGTTCCCATCTGGTCCTGGGCGACACATTGCAGATCGTCCCTTTCGCGAGATTAAGGAGCGCCTGCTGGGTGCCCTTGCCCGACACATCGCCTATCAGCGACGAACTCTCCGGCTTGGCGCTGACCTTGGCGAACTCACCGATCCGGTTTTGGCCCGCTTCATATCGTAGTCGTCATTCTGCAACAACTTCGGGACGACGTTCTCGACATCCTCACCAACATAGCCGGCTTCAATCAGCGTCGTCACACCGGCTATGGCGAAAGGAATGGGAGTCTGGAATCAGGGAATGAGACAGCAACGTCTTGCCAATCCCTGTCGAGCGATCATCAGAATGTTTCCTTTCTGCCGATATCGGTCGGTTTGGGAATCATCAAAAGCACCGACGAGGATACAGACAGCGCTCCACTATCTATCCTTGGCCAAGGAAACGATGCAGCACATCTGTACTCCTCACAGATCAAGAGTGCAGCAGTGGTGTATGGCAGGAGTTGCAGGTGTATGGCTGTGGACTCGTGATGGGATTCTGAAACGCGGTCAGACTCATGTGAAAGATGCGATGTTCCCACGACCACAGCAAGTTCCTTCGTTCTGTCAAATCAGGCAGGAGGAGTCTCATCTCTTATGCCTCACCATTCACCCACCGCCCTGCAAGCAAATGGCGAAGTAACCCTGGCTGCTACAGTTGTACGAGAACGCCCTCCTCCGTCCGATGGTCTGAGGTCTGGCGATACACTCGGCTCTGAAACAACACGGGCGACCCCCTAGATAGAGGGTCGCCCGTGGATGGCACTGAGAGCGCCTACGGTATGAATTTAGTATGGAATCACGTGCAAGCAGTCCTTGCTCTCGTTGTTCCACACCACATCGCACAGGTTCGACATGCGCGCCACGATCTGCGCTGCCACGCCGCCCGTCCCG
>JAWXBV010000243.1:0-24079 GCA_034440335.1 Nitrospirota bacterium | reverse complement strand
TTTTCCGTTCGCCAAGATCTATTGCACGGGCGAACGGCCCCACGAAGTGCGGTCCGTACCTCCTCGCCTCTTCGCTCGCTGCGGCCTTGCTGGACGGCCATTTTGAGCATCCTGCAAGCTGTTTTTAGGCCGTCAGCACTCGCAAGATCACAGTAGATTTTGAGCACAAACTGAGTTTTTCAGCAGCCAGCAAGGCTCAGGCGCACATCGGCAATGAAGGTTAATGAAGACGTCGTTCAAAACCGGGCTGAGTTTTGGTCTCACGTCCGGCGTGATTACGACATTGGGGTTGATGGTGGGACTCCATTCAGGCACCCACTCACGAACCGTCGTCATCGGCGGCATTCTGACGATAGCGATTGCTGATGCCATGTCGGATGCCTTAGGCATGCACATTGCGGAGGAGTCAAAGAATAACGGGGTCGTGTCCGAAATCTGGGAATCGACTATCGCTACCTTTCTGGCCAAGTTCCTGATCGCGCTGACCTTTGTCGTGCCGGTGCTGCTGTTACCGCTAGAGGTGGCCATGATGGTGAGCGTGGGATGGGGTCTTACACTGCTCGGGGCGCTGAGTTATCTCTTGGCGCGAGCCCAGCAGATCCCAGCCTGGAAAGTCATCGCGGAGCATGTCGTCATCGGTGTCAGCGTCATTGCAATCACGCACTATGTGGGCGACTGGATTCATGTGACGTTGGGTGGGCAGGATGTTGAGTAAGTTCACTGGTGCAGAATAGGTTCGGGCGAAGGTTGAGGTTATCAGGTTTTCGCTCAGCCTCGACCGCAGCCTGTCTCGCGCGGATATTCTACGGACGTGAGGTTACAGAGGAGGACTATCAATGGTGCAGCAACCGCTCGTTGCCTATTTTTCCATGGAGATCGGTCTTGAGTCCGGGATGCCGACCTATTCGGGAGGACTAGGCGTGCTCGCCGGCGACACGATTCGTTCGGCTGCGGATCTCGACGTGCCGATGGTGGCGGTGTCCTTGCTGCACCGCCGAGGGTACTTTTTTCAGCGGCTGGATGCGCAGGGTCGGTAAAGCGAGGAGCCTGTCGCATGGCCGGTCAATGATTTCGCTGAACTGATCGACGAACGGGCCACAGTCGAGATCGAAGGCCGCACGATCCATGTCAGGGCCTGGAGGTATCGCGTCACGGGCGAGTCCGGCCATGTTGTTCCGGTGTACCTGCTTGATACAGACGTGGGCGAGAATCAGCCATGGGATCGGAGGCTGACGGATGTGCTCTATGGGGGCGACGACCGGTATCGCCTGTGTCAGGAAATGGTGCTGGGCGTTGGAGGATTTCGACTCTTGCGGGCTCTCGGATACAAAGACATCCGACGGTTCCACATGAATGAGGGGCACGCCGCCTTGCTCGTCCTTGCGCTTGGCGAGGAGAAGCTAGCCTTGCGGAACCAGTCGGATTCGATTTCAGATGAGCTGATCGAAGCGATTCGCGAACAGTGCGTCTTTACGACCCATACCCCCGTGCCGGCCGGCCACGATAAATTTCCCGAGACACTCGCGCGCCAGGTGTTGGGCGATCGCTGGTGGGCCATACTGAAGGCCGCCGGTGCTGGGGAGACGCTCAATCTGACGCAACTGGCTCTGCGGGGCTCCCGGTATGTCAACGGGGTGGCGATGAAACATGGGGAGATCTCGCACGGCATGTTCCCCGGCTACCCGATTCATTCCATCACCAACGGAGTCCACGCGGTCACGTGGACCGTCCCATCGTTTCAGAAGCTCTTCGATGCCCATCTGCCGGACTGGCGTCGCGATCAACTCTCGCTGCGCTATGCCGTGAGCATTCCCACCTCGGACATCTGGGCGGCCCATGTGGAAGCCAAGCGCACGTTGGTCGAGCATGTGAATCGGGAATCGAACGCGGGATTCGATCGGGAGGTGTTGACGATCGGATTCGCCCGCCGGTTTGCGGCCTACAAGCGCGCAGGTCTGATCTTTCAGGATCTCGAGCGGCTTAAGAAGATTGCCCGTGAGGCAGGGCCGATCCAGATCGTCTTTGCCGGCAAAGCGCACCCGCGCGACCGCGAGGGCAAGGACCTGATCGCACATATCCACGAAATGCGCGAGGCGCTGCAGGGGGTGATCGCGGTGTCGTATCTGACCAATTACGACATGGAGGTGGCCAAGATGATCTGTGCCGGTACAGATCTGTGGCTCAATACACCATTGCCACCACTGGAGGCATCGGGGACGAGTGGGATGAAGGCGGCGATGAATGGGGTTCCCAGCTTGAGTGTACTCGACGGTTGGTGGATCGAGGGCCACCTCGAAGGCGTGACCGGCTGGTCGATCGGCGATCGGGTGGAATCCTGCCTGGAGTCTCAGCATGGTATGGATGCCTGCCACGCGACGGAACTCTATAGAAAACTGGAAGAGAAGGTCTTGCCCTGTTTTTATAAGGAGCATGAGCGGTTTGTCGAAATCATGCGGCATGCGATTGCCATGAACGGAGCGTTTTTTAATACCCAGCGCATGGTTGCCCAATATCTCCATAATGCCTATCGATTGGGCCCAGTGCCTATGCAGCAAAACCAGGGATCGGCATGAGCGCTTCTGCCGCCAATGCGGATTCGTTGCGCTTCCGAGTGAAGCTAATCTCATTCGGGCGTTTCACGCTCCACGGTTCTTGTTGTACGTTTTCGGAGATTGTTTCCTGACAACATGAAACCTGAAACTAGAAACCAGCAACTCCACGCCCCAACGCTCTTGCCGAAATCCTCGTTGCAGAGGCTGATCGATCTGTTGCAGGCCAAGGGCCATCGCGTCGTCGCTCCCACGCTGCGCGACGGCGCGGTGGTGTGGGACACGATCTGGCAGGTCGCGGACCTCCCAGTTGGATGGCGCGATCTGCAGGAACCTGGACGCTATCGGCTGGAGAACACCGGTTCAACCCAGGTCTTCGGTATTGTGCATGGGCCGCAATCGCTCAAGCCTTTCACCTTTGCTCCGCGCGAGCCGCTGCTCCAGATCGAACGAACCAAGAAAGGATTCTCCGCTCGTACGACGCTTCCTCAACATGAGAACATTGCCATCCTAGGTGCGCGCGCCTGTGACCTCGCTGGGCTGGCCATCCAGGATCATATTTTTCTAAAAGACACCCATCGTGATCCCTACTATGAGGTCCGCCGCGCAGGACTCTTTCTGATCGCGGTCAATTGCACGAGGTCGCTTGCCACCTGTTTTTGCGCGTCGATGGAGACTGGACCCCGGGCCAAGAGCGGCTTCGATCTGGCGCTGACCGAGTTGGATGAGGTGTTTCTTGTGGAGGCAGGGAGCGCCGCGGGCCAAGAGATGGTGAGCGCCCTGTCGCTCGCACCAGCTTCGACGATGCAGGTTCATGAGACCGGACAGCAAATCGAGGCCTGCGCGGGCAGCCAAGTCAGACGGCTGGATCGGTCACTACTGCCGCAAGCCCTCTACGACGCGCATGAGCATTCGCGCTGGGAAGACGTGGCGGCGCGCTGTCTGGCCTGCGGGAACTGCACGATGGTCTGCCCGACCTGCTTCTGTCATACCGTTGAGGAGACACCGGACCTCGCACACCAACGCAGCGAGCACAGCAGATTGTGGGATTCCTGTTTCACGCAGGATCACGGTTATATTCACGGCAAAAATATCCGTCCGACGATCAAGGATCGGTACCGCATGTGGCTGACACACAAACTGGCTTCATGGATCGATCAATTCGGCACCTCCGGCTGTGTCGGCTGCGGGCGTTGTATCACATGGTGTCCGGTTGGCATCGACCTCACGGAAGAGCTGCCGGCCTTGCTGAAGCCTTCGACTCAGGCCAAGGAGAAGCCGAGCCAAACATGACGCCCTACTCACAGGACATCGTCAATGCCACGGCGAACCCCTATCTGATCCAGGCGGCCACGATTGTGGAGAAGATCAGAGAAGCGGAAGATATCGACACCTATCGATTGCGCTTTGTCGATGAGCAGGTGCGGCGAACCTATCGATTCGCTGCCGGCCAGTTCAACATGGTCTATCTCTTCGGGGTCGGCGAGGTGGCGATTTCGATCGTCTCGGACCCAGATGAGCCGGAACTCTTGGATCACACGATTCGCGCCGTGGGGCGGGTGACGAAATCGATTGCGCGATTGCAACTGGGTGATGAGCTGGGCATTGCGGGCCGTTCGGGCAAGGCTGGTCGCTCGACGCCATCGAATACATCTTCCGTCGGCCAACCAGTATGGAAGCGTGAAGATTCTGCACGGGGTCAAGACGCCGCATGATCTGCTCTTTCGGGAACGGTTCGATGCCTGGCGGCGGCATCCCGATATGGAAGTGTTGTTGACCAGCTACCAGCCCGATAAGACGTGGCACTATCACGTCGGCGTGGTGACGGAGCTGTTCGAACAAGTGGCGGTGGACCCGGCACGCGCCATGGTGCTGATGTGCGGACCGGAGATCATGATGCGTGTGGGTGTGCCGATCTCGATGCAACGCGGGGTTCCGTCGACGGCGATCTATGTCTCGATCGTACGACGACGGGGAGGATTGTAACAGAAGGAAATGCAACCATGATGATCGCATCGAAAGTTGTAAAGCGAGTGGCTACCATCGATGAAAACAAATTCATTTCGGATGCAGCTCAACTTATGACTAAGGAACTCATCGGGTCCGTGGTCGTTACCAATGCTTCCGGCATTTGTGGGCTGTTCACGAAGCGTGAGGTGATGATGAACGTGGTCGGAAAGGGGAAGGACCCGAAAAAGGTTCTGATCAAGGCTGGGCGGTTTCAAGTTCCAAGTGCAACAGGTGAATGATGGCGCAATTGCGCATAGACTTCCAGGTGGACTGCACCCCTAGAATGAGACAGAAAAAATTAGCACACTTGTCACAGTAGAGGAGGTGGCAAGTGGCAAAAAAGCGCATGGGCAAGTTTCCGAAGGCGTTCCGGCAGATGGCTGTGGATCGGCTCAAGCAGTGCGAGAATATTGTGGAGCTCGCCAAAGAGCTGGGGATCCATCGGCGGCTGTTGTATCGGTGGCGCGATCAACTCGAGCCTACCGAGACTGGGGACAGTCCACCGCCCGCGAACTCGCGGGAGTCCACCCTGCGGAAAGAGGTCAGCCGACTCAAGCGTGTGTTGGCCGAGAAGGTCTTGGAGGTGGATTTTTTCAAAGGGGCCTTGCACACCGTCGAGGCGCGACGCCAGCAGACCGGCACGTCTGGCGCGCAGGCATCTACGCCCACATCCGGGACGTGATGTCGAGGCAAGGCCGATTGAGTATCGAGCGGATGTGTGATCTGGCGCAGGTCAGCCGGGCGGGTTTCTACCGGTCGTTGCAGGAGCACCAGCCCGTGGAAGAAGAGATGGACGTGCGGTCAGCCATTCAGGGGGTCGCTGTCGCACACCGGCGTCGGTATGGCTACCGGCGCATCACGGCAGAGCTCCGTCGGCGTGGCCTGTTGGTCAACCACAAGCGAGTGGCGCGGCTCATGCGGGAAGACAACTTGCTCGCTGTGCAGCCGCGGGCCTTCGTGGTCACGACGGATTCCGATCATGAGTGGGAGGTCGCGCTCAACCTGGCCAGCCGCCTGACGTTGACCGGGATCAATCAGCTCTGGGTCGCGGACATCACCTACATTCGCCTGCGAGCGGAATTCGTCTACCTGGCGGTGCTGCTCGATGCGTATTCACGCAAGGTCGTGGGCTGGGCGCTGGACCGCACGCTGGCCGCCCGGTTGCCGATCGCGGCCCTGGCGCATGCCCTCGCGGAGCGGCACCCACCGCCCGGGTTGGTCCATCATTCTGATCGCGGTGTCCAGTATGCATCCGAAGCGTACGTGACCCTGCTGCGAGCGCACCACATGATCCCGAGCATGAGTCGGCCGGGCAACCCCTATGACAACGCCAGTTGTGAGAGTTTCATGAAGACGCTCAAGCGGGAGGAGGTCTACGCCAACACCTATCGGGATCTCGACCACCTGCGTGCGAACCTTGCGGCGTTCATCGAGCAGTACTACAATCGCGACCGGTTGCATTCGGCGCTGGGCTACCACTCCCCGGAAGAGTTCGAGGACGCGGCTAGTTCGTCGACCACGGCGAGCGGAGCCACCATGCGGTTTTTCAGGCCTCGAGCGCGTGCTCGAGCGACAGCATCAGCCAGGGATCAGGCTGAAGCAACAGAGGCGAGATGAGAAACAACATTCAATAAACCACCAAGTGTGCTAATTCCAAACTGTCTCACCGGAGGGGTTCACCCCACAGGGGCGTGGCAAAGTCGAGACATTTCCTCGGGCGCGTATTCAGGCGATGCGCGATGACGTTCAACTCACGTTGCGTGTAGCCCGACAGGTCTGTACCCTTGGGCAGATACTGGCGCAACAAGCCATTGGTGTTCTCGTTGGTGCCGCGTTGCCAGGGGCTGTACGGATCGGCAAAGAAGATCTGGATCGCGAGCCGCTGGGCCAACTGCTCGTGCTCGGCCATCTCTTTGCCCCGATCATAGGTCAGGGTTTTGCGCAGCAGGGCGGGCACATGGCGGAGTTTTTTTGTAAAGCCCGCACGGGCACTCGTGGCATCCGTCCCGTCCATCCTGGCCAGAATGACCAGGCGGGTCGTCCGCTCGACCAGCGTGCCGACGGCCGACCCATTGCGAGCCCCTTTGATGAGATCACCTTCCCAGTGGCCCGGCACCGTGCGGGTGGCCACTTCGGCAGGGCGCTTGGCAATCGGCGTCATATTGGGGATCTGGCCGCGGCGGTCAATCCCCCGTGCCCGAGGCCGACGCGCTTTGCGTGCCTGACGCAGCGCGGCCAACAGCTCGCTGCGCAGGGCTCCGCGTGGCAATACATACAACCCCGCATAGATCGTTTCGGCTGAAAGATGTTTGCGCATGTCGTCAGGATATGCGCGTTGGAGGCGTCCGGCAATCTGCTCGGGCGAGCAGCCCTGAGTCAGATGTATCTGGACATACTGCCACAACCACGGATCCAGGAGTTTGCGCGGGCGCCGTGGTTGACGTGCGCAGGCGACGGCCCGCGTCTGTGCCGTGCAGGCGCGATAGGGGTGGCCTCGCGTGGTATTGCGGCCCAACTCGCGGCTCACGGTGCTGGGGGCTCGCCCCAACACCCTGGCCATCGTTCGCAGCGAATGGCCGTGGGCCAATCCCAAACTCAAGGTCTCACGTTCTTCGGCAGTCATGTGTCGATAGGATCTGGTTGACATGGCAACACCTTAGCCCAGCAGGGCTTGTAGTGTTGCACTTGGAATTAGGACTCAAGATGTGATAAATCTCGACCACATCAAAGTCAGCCCCAACGACACCGCTGGTGCCTGCCTGGATCTCATGAAGGAACATCGATGTCTCCACCTATTGGTCTTTGAAGGGGACGAGTTTGTTGGCACCGCTTCCTTGCGCGATGTGGCGGAGCTCATGATCGACCAAAAGGAAACGCTCATCCAGCATCTTGAAAAATACACCACCTCTTGACATGTTGAGACGATAGGAAAAAAGAGAAGGAATGCGTGAGGTGTGAGGCGAACTGCGGTAGCTATCCTGTCATCCCCGGCGGTCGTCCGTGGGGATCCAACAGAAACAAAGATGGATTCCCGATGAAAGACGTCTGACGTTACAGACAAAGGCGCTTCACGAGAGCGAATGTCGAGCGACGAGCCAGAAGGATATTGAAAGATGTAAATACCATAGAAAGGCCTACGGGGAGAGAGGGAGCCTGACGTGGCATGTTGTGGACGAAAAAGGCAGCACTATGAAGGCAAAGGAGAGTACCGACATGACACCCGAAAAAAAAGACCGAGGAGATCCTGCCATAGGGATAGACGAGTCACTGTCTGATCTGCGGAAATGAAAGACCAGCCCTGTTGTATGGCCACTGGCTTTGCTACCATTGCAAGAACGTGGTGCAGGCAGAAGCACTTGCGCAGAAGCGCAACATCATCAAGGAAGACAGAGGGTCTAGTCGTTCAGGGTCTTCGTGCGGGAAGCATCTCAGACAAGAGGTGTTTTCATCTCCAACCTCGTCGTTTTGCACCAACTCAGATCATGAAATCTGACTGTTCAAATACGGTTGATTAAACCGATGCATCACGCCAGCATTAACTCAATTACAACTTCTATGATTTTTAGAATAAAAAAGGGTTTGGATTTGCCGATCAGCGGGAAACCGGAGCAGCGTGTTCATGCCGCTAAAGCTGTCCGCCACGTTGCCGTTCTGGGCGTGGATCACATAGATCTCAAACCCGCCATGCTGGTAGTCGAAGGGGACAAGGTCAAACTCGGTCAAGCGCTGTTCGAGCACAAGAAGCTACCCGGCGTGCGCTTCACTGCCCCTGGTGCCGGCAAGGTGATTGCCATCCATCGTGGAGCTCAACGTATGCTCCAGTCAGTCATCATCCGGCTTGACGAAACCGAAGACAAGGAGCCGTTCACTGCGTATGGTGCCGACCAACTAGCCGACCTGACTGAAGCGCAGGTTGTGGAAAATCTTTTGGCATCGGGTCTGTGGGTTACATTACGCACCCGGCCCTATAGCAAGATACCAGATCCGGCCACCCGTCCGGCCGCAATCTTCGTGACGGCTATGGACAGCAACCCGCTGGCCGCCGATCCCGTTCCGATTATTGTTGCAGAGGCTGAGTCGTTCGGCCATGGTCTGACTGTGCTCTCGCGGCTTGGCCCCATGCCTCTTTGGGTGTGCAAGTCAACCGAAGCCGAACTGCCGCTTCCACCGGGTCTGAACCAACTGCACCAGGCAAGTTTCGAAGGCCCCCACCCAGCTGGTCTGGCGGGGACGCACATTCATTTTATTGAACCGGTAGACACACGCAAGAGCGTTTGGCACCTCAACTACCAAGAAGTGATTGCTATCGGCAAACTGTTTACCAGCGGCCGGTTATGGACCGAACGCATTGTGGCGCTAGGCGGACCCCAGGTCAAACAGCCGCGTTTGTTGAGCACCCGGCTCGGCGCCTCCATTGAGGAACTGGTCGAGGGTGAGCTTCAAGAGGGTGAGCACCGCGCCATCTCTGGCTCGGTCTGGTCTGGGCGTCATGCAGTTGACTGGTCGTCCTATGTGGGACGCCATCATCTGCAGGTGTGCGTGCTTCAGGAAGGAACAGAACGAGAGTTTATGGGCTGGCTCTCACCAGGGTGGAGGAAATACTCCCAGTCCAACGTCATGCTGTCGAGTCTTTTCCGTCACCGCGAGGAAGCGTTTCATTTCACGACCAGCCAGAACGGGAGCCCGCGCGCCATGGTGCCATTTGGCACCTTCGAAGAAATCATGCCTCTGGATATCTTGCCAACCTATCTGCTGCGCTATCTGGTAGTGGGCGATACTGATATGGCACAAAAGCTTGGTTGTTTGGAACTGGATGAGGAAGACCTCGCATTATGCTCCTTCGTGTGCGTGGGCAAGAATGACTACGGTCTGGCACTTCGCAGGGCGCTGAGCCAGATCGAGAAAGAGGGCTGACAGCAGGCATGCGACACTTCCTGAATCGTCTCAGGCCCCTGTTTACCAAGGGTGGGCGGCTTGAAAAGTATTTCGCCGTATATGAAATGGTGGATACGTTTCTGTATTCACCACCTGACACCACTCGCACCGCGCCTCACGTGCGCGATGGAATCGATCTGAAGCGGTTGATGATGTACGTGGTGGTGGCCCTCATTCCTTGCATCCTGTGGAGCTGGTTTAACACCGGTTATCAAGCCAATCTGGTACTCGCGCAGATGGGCACAGCCAAGGAGGGCTGGCGTAGCGAACTGCTTGTGGCACTCAATATTGGTTTTGATGCCGGCAGTATTTTTGCCAGCACGGTACATGGCTTCTTGTATTTTCTGCCGCTATATCTGGTTGCTCTGATAGTGGGAGGCTTGTGGGAACTGCTGTTCGCCACGCTGCGTCACAAAGAGATCAATGAAGGCCTTCTGGTCACATCCATGCTCTTCGCACTGACGCTGCCACCAGATATGCCCCTCTGGATGGTCGCACTCGGGATCAGCTTTGGTGTGGTGGTCGGCAAAGAGATATTCGGTGGGACCGGCAAGAATTTTCTCAATCCGGCTCTGACTGGACGGGCGTTTCTATTCTTCGCCTATCCCGCCGAAATTACGGGTGATCGGGTGTGGGTGGCGGTGGATGGCTACTCCGGTGCCACCCCGCTCGGTCTGGGTAAGATCGGCGGCATGGAGGCGATTGCCAGCGGGGGCTATACCTGGTGGAATGCCTTTATCGGCCTGACGCCTGGCTCCTTGGGGGAAACCTCCACTCTCGCCTGTCTGATCGGTGCCGCTTTCCTGATCTATACTCGGGTAGGATCCTGGCGCATTATCCTTGGGGTCTTTCTGGGCATGGCCGGCTCCACGCTCCTGTTCAATGCCGTCGGCAGCGACATCAATCCAATGATGGCGATGCCCTGGTACTGGCACCTGGTTCTGGGCGGTTTTGCCTTCGGCATGGTATTCATGGCCACCGACCCGGTTTCAGCCGCAATGACCACAGCTGGACGTTGGGTCTTCGGATTACTGATCGGTTTCATGACCGTACTGATCCGGGTTGTCAATCCTGCTTTTCCGGAAGGCATCATGCTGGCGATTTTGTTTGCCAATATTTTCGCGCCGCTGATAGATCATGCGGTGATCCAGATCAACATCCGACGGAGGCAACGCCGCCATGTCCGCTCCTGAACCCAATTCCGCCGTATCCGCTGCGCCTGCAGAGAGCGGGGGCAGGACGCTGCTGGTTGCCTTTATGGTCTGTCTGGTCTGCTCGGTTGTGGTCGCTAGCGCGGCTGTGCTCCTTCGTCCGATTCAGGAATCAAATCAGAAAGCCGATCGCATACGGAATATCATTGAAGTCTCCGGCCTACTGCAGGAGGGACTAACGGCAGAACAGGCCATTGAACGGATTGACGCACGATTGGTTGAACTGGCAACCGGCGATGAGGTGGATGTGATGGATCCTGAAACCTTTAATATTGCCAGAGCCGGAAAGGATCACACGATATCCACCGCACTCAGCCGCCGTGAGGATGTGGCCCAGATCGGGCGCGAACCGCACTATCTGCCGGTTTATCGGATTGTCGGCGATAATGGCGAATTGAAGATACTGATTCTGCCGGTGTACGGTTACGGGCTATGGTCCACGATGTACGGGTTTCTTGCGCTTGAGGGAGATTTGCGAACGGTTCAGGGCCTCCGATTCTACCAGCATGCCGAAACCCCGGGACTAGGGGGGGAGATCGACAATCCCAGGTGGCGCGCGCAATGGGAGGGCAAAGTATTATTCGACGATGAATGGAGAGTTCAGGTTGAACTGGTAAAGGGCTCGATTAACAGCTCCACACCCGAAGCCCAACACCAGGTCGACGCACTCGCAGGCGCCACCATCACCTCACGAGGCGTGGAAAATTTGCTGAATTTTTGGCTGAGCGACAAAGGGTACGGGCCTTATCTTTCCCGGTTGCGTCACGAAAGGAATTAACGATCATGTCATATCAGCACCGTAAGATTCTTTTCGAACCGATTATCGACAATAACCCGATCATCCTGCAGGTCCTGGGGATTTGCTCGGCACTGGCAGTGACGTCGAAGCTCTCAACCACGGTCACCATGTGCGTGGCGCTGACACTCGTGACCACCCTATCCAATGCCGCCATCAGTGTGATCCGCAATCATATCCCGAGCAGCATCCGCATCATCGTGCAGATGACCATTATTTCTTCGCTGGTCATCGTCACCGATCAGTTCCTCAAAGCCTTCGCGTTCCAAGTCAGCAAGGAACTGTCGGTGTTTGTCGGGTTGATTATCACCAATTGCATCGTCATGGGACGCGCTGAAGCCTATGCGATGAAACATCCGCCTCTCCCCAGCCTCCTCGATGGCCTCGGCAACGGCCTCGGCTATAGTGCACTGTTACTCGCAGTCGGCACGATACGCGAGCTCTTCGGGTCCGGTTCCCTGTTCGGGTATCCGGTATTCCTTCTAGAAAGGGATGGCGGGTGGTATGTGCCAAACGGCTTGATGTTACTGCCCCCGAGCGCGTTTTTCCTGATTGGCCTGATTATTTGGGTGGTGCGTTCCTGGAAGCCGGCCCAGGTCGAGGAACCTGAATACCAGATTTATCAAACGCATCGTACCGAGGTGACCTGATGATAGAGCTGATCAATCTATTCATCACTGCCGTATTTGTCGAGAATCTTGCGCTGACGTTTTTTCTCGGGATGTGCACTTTTCTTGCCGTATCGAAGCAAATCGGCACGGCGATCGGACTCGGGATTGCGGTGATCGTCGTGCAGGCGCTGTCCGTGCCGGTAAATAATCTTATTTACCAGTTTTTACTGCGCGATGGCGGGCTGGCATGGGCGGGCCTGTCCGAGATGAATCTGAGCTTCCTCGGGCTCATCAGCTACATCAGTGTCATCGCGGCAATGGTGCAAATACTCGAAATGTTTCTCGACCGGCATGTCCCGAAACTGTACAACTCGCTGGGGATCTTCTTGCCGTTAATCACCGTCAACTGCGCCATTCTCGGAGGCAGTCTGTTCATGGTCGAGCGTGACTATACCTTTAGCGAGAGCGCCACGTATGGCCTAGGCTCGGGTGTCGGCTGGGCGCTCGCGATCGCCGCGATGGCAGGGGTGCGCGAGAAACTCAAGTATTCCGACGTGCCCGAGGGTTTGCAGGGACTGGGCATCGCGTTCATCAGTGCGGGACTGATGGCTCTCGGCTTCATGGCTTTCTCAGGAATTCAACTCTGAGTCTGACGAGGGACCGCGCATGATCGAGATCATACTGGGAGTCAGTTTTTTCACCGGGATCGTCCTCATCCTGGTATGCCTGATTTTGAGTGCGCGCTCAAAGCTGGTGGCTAGTGGCAATGTAACGATCACGGTCAACAATAAACAAATTGTCGAGACGCCGATCGGCGGCAAACTGCTCGGGGCACTCAGCAACGCCAGGCTTTTTGTCAGCTCTGCCTGCGGCGGCGCCGGCACCTGCGGTGTGTGCCGGGTGAAGGTGTTCGAAGGTGGTGGGGCCGTTCTGCCGACGGAAACCTCGCATATCAATAAACGGGAAGCGCGCGAGGGTTACCGTCTCTCCTGTCAGGTGGCGGTCAAACAGGACCTGAAGATCGAGATTCCGGATGATGTGTTCGGTGTCAGGAAATGGGAATGTACCGTGCGATCCAACCACAATGTTGCCACCTTCATCAAGGAACTGATATTGGAATTGCCTCCAGATGAACAGATCGATTTCCGGGCCGGGGGGTACATCCAGGTTCAATGCCCGCCGTATGAGCAATCGTTTAAGGATTTTGACATCGAAGAACGATTTCGCAGCGACTGGGATCGGCTGAACATCTGGGAACACGTGTCCAGGGTAAACGAGCCACTTGAGCGCGCCTACTCCATGGCGAACTATCCTGACGAGCGTGGCATCATCGTGCTGAACGTGCGGATTTCGACTCCCCCCCCCAACACCGACGATGTGCCACCGGGAAAAATGTCCTCCTATTTATTCGGACTGAAACCAGGCGCTAAAGTGACGATCTCCGGGCCTTTCGGCGATTTTTTTGCCAGGGAAACCGGTAAGGAGATGGTGTTCGTCGGTGGCGGCGCAGGGATGGCACCGATGCGTTCGCATATCTTCGATCAATTGCGTCGCCTCAAGAGTACACGCAAGATCTCCTTCTGGTACGGCGCTCGTTCGAAGCGCGAGATGTTTTATGTCGTCGATTTCGACAAACTGGCTGCCGAACACGACAACTTCGAATGGTATGTCGCGCTGTCCAACCCACTCCCGGAAGACGATTGGCGCGGCCACACCGGCTTCATCCATAACGTTCTCTATCATGAGTATCTGAAAACCCATCCAGCACCCGAGGACTGTGAATACTACCTGTGCGGACCGCCGATGATGATCACCGCAGTCATTGAGATGCTGCTTGGTCTGGGGGTCGAGCGCGAAAACATCATGTTCGACGACTTCGGGAGCTGATCACCCATGCATCCATCCATTCCGCGCCCCCGTGCTCTCATTGCCTTGATAGCGTTGCTGGCCGCTGCCGCCAGCTTCACCCTGCTGCGCCCTGAGCCGCACATCGCAGAACTGCACCTGAGTGGTCGTACCATGGGCACCACCTATAGTGTGAAATATCGCCCCGGCCAGGACACTCCTTTGCTGAAGGCTATGCAAATAGAAGTTGATGCATTGCTGACCGGGATCAATCAAACCCTGTCCACCTACGACCCGGAATCGGAACTGTCGCGTTTCAACCGTATGCGCACCACCGACTGGGTCCCTGCATCCGCTTCGCTCCTTGCCGTGCTCAAAGCTGCACTTGAGATCGGAGTCCAGAGTGATGGCGCTTTCGACATCACGGTTGGCCCCCTGGTCAATCTGTGGGGCTTCGGTCCCGAGTTTCATCCAGACCGCATCCCGCTCAAAGCCGACATCGCCGCTGCGCGCGCGCGTAGCGGCCCTGATAAACTGACACTACGTGACACTCAACCAGCGATACGCAAGCACCGCCCTGATGTATTCCTGGATCTTTCCGGGATAGCCAAGGGGTACGGTGTGGACCGGGTTGCTGAACTCATGGCCGCGTACGGCATTGAACATTATATGGTTGAGATAGGCGGCGAGGTACGCGTACGCGGTCTCAAGGAGCGAGATACACCCTGGCGAATCGCGATTGAGAAACCGTTGCCGGGCGAACGCTCGGTGCAAACGATGCTGGCCCTCAGCGACATCGCACTCGCCACATCGGGCAATTATCGCAACTTTTTTGAACTCGACGGTCGACGCTACTCCCATACCATCGATCCGGCAACCGGCTGGCCGGTCGATCATCATCTGGTCTCGGTAACTGTGCTGGCCGATACCAGCATGCGGGCCGATGCCTGGGCCACAGCTTTTCAGGTGCTGGGCCCCAAACGTGGCATGGCCTTAGCCGAACAGCTCGGTCTGCCCGTCCTCTTCATCGTCGAGCGTGACGGACAATTCGAGGAGCGCGTCTGCTGCGCCTTCCAACGTTATCGTAGACAGGAGATTTCATGACAATGTTTCTGGTGACCTTTATCGTCATGGGTATTGCCATACTGGCTATGGCGGTGGGTGTACTGGTCGGTCGCCGTCCGATCGGCGGCAGTTGCGGCGGTCTTGAACGCATTGGTTTGGAATGCGATGCTGGCTGCGACAAGCCCTGCCCGAAGCGCCTTGCCCTCATGCAGCTTAAAGGCAGAGAGTAGCCGTAGAGGAAGCATACTGCTGTGCGGTAAGGAGCCATGATGTCATCCTCACAAACCACCAGGAACCCCTGGGCGAATCCCTATCTGATCCAGGCGGCCACGATTGTGGAGAAGATCAGAGAAGCGGAAGATATCGACACGTATCGATTGCGCTTTGTCGATGAGCAGGTGCGGCGAACCTATCGATTCGCCGCTGGCCAGTTCAACATGGTCTATCTGTTCGGGATCGGCGAGGTGGCGATTTCAATCGTCTCGGACCCAGATGAGCCGGAACTCTTGGATCACACGATTCGCGCCGTGGGGCGGGTGACGAAATCGATTGCGCGATTGCAACTGGGCGATGAGCTGGGCATTCGCGGGCCCTTCGGACAAGGTTGGCCGCTCGACGCCGCGCAGGGTAAAGACGTGGTGATCGTGACCGGCGGGCTGGGCTGTGCGCCGGTGGTCGGCGCCATCGAATACATCTTCCGTCGGCGCAACCAGTATGGAAGCGTGAAGATTCTGCACGGGGTCAAGACGCCGCACGATCTGCTCTTTCGGGAACGGTTCGATGCCTGGCGGCGGCATCCCGATACGGAAGTGTTGTTGACCAGCGACCAGCCAGATAAGACGTGGCACGATCACGTCGGCGTGGTGACGGAACTGTTCGAGCAAGTGGCGGTGGAGCCGGCGCGCACCGTGGTGCTGATGTGCGGGCCGGAAATCATGATGCGGTTGGGCGCGCCGATCTTGATGCAGCGGGGGATTCCAGCGGCCGCGATACACGTTTCACTGGAACGGCATATGGAGTGCGGCATCGGCCTCTGCGGACATTGCCAGATGGGACCCTACTTTCTCTGCAAGGACGGACCCGTCATGTCCTACGACAGAGTGGCCGGCTTCTTGGGACAATCGGGAGTGTAGTTCGTGAAGCGTATCTCGTTGCAGTGTTTCAAGTTGCGAGTTTCTAGTTTCACGTTGTTCGTTTCAGATTACTGAAATTCCGAGATCGAACTTGAAACTAGAAACCTGCGTTTCTGAACGAACGACGCTTCACGGAGGGTTCTGAAGGGACACACGTGGATAGACAGAAAGACAACAAGCCTCGTCGCCCAAAGTTCGGCGTTTTCAAATTCGCCTCCTGCGACGGCTGTCAGCTGAGCCTGCTCAATTTGGAGGATGACCTCCTCGCTCTGGGGCAGGCGTTGGACATTGCCTACTTTCCCGAAGCCTCCAGCGGCATGAAGCCCGGCCCCTACGATATCGCGTTAGTGGAAGGTTCCATTACGACGCCGGAGGATGCCGTCAGGATTCTGGCTGTGCGAGCGCAGACCACGACGTTGATCACCATCGGCGCCTGCGCCACGGCAGGCGGGATTCAAGCGCTACGCAACTGGGGGGATGTCGAGGCCTTCAAGCGAGTGGTCTATCCCAGTCCGCAGTACATCCAGAGCCTCAGTACCTCGACGCCGATCTCGGAACATGTGCGCGTCGATTTTGAATTGTGGGGCTGTCCGATCGACAAAGCACAATTACTCCGGGTGCTCACCGATCTGTTGGCCGGCGTACCGCCGCAGCTGCCGACACATAGTGTGTGCATCGAATGCAAACGCCGGGGGAACGTCTGTGTGATGGTCGCCAAGGGGATTCCCTGCCTCGGGCCGGTGACACGTACCGGCTGCGGCGCGATTTGTCCCAGTATGGGCCGGGACTGTTACGGCTGTTTCGGCCCGGCTGAAGGCCTGCATGAAGGTCCCGGACTCCCCCCGAATACGGCCTCGCTGGCCAAGGAGTTTCATCATGGCCTCCAGCTCATTCCGGTCGAGGTATTGCGCCGGTTCCGCGGCATCAACGGTTCTGTCAGGCCGTTCCGTGAGGAGAGCCAGGCGTGGGAGCGCGACGAAGCGTGAAACGTGAAGCGTCCCTCGTGAAGCGTTGGCCGTAGCAGTCGAGATGTTGGCGACGAGATACGAGAGATGTCGCCTGCGCAGGTGAGATGGCATGTGTCCCGCTTCAATTGCCGGACGACTCAGGGGGGCTTATACTGCACGCGGACCGGGCCGGTAGATTGATCCGGAACCAGATAAGCCATGGTGAGGCTTGCCGGACCGGGGATGCCGCACAGCAGGAGGAGGGGAAGTGGGTTACATCTTCGAAGGGGACCCGGCGAAAGCGAAGACGAACGTCCGAAAGCACGCTGTGACCTTTGACGAAGCCTCGACGATCTTTGGCGACCCGCTCAACCTCTTGATGGCGGACCCTGATCACTCACGTGATGAAGAACGGTATCTGTTGCTCGGCATGTCTAGCCCCGACGGGAGGCTCCCGGTAGTGGCGTTTGCCGAGCGACCGCCCCAGACCCGTTTCATTTCCGCGCGACGGGCCACTCGGCAAGAACGGAGGCGATATGAAGAAGAACGATAGGCGGAAAAGGCCGACAGCCGACCGCGATACGATGCGCCCGGAGTACGACTTTTCCAGCGCCGTGCGCGAGGCCACAGCCGCGCGATATGCGCAGGGTGCGAATGTGGTGGTCATCGACCCGTCCGTTCTTGACGTGTTTCCGAACGGCACGTCCGTCAACGAGGCCCTCCGGGCTCTGGCTCCGGTTCTTCGGCAGAAACGTCGGACGCCGGCACGACGGCGCAGCGCCTGACAACCGGTTGCAGCGGCAGAAACGCGCGGCGCGATGGTCCGGCAACTGACGCGGATGATGCGCTTCGCCCACTGTTGCTCCGACTGTACGAGGAGTTGCAGCGCACGCCCGCAGAGTTGCCAGCACTCAGAGCCGCCATCATCGCTATGTTGGAGTTCTTGACGACGCCACGCGGACGCACCGACGCCAACTGCCGCACTGTGGATTCATTTCTCATGCGCGACGAAACATGGGACGACGACAGGCTGCCGCAGGTATACGTGGATATTCTCGCCGACATGGCTGGCGCACTTCACGACACCATCACTGCTCTCGACATCGCCACCAATTTCGAGTCCACACCGGAGCAGTTGTTGGAGAGGGCGAGACGACTATGACGCGGCCTAACTATGCGCTGCAGCGAACGGCGGCATCGCGCTGCTGTTGCAATCGCCGCGTCACGTGGCCGCCGTCGCTGAGCTTGGGGCGTTCTTTTCGGCGAAAAAGCGGCGCTGTCGCTGAGCGGGAGAAATGCAACAACAGCGTGAGGCGTCAGGGGAAATAAACAAGATGGCGGACGAAAAGCGTCAGACCAGGACCATCGCGATCGGCACGATCGCGCGAGTCGAAGGAGAGGGGGCCTTGCGCGTCACGGTGAAGGATGGTGAGGTGTGCGACGTGGAGCTGCGCATCTTCGAGCCGCCGCGGTTCTTCGAAGCCTTCTTGGTAGGGCGGCATTACGACGAGGTACCGGACATCGTGGCGCGGATCTGCGGCATCTGTCCCGTGGCCTACCAGATGAGCGCCGTCCATGCGTTGGAGCAGATTTTTGCGGTGCGAGTAGAGGGGGCGCTGCGAGATTTGCGGCGGATGATCTACTGCGGCGAATGGATCGAGAGCCATACGCTCCATGTGTACATGCTCCACGCGCCGGACTTTTTCGGCTATGCCAGCGCGATCGCGATGGCCAAAGACCATCCGGAGATCGTGACCAGGGGCCTGCGATTGAAGAAAGCCGGCAATGCCTTGATGACCCTGCTGGGCGGTCGCTCCGTGCATCCGGTCTCAGTGAAGGTCGGTGGATTTTCGCGTGTGCCACTGCGCCGCGAACTGGAGGGGCTGAAAGAAGAACTCTTGTGGGCGCGCGATGCGGCAGTGGAGACCGTCCGCTGGGTTGCGGGGTTCGACTATCCTGATTGTGCACAGGACTATACCTTCGTTGCGCTCCATCCTCCCGATGAGTATCCCTTCAACGAGGGACCGATCCTGTCCAGTGGCGGTTTGAATATTTCCGCAGTGGAGTTCGAGCAACATTTCAGGGAAGAACAGGTGCCCTATTCCACGGCGCTTCAATGCAGACTCAACGGAGCCAGCTACTTGGTGGGGCCGTTGGCGCGGCTGAACCTCAATCACGACCATCTGTCGCCACTTGCAAGGCAAGCCTTGGCGGACACCGGACTGTCTCTGCCCCTGCGCAATCCTTTCCACGCGATTGTGGCCCGTTCCGTCGAGATTCTGTATGCGATCGAGGAAACGTTGCGGATCATCGACAGCTATGAGACGCCACCCAATCCATCGGTTCCGGTGACCGTGCGCGCCGGTATCGGCATGGCCTGCACCGAAGCGCCGAGAGGAATGCTTTATCACCGGTATCGGGTGAATGGTGACGGCCTGATTTGCGAAGCGAAGATCGTTCCGCCTACCTCGCAGAACCAGCGTCGGATTGAGGAGGATCTTCGTGCCTATCTGCCTCGTGTGCTGGATCTCTCGAACGAGGAAGCAGCGTTGAGGTGTGAAAAAGTCATCCGGTGCTATGACCCTTGCATCTCTTGCGCGACACACTTCTTGCGGTTGGAAGTCTGCGAGGCGACCGCATGACGAAACGGGCAGGCCTGGGGACCGTCCTTGTGATCGGCGTGGGGAATGCCTGGCGGGGAGACGATGCGGTGGGACTCCAGGCAGCGCGTCGCCTTCGAGTGAGTCTGGGGCCGTCGGTCGAGGTGATCGACGCAGAAGGCGACGGCCTGGCGATCCTCGATCTGATGGAGGGAATCGATCACGTTATTCTCATCGACGCGGTGAAGGGAGGGGGACAGCCTGGGACGACGGTCCGTCTCGACCTGTCGGTAGGGAGCCGTTGGGGGACCGTCGTTCCCTGTTCGACCCATGCCATGGGGATTGCGGATGCGATCGATCTTGCGCGGGCCTTGGGGCGGTTGCCGAAGCAGATCATTCTGTACGGCATCGAGATCGAGTCCGTCGAATCAGGCGCTCCCATTTCTGACGCGGTGCGTGAGGGGCTGGACATCGTTGTGGAGCAGGTATACCGGGAAGTCAGGGGGCACGATGCATGAACTCCACCTGATGGGTCAGGTCGTGAAATCGGTGGAGCAGGCTCTCCGCGAGACCGAAACGGGAAAGCCGTCGGTGGTGCGGCTCAAAGTGAGCGCCCTGTCACATCTCTTGAGTCATGACCTGTCCTCGCTTCAGTCGGCGTTTGAGATGGCCAGTCTTGGCACCAGGGCTGAGGGGGCGACCTTGGATATTGTGATTGTGCCGGTCTCTGCTTGCTGCCGGCATTGCGGCACAATCTCGCATATCTGCCTGGCCGACGCCGCATGTGAGGCCTGTGGCGCTAGGGACGTCGATCTTGCAACGGTACCGGAAGTGGTGGTGCATGAAGTGGTGGTCACGGAATGATCACCGGACTGGCGACTCGTACCCAGGTGAAGATTGAGGGGACCGTGCAGGGCGTCGGGTTTCGGCCCTTCGTCTTTCGTGTCGCGCGAGAGTTGGGCCTTACCGGATGGATCGTGAATGGGGCAGAGGGTGTGACGGTCGAGGTGGAGGGAGCGGCTGAAGCAGTCAGCCGATTTCTCGAATCGCTTCGAACCGCTTGCCCGCCTGGCGCCAGGATCGAACGAATGAGCGCCCGCCCGATTCCGGTGATCGGGGATAGTGAGTTTACGATTCAGCCGAGCGACGAAGCAGGAACGAAGCAGCTTGCGATTTCTCCCGACCTGGCCACCTGCGCCGACTGCCTGGCCGAATTGTTCGATCCGACCGACCGCCGGTTTCACTATCCCTGGCTCTCCTGCGCGCAATGCGGTCCACGCATGAGTATGGTGACCGCTGTCCCCTACGACCGGACGAATACCACGATGTCATGCTTTGCCCTCTGCGAGGACTGTCGGGCCGAGTATGAAGCGCCGGACAACCGACGATTTCATGCAGAATCCATCGCCTGTCCGGCATGCGGCCCCACCGTCGCGCTGGGAGGCGCCGATGGACAGGTCTTAGCCGAAGGGGAGGAGGCGCTGAAGCGGACGGTCCGGATCATCCGGGACGGCGGCATCGTGGCGGTGAAGGGCATCGGTGGGTTTCATTTGTGGGTCGATGCCACGTCTGAAGAGGCGGTTCAACGATTGCGAGCGCGCAAGCGCCGTCCGCATAAACCCTTTGCCGTGATGTTTCCTTCACTGGAGGCGATCAGGACATGCTGCAATGTGTCACTTGCCGAAGCGGAGTGGCTCACGTCGCCGGGTGCGCCGATTGTGATTCTTCAGCGGGTGGAAGAATCCTTCCTCATTCAGGGAGTTGCGCCGGGGAATGATACGGTCGGGGCCATGTTGCCCTATACGCCGCTGCATCATCTGTTGATGCGCGAGCTGGGCACTCCGGTTGTGGCAACCAGTGGCAATCTGTCAGACGAACCTGTCGTGACGGATGATGAGGAGGCGCGGCGACGGCTGGCCGACATCGCGGACGCCTATCTGATTCACGATCGCCCCATCGCACGTCCGATGGACGATTCCGTCATTCGGATGGCGAGATCAGGTCCCATTGTCCTTCGCCGCGCGCGGGGGTTGGTTCCGCGGACGATTCGTCTTCCAGAATTGTTTGCGCGCCTGGTCGAGGGGCCGGTGCTGGCAGTGGGCGGCCATCTGAAGAATACGGTGGCGCTCTTGGACGGTGATCATGTTCTATTGAGTCAACATCTGGGAGACCTGTCCACGCTTGAAACGGAATATGCCGTTCGGCAGGCCATCGACGATCTGCAATGGCTACTTCATGTAAAGCCCCGCGCCGTCGCATGCGACCTGCATCCAGACTACCGGTCGACGCGCTTGGCCGAGGAACTGGCAGAGCGCTGGAATGTTCCACTCATTCGGGTGCAGCACCACCACGCACACGTGGCAGCCTGCATGGCGGAGCATGGAGTGACGGGCGAGGTGCTGGGAATTGCCTGGGATGGGGCGGGGTATGGAACAGACGGCTCCCTGTGGGGTGGCGAGTTTCTATTGGCGACCTATCGGGAAAGTGAACGAGTGGCTAATCTGCATCCGTTCCGGCTGCCAGGAGGAGAGCAGGCGGCGCGTGAACCACGGCGTGCTGCCTTGGCTGTCCGATGGGAAACGTTCGGCGCTCAGGGTTGCCTCGCAGGTATGGAGGAAGGAACCGAATGGAGAGAACAAGCGCAACTCGTGGTCGCAATGCTAGCCAAGCAGATACAATCGCCGGTCACCACCAGTATGGGACGGCTCTTCGATTCGGTGGCCTCGATGCTCGGTCTCTGTCAGGTTGCCGGCTTCGAGGGACAGGCGGCGATGGCATTGGAGCAGGAGGCCATGAAGGCATCGGTGTCGATCCACGGGAAGGACGAAGCCTATCCGATTCCGCTGATTGCGCGCGAGGACGAACCGCAGCGATGGATTGCCGATTGGAGACCGATGATCGAGCTGATAACCGACGATCTTAGCCGTGGGATCGAGAAGTCCCGTATCGCGCATCGGTTTCATCGTTCACTGGCTGAACTCGTCGGACAGGTGGCAGAACGAGTCGGTCTGCCACAGGTGGTGCTGACCGGGGGCTGTTTTCAGAATGTGCTCTTAGCCGATCTTGCGAGGGAACGGTTGGAGTCAGCCGGGTTCGTCGCTTTAACCCATCGGAAAGTTCCTCCGAACGACGGAGGGTTGGCGTTGGGACAGGCGGTCATTGCCGCGGTTCAATTGGCGCAGAGATGACGGGTTTCTCCGATTATGTGAAAGGTAGGTAGGCGATGTGTTTGGCAGTGCCGGGTCAAGTCATGACTATTGAGGACGACCCGATGCGGACGGCGATCGTCTCGTTCGCCGGGGTGACCAAGTCTGTGTCGTTGGCGATGGTGCCGGAGGCGCAGGTGGGCGACTACGTGATCGTGCATGTCGGGTTTGCCATCAGCAAACTGGACGAGGAAGCAGCGCGACGAACGTTGGAGACCTACGCAGAGATGGCGGCCTTAGAATCGCCAGATGCGACCGGGGATTGAGCGCTGTATATGATCTTGGGGGAACATCCGGTGGCCGAGGCAATCGAGAGCCCCCTTCTCGGTGAAGTGGCACATCTGATGGACTATGCCAAACAGTAGATAAACACCGGATTTTTCAGTAGACTTGGTTGCGACATACCGTGCGGCTGTTTTTCTTTTCGCCGATAGACTGGACAGGTCCTTCGCCAGGATTTCTGCGTGAGCCAGAAGATGCCGAACCGTGCAGTGGTTTTCCGTTAAGGGGCATTGAAGAATACTCAGCGAGCAGATAGGTGGTTATGTTTAGAAATGGTCATGGCTCAGTATAAGTTCACGGAATATTTCGAGCAGGAGGTTCTCCGGAAGCGCCCATACATAAAGAAGGAGTGGTGCATATTCGTACTGGAGCATTCCATCCGATCAGAACCGCAGGAGCACAACCGATACCGCTTTTGGGCTGCGATTCCGGAACTTGGTGGACGCTACTTAAGAGTAGTAACGCTTGAGGACAAGGTGACGATTCACAATGCATTTCCAGATCGAGGGTTTAAACCATGAAGCTCAACTATCATCCGGACACTGATTCTCTTTATATCGATCTTGCTGAAAGACCGAGCGTAGAAAGCCGCGAAGTTTCCGAGGGCGTCGTGCTCGATTACGATTCTAGTGGACGGCTGGTGGGTATTGATATCGACAATGCCGCCAACAAGGTCGAACTACAAAAACTGATTCTCAGCAAGCTTCCCGGCAAGATCGAAACCGACGCTGCCTGAGAAGTCGCCCGTATAAGAGATCCCGCGATGAAGCTCCCCGCAGCAGCCTACTCCGCCGAAGTAGCCACTTCGGCTACGAAGGCCGGAAGCTGCGGGGTATCTTGCGAAATTCTCCGAAGCCACTACCCTCCTTCGCCAAGGCTACGGAGGGTT
>JAWXBV010000242.1:0-7873 GCA_034440335.1 Nitrospirota bacterium | reverse complement strand
TTGACGATTCCATAATCATTGAGAATCGTCTTATTGAAAGGAGTTCGACATGCTTTACTACGCACTGATGTTCTTGGTGGTTGGAGTCATTGCCGGTGCCCTGAATCTGGCCGGAGTGGCCGCCGTGGCGGTCCAGATTTCCTGGATTCTGTTCTTGATCGGGATCGTGTTGCTGGCGATCCATCTGTTCACAAATCGCTCCGTCCGGGTACCCTGACCGGCAGGATTCTCTTGAACTGGAGTCGAGCCAGTAGATATGTGCACTGAGAACTCGCGTGGTCTGTGTGCTGAATAGATTGTCGTTGCAGTAAGTCTATGTTGCACGCGCACATCGTCGTGAAACTCGAGAGGCAGATCAGGCGCGCAGGCCAGGCCCTTGTGATCATCATGACAAATTTCGCTAGGCTCCTGCTGCGCTTCACTGGGCGGCAACAGATTGCCGGCTTCGTTAATTTTGCTAAGTGAGCTGTATTGATCAGATTTGTATACTTCACGAGGTGTAGGATTCCACATCATCCACGATGATCACACCCATTGATAAGTCCTAGCGTGAATGTTGCGAGCGTCAGGAAAGAACCGATGGAATTTTCGTTGATGAGTTCCAGACTTTAACAAGGAGGTACTTCTATGAACCCGATCCGATATCTAGGAGTGGCGTTAGTCTTTTTCGTGTTGGGTTGTCAGGGCACGCCCACAGTGACCAGGAGTGGGGACGTCAAAGACATCATCGTTGGAGATAACCTTACGTCAGGAGAAGTCGCTGTCAGTCCAGGTGATGAAGTTCGGTGGGTCAACAAGAGGACCGCACCCGTGCGAATCGTCTTTCTAGACCCTATGTCGGACAAGCAGTTGTCATGCAAAAATAATTTCGGTGGGTTGATGACACCCAGCGACACAGCGAAACTGGCCACGAACGAAAGTGCCAGCGTCTGTTTCCGAGATCCAGGCTATTACCGTTATACGGTCAGGATGGAATCGGCCAGGACGACCGGCGAGCTCAACGTTTCGGGAGTAGTCAAAGTTGGAGGGCGGGCCAGCCAGGCCGCTGATCAAACCAGTGATCAAAACCGTGGCCGTACCAGTGGTCAAACCAGTGATCAAAAAACTGGCCGAACCAGTGATCAAACCAGTGAAAAAACAAGCAGTCCAAGAAGCTCAACGTCGACGACCACTAGTACTACCACGACTACTGAGGGAGCAAGTGATCCTTCCAAGGCTCCTCAGTAAATACACGCGGCATCGAGAACAATTGAGGAAGATTCCCATGGAACTAGCAGACAAGAAATGTAGCGATGGCGGCAGTGTACCCCCGTTAAAAGCCATCCGTGCGAAGGAGTTGCTGAAAGAACTCGGCCAAGGTTGGAAACTCAACGGGCGAGGGCATTTGGAGCGCCACTACACATTTAAGGATTTCGCGCAGTCGCTGGCCTTTGCGAACAAGGTCGGGGCTGTCGCGGAAGCCGAGGGCCATCATCCTGATCTATTTCTGGCCTGGGGAAAATGCAAGATCGAGATCTGGTCGCACAAGGTGAAAGGTCTGACCGAGAGCGACTTTGTCTTGGCGGCCAAAGCCGAACAGAAGTTTAAACCGTTTCGCGCGCCCACATAACCGACACGAGTCCAGGCTCGTGGATGAAGAGACGGCGGGGACTTCGATGGCGGACACTCGCTCGTAGCGCCTCAACGACGTGTGTATCCTAGCGACTCAGTCCTGAAACGTTCTTGGCCCCTCGTACCGAAGGCGGAAGAATGCGTGGTGAGGCAGAGCATAGTGAAGGCTGATCAATCGAAACCACGGCGCGGTTCCTGGCGTATAGCTCACGTGACCGTAGGCCGTGGGTCGGTCGATCTCAGGCTTGGTGGACTGACCCAATACTTGAAGCGACATCGTTCGAAAATCCTCATCGATCAGTTGGTTCTTGAGGAACTCTCCATACAACATTGGTCCGCCTTCACAGAGCAGTGTCCGGATGCCATGTTCTTGCCGGAGCAATCGTGCGGCGTCGGCAAGATCGACCCGCGTTCCTTCACCCACTGAGAGGATTGTAATCGTTCCCTCCCGGCCTAACCTTTTGAGCTGTGACCGGAGATTTTTTTGTCCTTCACGAGCGGTGATGATCCACGCTTCAACTCGCGGAGAGCTGAAGAGACGAAGAGTGAGATCGATGTTCCCGGAACCGCTGAGAACGAGAACTTTCTGCCGGCCGAGCCTGAGCCTATCCTGTCGGTATATCCGCAATTCCTCGTCATTGATGCCGTAGTCCCAACCCTGCCCCTCAGGGTTCAGCTCCTCACGGAGCGTGCTCGCACCGATCAATTGCGCATCATGGTGCGCTCGAAGAAAATCCATGAGCCAGCGATCTTCTCTGCTCCTCGAAACGATATTGCCATCGGTACGGTCCGTGAGTTCTCTAAATGAGGCCCTGCCGTCGAGCCCCATCACAAAGTTGGAGCTGATATACGGGCGACGGGCGTCGGAAGGTTGAGGAAACCCAAACGGGCCATAGCGCTCCTTCAAGTGTTGAGGTAAGGGAAATGTATCCTCACTGGCGTTATAACAACGTTGCAGGTCCATCGCGCCCCCCAAATAAACAGTATGATATGCACCATGCGGCACTTGATCACAATGGGGTATTACCTTGACTTGAGTTGCCCCCATGGGTTGGAGAGCCAGCGGGACCGAAAGCACAACAGGTAGGGGTCACTCAAGTCAAGGTAATAGCCCTTTGATCACAAGTCTGAACAGGGATGCATGATGTCATGAGACAGGTGCATTTTCGGGCATCCTGGCCTCATGGCTTTGAAAGCCGGATGCATCACTGTACCGGTTGACGCCCTGATCTTTCACGAGCATTTTTCCGACTCGATGGGGTCGGCGTACTCTCGATACATGCGACTCATGTGCCTATCCTATTCCGAGTTCACCAATAAATCTTTGACGGACCTTCATTGATTGAAGGCCTTCACTTCTGGCAGAGGAGCAAACTATGTCCATCAAGGCGTTTAATAACTTCGCGAAACACAGTGCGGCTGTCGTGGGATCGCCGTGGGCATTTGTTCTTGCTGTCATCATCGTGATGGCGTGGGTGGTGACAGGACCTCACTTTGCGTATTCAGATACGTGGCAACTAATTATCAATACCGGTACGACCATTGTGACCTTCCTGATGGTGTTTCTCATCCAGAATACTCAAAATCGTGATGCCAAGGCGGTCCACCTGAAGCTTGATGAACTCATCTATGGAGTGCATGGCGCCCGCAATAGCCTTATCGATTTAGAAAATTTATCCGATCAGGAGTTGGAAGTCTTGCAGCAGCAGTTTGAACGCCTGCGCAAAAAGGGCGATGCGCAAACCCCGACACGACAAACTCCGTAGACACATGGCTCTGGTCCGGATCGTGTGTTGAGGAACTCGATTGAAAGATGGCGTGGGGGAGACAACTCAGTAGAAGAAATACATGTTTTCTTATAGGTCATGAAGTCCCGAACCTTGGCCGTTCACGGTTTAAAAATGGTGGTCCATTTCAGGATAGCGGTTCCATCAAATGAAGCATGATCACAATTTTTCAGTTCGGAAGAAAACAGGCGGGCGAGACAGATGGCTGATCTTTATCCTTGCACGACGATATTCATGAATGAAGAGGCCTGTGCCTGCAAGCCACGGGAGTAGTCAATGAGGTCCGACTTTATCGTTGATGTTCGAAATCATCGGAAATGACCGAGCCGTCGTTATTTTGATGAAATCTTCTCGTCTTCGGGTTTGATAGACACGCGAGGGCTCACGAGTTCGATGCGCACGATCTGCCCCATGAGTTGCAAGGGTCCTTCGAATTGAACGAAGCTCGGATTTTTATCGTTCATGATCCAACAGGTATAATGGAACTCCGCAGGGAGTTTGCCAATGGCCTTGCCGAAGAACTCCTTCATCATGCCGATCTGCGGGGTAAAGACGTATGGCGTCGCCTTACTTGACACCTCGCCGATTTGGACTGGTTGCTCAGCAATGGCACGCAACTGCACTTTGATGACTTGGGGTGCCGGCGTAAACGAGAGTACGCTCACCGTTTCGTCTGCGCCCTTCTGTAGGTTCTTCGAAATGATGATCAGCATGCCATTGTAGACATCCTTGGGCAAATCGAACTTCCCGGTCAGCACCTCTTCTTTACCATCCTCCCCCACTTGTGCGCGCACGGTGTATGCCGCTGTACCTCGGTCTACAGAAACATCAATTTGGTCAGGAAAAGACGGGCCGCGTTGGACCAAACGATAGCTGACCATCGTGAACACCCGTTGTTGCGAGAAGGCCACTCTTTCATCGTGCATGGAGCCGTCCTTGAACCGGAACACCAGCTGGCTTTCGACTAGATCACCCTTTTTGATTACTTGGGTCATTTCACCCCGCCCCAGGATCTCCCCGGCAAGCGATCGGACGAGGAGAAAGCCATGGGTCATACCTTCAGGAAACCGCACCGCGACTGGAGCCGCATTAACAGGAGTGGACAGAAGGGCAGCGATCACCGTGATCAACGCTACGCATGCGCCGACCGCACGATGGCCCACAAAGTTGTTCAGACGATACGACACAGTCTTACCTCCTTCAATCTCTGAGCAATTCAGCCAGAGGTTGCTGTTCGCCCGAGCAGGAGCGGTATGAAAAACTTCTCTGCCCACTGCAACGCAAATACCACGGCAATTGTTGCCAATGGTCAATGCCAAGCTTCGCGCGCCCATCAACGCACGCTCGGCGAGCTGAGCATGGTTCGGTAACACAGGGCATGCTTCTCCTTAACTGGCCGGCATACTCTCCGGCTCAGAATTCACATTTGCGCAGGTTCCATGGCTATGCCGTTCATGGCGTTTGATTTTATGAATACACCCTGGTGGCTGTGAGGGAGGTCCTGCCTCACAGAGATTCGTTATATTCTGCCTTGATGATCGGTGCTGGTCTGGTCAAAAGTGCTCAGATTGGAAGAATACATGAGGCTGGCTGCGTGAAGTTGGCTCTGAGCGGATCCACGAAAAGAACTGAACCTAAGCCGTTCCAATCTGTCTTCCCTTCGCGCTAGAGATCGTAGCCGACCAATATAAGAATCGTGCGCGGGCTGCGAGGATAGACGCAACATTCAAAGGGACCAGTAATTAAAACATAGCGGAAGATTGCTGGCCACGGCTGTAAGGATGTCAATGTTTGACGGTCCAGAAAGTGGGAAGCAGAGTCTGGGCGACACGATGCCCAAACATGGCCATACGTTGGAACGCGTTTTGGCTCTTCTCGTGTCCCGTGGCTTGGCCTGTCTGTTCGGCTCGCGTATCTCGCAGATCATAGGTTACCATCCGCTCTGCTTGGGGGTCTTCCGGCTCTGCTGGTTCCCAGAGATCCACACGTGAGCCCGATACTTCAAAGCGCTGATGCTCGTTGAAGACCCGCTCTACATCCTCGGAACGAGCCATGTGAATGATCCCGAGACCGAGAGAATGGCCCCACTCATCCCTGAGAACTTGGGCCAGCACCACTGTTCCAAACGGGATGAAGGCCTGACGGAGCTTGTCATCGGTGCAAAAATAGGATAGCCCGCTGACATGGATACGGGTATTCATGTTGAACATCTCCTGGTTGAGACACAGGACATCGAGCACAACGCCATTGTGCCTATAGTCTCACTACCCGTCTGTTCGCTATTGCTCACTTTCGAGATATTCACGAAGTATTTCACGGGCGATCATTTCGCCTCTCGCCTGATCGATCCCATCGACACGCCGTGATATGCCACCTCTCGTGCAGGACAATGGTCACGCAATAGATGCACTGCGTTCTTGGATAGAAGCCTCATGTCGTCATATCCTTCTCAATCCACAATCAAGCACGCCCGCCGCGCGGCCATTAGGAAGATACGCTGGCGTTGTTCATTCACCTCTCCATTTAGCTTCCATGGCGGCCAATTGCCCCCTCACCAGTCCAAGATTTGTTCTCTCACGCCAAAGAAACTCGATCTATGCTTGGGTGCCTGCCAGAACGCGATCGATCTTTTCAACCGTGATCGTGAGCCCGACCGGTCTCCGATGAACTGTCTGTCGGCCTTCCTCGCTGTTCATTACGGTCATCGAGGTCTGAAATAAACCGGATCGGTCGTTATTTTTGGTTTCATCATTCATTCTTCCTCCACCCCCGATTCGTTCTCGCATCAAGGGCGGTTCGTGATAGAAATGTTCATCGATCCATCACCTATCGCGCCTCTCTCGATTTCGTTCGTGTAGCCTACTACGACCCCTTGCACGCAACCGCTCCGACCTAGCAATGCAAGGCCTGCTCCAACTCCACCGGGTTCATGGGTTTAACAAGGCAAGTCCGCGCCCCTCCAGCGAGAGCCTGAACCACTACCTGGCTGCTTGTACTGCCCGTCATCATGACCACTGGTACTGATGGACGACGCGCATGGATGTGCTGCAAGACCGTCAAGCCGGTAATCCCAGGCATCATGCAATCGAGCAGCACGACGTCATCGTCTGCGTGCTCCAGCTTGATCAGACCGTCCCAGCCAGTCTCGGCGGTGTCCACTGTGCACCCGGTGCTTCTTAGTCGCACCTTCAGCAAGGTCCGGAAGGCCGCATCGTCGTCGACCACGAGAACGTATTTTCTCATCGTTGGAGTTCCCCTTTCTGAGATTTTTATCCCTCGCATCCAATCCAGGAATAGGAATGGACCGGACCTCCCATCTACGCACATCGGCTACCACGTCTGTTGAATCGATCTCTTACTGATTTCTAGGGGACGGCGCAAAGGCGTTTGGAAGAGAAGACCGGCGTCGACTGAGCCTTGTGTTCCTGCCGACGGGTCACCTCCTCCAACACGATCACGATATGTGAGTCATCGTATGAATTCCGATCCGCCAGCCCGAACCCGCGAATCAGGATCTTGCGCTCAGTTTCAAAGATGACGCGCTTCAATTCAAAGATTTCCCAGATATTGACTTCTCTGCGGTGGTCCAGCGTTTCTTGGATCTGAGTACTGAGTTCACGTACCGGAGCCGAACGGAGATCCTGGACTAGCCCGATCTCGTCCTGATTGAGATGACCGGTCAATTCCAAGGCTCGGCTATTCATATGCAGCAACTGGCGCCCACGCGAAAAGATCAGAATGCCCGGTCGCGAGCGAGCAGATGTCTCCTTCGGACTCGGCTCACAGGAGGACAATCCCTGACCGTGTCGCACGTGTGATTTAGCACCATCACGCATCACAGTTCCCTCGTTCATGATCGAATACCTCCATAGATCAAAAAAATGGTTGCCGGGATCCGCGCATGCAATGATGCCCACTCCTGCGCATGCGATCGTATCGAGACTCGCTGCCCCCTCATCGGATCGCGGTTGGTCTACTGCCACGCTCCGCACTCAACCATGACATGGACGCAGGGACGGAGGGTTCGCCTCGCCTTGCCTACTCCGCCGAAGCAGTCGCTTCGGCTGGGAAGGCCGGAAGCTACGGGGTATTCGGTGCTCAAATGGGCCACTGGCTCTCCGTTTTTAGTTCACTTGATGGTACCCCTCCAGCCGCTTGACTCATGGCCGCGCGCTTCGACGTAGGTTTTGAATCGCTCCAGGTCTCCCTCCACTCGGCGACCGACGAGGCCCAAAGCATCTCCGGTCTTTTCGAGAAACCCTTTCGGGTCATATTGCACCTGGAGCATGATCTTAGACGTGGCATCCGACAATCGATGAAACGTCGCGACTCCTGCGTTCATGGCGCCTCCCCGGCTCGTCCAGGCGATACGTTGATCCGGAACCTGCTCCGTGATTTCCGCGTTCCATTCTTCTTCCTTGCCGGCGATGCTGGCTTTCCAATGCGTGCGCTTGTCATCGATCTGTTTCACCTCC
>JAWXBV010000241.1:0-11124 GCA_034440335.1 Nitrospirota bacterium | reverse complement strand
CGGCGGCGCCGGGCACCTGCGCCTGACCGCCGAGCTTGCCCTCGGTGCCGACCTCGCGGGCCACGCGGGTCACTTCCGACGTGAAGCCGTTGAGCTGATTGACCATCGTGTTCACCAGCTTCGCGGAGCGCAGGAACTCGCCCTTGAGTGCGCGCCCGTCCACCTCCAGCTCCACCGACTGCCCGAGGTCGCCCTTGGCTACGGCGCCGATGGTTCGCGCGATTTCAGTCGTTGGCCGCACCAGATCGTCGATGAGGGTATTGATGGACTCCGCCGACTCCGCCCACCCGCCATACGCCCCCGGCATCGATATACGCTGCCTCAGCCGCCCCTCTCTGCCCACCGTGACGCTCAGTCGCGTGATTTCCGACGAGAGGCGTTGCTTCTGCGCGATGGTCTGATTGAACGTCTCCGCAATCCGTCCATCCATCCCAGACCAATCCACCGGCAACCGCACCACGAACACGCCATCGCGAAACGCCGTCATTGCCGTGAGAATCAGCCGCAAACGATCCTGCGCAGATTCCTCTGCGGGAATGCGCCCCGCTTTCCCCCTGGCGGACTTGCCACGGCCCAGCATGGCCGCAGACGGTGATTTTTTGCGTAAGGGGAGGGTCGTTGTGTCGTTCATGGCTCTTTCCTTGTTTCAGGAGGTGGTATGAAGAATACGTTGTCGACGGGGTAGGAACGGAAACGCCCCACCCATCACGCGATTCACCGTCAAAATGAAGGCGCCCATCCCAGGAGGCGAAAGAAAATATCCGGCAGCGATTACGTGAGTGCAGTGGAGTGAAAGGAGAGTAAGGGAGATGTCGGGTTTAATTGCTAGGCGGCGCACAAACCAAGGAGGCATGACATACCCCATCAACACGTCGATCCCCAGTGCAGCCAACAGGTCGAGAATACATATCCCGAACAGGGCCACCCGAGGCGGCAATAACCCATCCCGTTCATTCTGTTTCACAGAAGACATAGATAGATAGCCCCATCTTGGCCATCCTACTTGGTGAGGGTGGTGACCGCTCACTTCTAACCCGTCACTTCGCCCATGCAATTCTATCCATGAGTGGGTGCCAGTCTTGGGCAGTGAGTGGCGAATATATAGGCCAGATGGCCTGCTTGGCCCTAGGAAATCCCTAGGCCGAGCAGCAACGGGGAAGCGAACCCCACATCTATCTCGTCGATGCACGCGATAGCCGGCGTCGCGCAACAGTTCCGTTCTCACATGCCGCGCCGTCTCTTTCTCATCCACGTTGACGACGGTGTACCGGATCATCTCTGTCCTAGCGGCTCTCCGACATGCTGTCCGGTGTTTGGCGGATCCCTCAATACCGTAAGGATCGCCTGATACAGTTCATCCACTGCAGCTTCCTTGGTCAGCAGCATCGCGGCGCCGGCCTTGCGCATGGCCTCCTCGTTCTCGCCCCCGGCTTGCACCGACAACCCAATGACGGCAATGTGCGGATAGCGGGAGGTGATCTCAGCCGTCGCGTCGATCCCATTCATCATCGGCATATTGATGTCCATCACGACGATGGGCGGCTGCAGCCGTTCGGCAGACGCCACCGCCTCTTGACCGTTCCAGGCTTCACCCACTACCTCCAGGTCAGGATAGGCATCCAGCACCGTGCGCAAGCTCTGCCGCACCATGGCGTGATCGTCCACCAGCAAGACACGAATCCGTTTCGAGTCTTGCTGGAGAAGCGGAGAGCGCTGAGTTACGGGTGGTGAGTTCCTGGATCGAAGGTCGTCCGCTCGTCTGGACAACGCAGGGCTCAGAACTTCTACTTCAGAACTCGCCGCAGCGATGTCGCCGAGCGGCAGGATCAGCGTGGCCGTCGCCCCTTCGCCTGGCGCGGAGTGCAAATGGATGTGCCCGCCCAGCGCTCGCATGCGCTCGCGAATGCTAAAGAGTCCGAACTTCGAAGATATGGGGGCCTGAGTATCCCCCTCAAGATCGAAACCGACGCCTTCGTCGCGCACCTCGATGCGCAGGGCGCCTGACTCCTGCGCCATTCGTACCGTGGCGGTCTGGGAGTGCGCATGTTTGATCGTATTCATCAACAGCTCTCGGATCGATTGAAACAAGAGCACGGCTTGATCCTCTGGTAATAAGAGGTCCTCGTCCTCGATGTGGACCGTCACAGTCAGCCCATGCTGCTGCATCCGCTCACCCAGCCATCGGATCGCCGCCGGCAAGCCGAACTCGCGCAGGATCGGCGGGCTGAGATCGATCACCAACGTCCGCGTATACGCCAGGGCCTCGGACAATACCGTGTCCGTTTCTTCGATCAGCTCGTTGCGTTTCTCCGTTGACTGAGTCAGGCGCTTGCTTTGGCTGAGTTTCATTTTTCCGAGCACCAACAGTTGCGCCAGATGATCGTGCAACTCGGTGGCCAGACGCCGGCGTTCACGCTGTTCGGTGAGGTTCAGTTCCGTCGTCAACGCCCTCAACTGTATGTGTAACTGCATGAGTTCCTGTGTTCGGTCCACCACACGCCGCTCGAGTTCTCCTTCGGCCCGCTTACGTTCAGTGATGTCGGCGAAATAGCACACCACTCCCCACTGACCCCCAGGCAAGCTCATCCGCCACGCTTCCCAATAGTAGGATTGCTCCAAGTCGAGATCGTAGCGTCGTTTGGAAAAGTCGGACGCGATATACCGCTCACCTGTCTCCAGGATGTGCCGGAAGATGTCCGCGACTTGTCCGCCAACCTCCTGACCCCACATGATCGTGACAACCTCTGTAAAATCTCGGCCGATCAACGGGTGCACCGAGCTGAACACCGGCAACGCCCGGGTATTGGCTTGCTGCATGCGAAATTGGGCGTCGACGATATACATGCCGAGGGGCGCCTGCTCGAGGATGGCGGTAAACAACGCCTCGTTCTGGCGCAACGCCGCTTCCACCAACTCGTGCGCGGTGATATCATGGGCAATCTCCGACACGCCGATGACCTGGCCCTGCATGTTGCAGATGGGCGAAACGGACAGCGACACCTTGATCCGGCTTCCATCCTTGCGCAGGCGAACAGTATTGTGATGATCCGAGTTTTCGTCAGTCTTGACCTGCTCCAGTATGCGAGATTCTTCGCCTTGGCATTCCAGTGGAATCAAGGCCGAACTGTGCCGGCCTATCATGTCCTCAGCCGTATAGCCAAACAGCCGCTGAGCCCCCATGTTCCAGCTGGTCACGGCGCCGAGAAGGTCTTTGCTGATAATGGCGTCATCCGAGGATTCCACGATCGCGGAGAGTCTGGCCTGCAATGCGTCTCTCTCTTTTCGTTCGGTGATGTCCTCGAGGGCCAAGAGAACACGTTCTGTCTTGAACTGAGGGTCTTCGATGCGCCGGGCATTGAGCAGCATGGAACGGAAGCCCACATGCTCGAAGTCGTGCTCGACGAGAAGATCTTCGATGGTGGTGCGCTTCGGCAGGACTTCACTGAGTAGTATGCGCAGGGACGGAATGTCCCACTGGCGGTTGCTTGCTTCATAGATTAACTTACCGATGACCTCAACCGGCCCGATGCGGAAGAAGCGGTAGAAGGCGCGATTGGCATAGTTGATATACAACTGATGATCAAGCACGAGCAACGGCTCGCGCACCGTCTCGAGCGTGTTCTCGGCGAACTCCCGCGCCTCGGCAGCGGCCTGCTCGCTGCGCTTGAGCGGGTCGATGTCCACCAGCACCAGCACCGCGCCGTCCACCTTGTTATCGAGCGTCAGGTATGGGCGTACGCGAAGAGAATGCCAGCGGCCGTCTTTGTCGCGGACCTCACGTTCCTGCTCGCGCACGTCGGCGATGACTTCGGCGCTGAGCGCCTCCAGGTCGAGCGGCGATTCCGCGCCGTCGGTCAAGATGAGCGCATGCCGGAGGTGGCCGATCGGCCGCCCGACGTCGGCTGCCAGCAAACCCAACTGCTTTTCCGCCTGCGGACTGAACCGGCGAACGGTCAGGTCTCGCCCCAGCAGCACAATGGCGAGCTTGGTCGAGGCTTGGAGGTTGACCAGGTCGTTGTTGAGGCGGTTGAGATCAGCGTTCCGATTCAACATCTCCTCGTTGACCGTGATCAGCTCTTCGTTGGTCGACTCCAGCTCTTCCTTGGACGTCTCGAGTTCCTCGTTGATGCTCTGCAATTCTTCGTTGGCGGACTGGACTTCCTCGTTGGCTGCCTGGAGTTCTTCGTTGGCCGCTTCGTGCTGCTCCTGCAGGGATTGGAGGTACTCGCGGGTTTCGGAGAGATCGGCTTCGAGTTCGGCGATCCGGCGCAATTCCTGTTGTGCGTTCAATCGCGGCGCGGCCGGCTGCCGGCGCTGCGGCGCGAGGGCGGTCGCGCGTCCGGCCTCGCCCGCTTCTTCGAACACCACCAAAAAACAGCGCTCCCGCAAGTTTTTCAGCGGAATCACTGCCACATGGATTGTCCGGGTCACGCCGTCGCGTTTGACCCGTACGTTCTCCGCGCGCACGGTCTTATTCCCCTGCTTGGCCTTGTTGATGGCGGCACGTAGCGGCAGCATCAGCCCTTCGCGCGCCATCTTCAGCACGTCGAAGCTCGCCTTGCCCGCCGGCGGTTCCAGGTAGGCCCCCGTCGGCCCGCGGAACTGCAGCACTTGCAGCGCGTCATTGATCAACACCCCCGGAGGAGCGAACTGGCTGACGGCGATCCGGTCGGCCTCGCGCTGCGCGTTGAGTTCGCCGCGGAAATTCTCCGGCGGTTCCACTCCATCCGGCAGGCCCATCTTCCCGATCGGAAGAGGCGGCAGCGGTCCCCGTGCGGCTCGCTTGGCCTGCTCTTTCCTGAGCGGCATATGAAACCCCGGGGTCGGCGCGGGCTTCTTGGAAAAGATCTTGTGCTTCCGGTCCACCGGCTCGAAGAGGCTCGTGAACCCGCCGACGGATTCCGAGGCGCCCAACAGCAAGTATCCGCCGGGTTTGAGCGCGTAATGGAACGTGGGCATCGCCTTCTGCTGCAAGCTCGGTTCCAGATAGATGAGGAGATTTCGGCAACTGATGAGGTCCATGCGTGAGAAGGGCGGATCGGCGATGAGGTTCTGGCGCGCGAACACAACCATTTCGCGCAGCGCCTTGCTGATGCGGTAGCCGCCGTCCTCCTCGACGAAAAAATTCTGCAGGCGCTCGGGCGAGATGTCCTGCGCGAGCGTCTTCGTATACAGGCCATGCCGAGCCTTCTCGAGGAGCTTCTCGTTGAGATCGGTGGCGAAGATCTGGATTTTTCGCCCACGCGGCGCTTTCCGCGCCGCTTCCACGAACGACATGGCGAGGGAATAGGCCTCTTGGCCGGTGGAGCAGCCGAGCACCCAGCAACGAACCGGATCGTCTCCCCGCTGCGCCAAGAGCTTGGGCAAGATCTTGCTCTGAAGCACATCGAACGCCTCAGGGTTGCGAAAGAAACTCGTGACGCTGATGAGCACGTCGGAGAACAGCGAGTCGAGTTCCTCGGTATTGCCCTGGAGAAAGCGCGCGTAGCCCTTCAGCGTGTGCTGCCTGGTGAGAACGATGCGCCGAGCGATGCGCCGCTGGATGGTGCTGGATCTGTAGAGCGAAAAATCGACGCCGCTATGGTTGCGGAGGAGCAACATGATTTTTTTGTAGCCGTCCTCCACGCCATTCGCCGGGTCCTTCTTCTCCTGCTCGGCCTCGTCGCGCGCCTGCCTTCCACCTGTAGGCGGGGTTCCGCGTCCTCCTGATGGCAGCGGCTGGTCGTCATCCTGATGCGCGATCGCGTTCTCGTGATCCTTCTCCGGGCGCGTCGGCAGTTCCAGCGGGAGCCCGGCGACGAACGGATGCTTGCCGATGCGCACCAGCTCTTTAGCAATGTCCGCGGGCGATAGCACCATATCGACGCAACCAGCGGCCACGGCGCTGCGGGGCATCGAGTCGTACTTGGCCGAGTCGTCCTGCGCGAAGGTGAACCCGCCCTCGGCTTTGATCGCCTCCAGCCCCAGCGTGCCGTCGCTGGCCGTGCCGGACAGCACGACGCCGATGGCCCGCTCGCGCTGGTCTTGCGCCAGCGATTCAAAAAACGTATCGATCGGCCGATGCGGGGTGCGCGTCCGCTTGCGCGGTTCGAGCTTCAAGTGGCCCTCCACGACGCTCAAATTCGTGTCGCGCGGAATGATGTAGACGTGATTCGCCTGGAGGGGTTGATTGTGCGTGATTTCGCCCACCGGAAGCCGCGTGGCGCGCGAAAGGATGTGCGCGAGCGCGCTCTCATGGTCCGGATCGAGATGCTGCACCAGCACGAACGCCATGCCGGTATCCAGCGGCAGATGCGTGAGCAACTGCGTGAAGGCCTCCAGCCCTCCGGCTGACGCGCCGACGCCGACGACGGGCACAGGGGGTGCCTCCTTACTCGTCGCACCCTCTTCGGAAGCGTTCTTGCGATCTTTTGCCTTCACCGAATTCTTTTGGCGCGCAGGACTCAGCACGTCAGCACTCAGGACTATCGGATTGCTTTGCGGCGGCCGGATCTTGGGCCGCGCGAGCTTCCCCGGCTTGTCGGTCTTCCCGGCCGGCGTCTGCCCGCGAGACGCCACACGTTTCCCGCCCGGGTGCGTCTCTCCCGAACATTTCTTCTTGCGATCTTTTGGTTTCATCGATTCTCCTCAGTGCTGAGTGCTCCGGTTCAGGACTCAGGACTCAGGACTTCTTCACGACTCAGCACTTCCCCCTCCCTCACTCTCCCTGCGTGGTCTGGAGCAGTGTACGAATCACCTCGGCGTGCTGTTCAAGTTCTTTGGACTTGGCTTTCCAGTGTGTCCCAACGGACTCGGCGTGATATTTTCGCTCTCCGAGCCGGCGCAGCAAGGAGGTCCGTTCATCGAACGTTCGGACGGCGGACCACAGGGCTCGCTCCAGGCCATCCGCATGATCCGCGAGAAGACTGTCGGGCGAATAGGCATGCCCCACATGACAGCGGAACTGGAGGGACGGTCCAGCCTTTGTTTCCCACAACGGCCCATGCATTCAGGACACACAAACACCGCGGCTGGGAGGTCTGCCGGCAAACTCCCGATCAATCGCGGAAGCGCGTCTACGCCACCCGCCGAGGCGCCGATGACGATGATATCGCGTCCAAACATAGACTCCTTGTTACTTTGCGGGAGGCGCGCATACATGCTGTGGAGAATCGAATGTGATTTTATTCTCCTCCGCGAGGCCAACGCAACAACTTCTCGCAGCGGCCTTGTCTTGTTTTGGCCGCTTCTTCCGCGAGTTACGAGGAAACCAGGGTTTCCCAGAGGGCGCTACAGTATCAACGATGGGGCGATTTGCTTACTAGGGAGATCCCTAGTTTGGGGAAGGGGGTAGGGGGAATGGGATAAAGTGCTGAGTGCTGAAGTTCTGAGTTCTGAACCGGAGGACTGAGCACTGGGGGGTGGCGAGACGTGGGATCCGAAGTTCGATGTCTGAGGTTCATGAGTCGACGTTCCCGAGAAATTTTAGCCAGTTTCGCGCCTCTGGCCTGAGGTTGCCGGGAATGGGTGAGTCACGGCAGTGGAGACTCTTTGTAGTTTTGTAGCCAGAGGATGCGATCGGTGAGGTCTTCATTTTGATGGCGAGTATGGCAGCGGAGGAGATAACGCAACAGTTCATGGATCGGACATTGAATTGAAAGAATCAATCCGGCGTGGCGCCGGTTGATCGAAGCCCATTGCTGCGCGATGATGACAAAGTCTCGACGGTCGAAGGTCACTAATATGCGATGTTCCGCAGTTGAGTAACGTAGTTGCTCTTCGTCGGTCGCCGCAAGATGACCTTCTTCCTGAGTACTGCGACAATCTATGTCGCGCTCACGTAACATGACGGCCACAAGGGGGTGTATATGTTCATCGAGATAGAGTTTCATGGAGCGGGAAGAGGGCGGCGAGTTGGACGCTGAGCGTCATGCATGTTCGGTATCCAGAGCGGCATCGGCCGTCGATTCTGCATCTACCTCGTCCCGGTTGTCATAGTAATAGGCGAGGGCGTCATAAATTGCCCCAAGGCTCAGTTGGGGGAATGCGCCCCGAAGTTCCTCCGGCGTCATGCCTTGATGAAGGACATATTGGATCACTCGATGGACAGAGAAGCGGGTGCCGGCAATGTGTGGGCGGCCGGCGCAGATGCCGGCGTTGTTCGTAATATGGGGATGCAGTACTTTGGGCATATGATCCTCCGTAAGCTCGGCAGTATAGCCTACTCTGGTCGTCATGAATCGGTCAAATGGAAGCATTGTCCAATGGGGTTTGAGTCTGGGCGAGGGGCGTGATTCCAACGGGGTTTGAGTCTGAACGGGCAGCTGGGATCGATCATGATGCGAGGCATGGTGATCGATATGAACGACGAACAGTTGCACACGCTGGCCGAGCTGCAAGCCTTTTTAGACGGAACCGTGGCGGTCGATTTTGTGATGGCGGACGAGGCGCGCTACGCTTGCATTGCCCGTACCGTGCAGCGCTTTGGGTATGGTCGCCTCAAGCGAGCCGAGAAGGGCGTGGTGTTGCGCTTTCTTGAGCGGGTGAGCGGCTACTCGCGCCAGCAACTTACTCGGCTGGTCAAGCGGGGTTGTGAGCCCCGCCGACTCGCCAAGCGCTACCGCGCCTCACGCACCAGCTTTGCACGTACCTACACGAGGGCTGACGTGCTCCTGCTTGCCGATACCGATACCTTGCACGGCACGTTGTCGGGCTTGGCGACCAAGAAGCTGATGGAGCGCGCCTATGGTGTCTTCGGCGATGCCCGCTATGCGCGGTTGGCCACCGTGTCGGTGGCGCATCTCTACACCCTGCGCCAGCGCGCCGGGTATCAGCGTCACCGCCAGGTCTGGACCAAGACGCGGTCAGTGTCCATCCCCATCAGCGAACGCCGCGCGCCAGCCCCGAACAACCAGCCAGGGTACTTACGCGTGGACAGCGTCCATCAAGGCGATCGGGACGGCGTCAAGGGCGTCTACCATATCAATACCGTAGACTGTGTGACTCAGTACGAAGGGGTCGCCACCTGCGAGCGAATTAGCGAGGCATTCCTCATCCCGGTGCTGGAAGCGCTCCTGCACAGCTTCCCCTTCGTCATCAAGGGATTTCATTCCGACAATGGCTCGGAGTACATCAACCGCCACGTCGCGCAATTGCTCAACAAGTTGCTCATCGAAGAGCACACCAAATCGCGCGCCCGGCACAGCAACGATAACGCCCAGGCTGAGTCGAAGAATGGGAGCATTGTGCGCAAGCACTTGGGCTACAGCCACATCCCGCAACGCTTTGCGAGTCTCGTCAATGCGTTCTGCCGCGAGCACCTCACCCCCTATCTCAACTTCCACCGCCCCTGCCTCTTCGCCGAAATTATCACCGACGCCAAAGGCCGTCAGCGCAAGCGCTATCCCTATACGCTGATGATGACGCCGTATGAGAAGCTGAAATCGCTGCCCGGGGCAGCGCAATGTCTCAAACCAGGCAGGACCTTCCAACAACTTGATGTAAGGGCAACAGTAATAAGCGATAATGAGGCCGCACAGCGTCTGAACAACGCACGGGAACGGCTCTTCACGACGATCTTCAACCGATCGAACACAGTGGCCTGAACGTACTCAAAAACCGCCCCGTTCAGACTCATACCTCAATTGGAATGTACTATGGAATGTGTCGGGGAAGTGCTGAGTCCTCAGGAAAGTCCTGAAGTCCTGAGTGCTGAAGTTCTGAGTTCTGAACCGGAGGACTGAGGACTCAGCACTGAGTCTGTTCACGAAGCAGGAGCAGACGTTGGCGCACCCACACGATATGCCCTATCGGCAGATCTGGTTAAACGGATGATCCCGAGCCGGCTCATGTGGTCCACCTCCGAGAACACCTGATTCCAGGACAAATCGCCACAGCGCGACACGAGAGTATCCAAGTCGCACTCAATGGCAGACCCGATCACGCTGATGATCCGCCGCCTAATTTCCTCCTGCTGAGTCTCCCTCTGTTCGGACTTCTTTTGATTAAATCCCAGATGCTCCATGCATCGCGGGCAATACGTGTGGGTCAGCCTGTACGCATCTTGTGGAATGAGGTAGAGACGAAGAAAGGATGTCAAGGACATCCACTGCTCAAGACCGCTGCCGGTGGGCCGCTCACTGGTCTGTTGATCGTCCCTCACTCGATCGCACACGCAGCAAATCGGGATAAACAGAACCTTTTCGACGATGTTCATATCCAACCTCCCTTTCTCCCTCTCGGCAATCAATTGAAATTCCCATCCTCGGCCTTGCCCTCTACACCTATTTCCAGCATTCCATCACCATTCCATTACCAATCCCACTAGGAAAACCCCTAGCCCTATCGGATCCTGGAGCAGCTGTGGTATACAGTGCCGTGGCTTCGCTCCCCATCACGGAGGGAAAATAATGATGCCCGCTTCCTCCTCCGGTCCAAAATTCGTTTTACAGGCACGAATCAAAGAATTCGCCATTCCACCGATCACCGACGGGTTGGTCATTGGGAGGGAGGCCTCGATCGGCACCGTCGCGCTCCAAAAGGCTCTTAATCTGCTAATTCCCGATCACTTCGAACATCTCATTATCGACGATGAGATCATTGCCGACATTCTGATCAAGTCGATTTTGCTCCGACGTATGACAAAAGACCGCCTTGTCAAATTCATTATGGGACAGGTCAAACCATTCATGAGCGCGCAAGACATCCTCCAAGTCCAATTGGACCTGGAGATTTTGCTCACCGGGGAAGTCGAGTGACCGGACTCACCGTTGAGGATGCGCTGACTCCGAACATCGTTGCGGTCCATGAAGACATGCGTCCGCGCAATGTCGCCATTGGTCCGTTGTGTGAGGTGTTTGCTGTTTTTAAAGAGCTCCCTTCCTCCCTTGCCGCACGCCACCCTCCTTTCCTCGGCTTAATTGAGCCCCAAAGGGTCGGACGCTACCCGCTCCGAATCTTCGCCGATCTCGTCCCCAGGCAGCATCCCTTCATGTTTGAACGCTCCACTCCGCTCGCCCATGTCGTATCTCGATTTGAACACGTCAGCGCCAACGCAGTCGCCGTTCTCGGGTCTCAGCACCAGTTCGTGGGGGTCGTCACTCGCCGCAGTCTGCTCGAAACCCTGCTGGAACATGAGCACCGGCT
>JAWXBV010000240.1:0-29318 GCA_034440335.1 Nitrospirota bacterium | reverse complement strand
CTCTTCCCCTCGTCTTGACAAACTTGGAAGCCGGGTGCTACCACCCTCTCATGGTAGATGTGGAAACACCGCCTGTTCAGAAGGGGGCCGACTCCCCAGCGGCTCCGATCGCCGTCTCGACTTGGACCGGCTCGGCCCGTGAGCAAGCCGTTCAGCGGATGTTTACGTCGATCGCAGACGTTTACGACCTGAATAACACGCTCTTGAGTTTTGGGCTGCACTACCGGTGGAAGAAGATTACCGCCTCCTATGTTCCCATCACGACTGGAGGCCGGGCGCTTGATGTCGGATCCGGCACCGCCGATTTGGCGCTCTTGGTCGAACCCCGCATGGGGACCAATGGCCGCGTGATTGCCTCTGACCTGAACCATGCCATGCTGGTCGAGGGTCTGAAGAAAGTCACCGGACGGGGCCTGGGGAAGAAGATTACCTGTCTCGAAGCCAACGCCGAACACCTGGGGTTTCCCGATAGGACCTTCCATGCTGTCACCACAGGGTTTTGCATGAGGAACGTCGGTGACCTCCGGCAGGCTCTCACGGACATTCATCGTATTTTGCAGCCAGGTGGGCGGTTTGTGTGCCTGGAGTTTTCCCGGCCAGTCTTTGGGTGGTTACGGGCCCTGTACGACTGGTATTCATTCCGGCTGCTTCCCTGGATCGGGACGAAAGTGGCGCATGACACGACCGGGGTCTATGAATATCTCCCGGCTTCCATTCGGAACTTCCCGGACCAGGAACGATTGAAGCAGATGCTTCTCGACGTAGGCTATCGTCAGGTCATGTATCGTAACCTGAGCGGGGGGATCGTGGCGATCCATGTGGCAACGAAATAGCGAAGAGCTTATAGCGTATGGCCTATAGCACAAGACAGATGGCTCAACTCTTTTCTCGGCTATAAGCCATTAGCTCCGACTATGGAATCTATTCTGTACATTTTTCTCCCCTGCAAGAAGGTCTATCCGATAGGAGTGACCTATCTTGCTGATTTTATTCATCGCCGTAAGCCGGACGTGCGGCAACGCATCCTCGATCTCTCTCTCTATCCAGACGGCCAACGGATCAGCGCGGTTCGTGACGCCACGACTGAGTTCAAGCCGGACCTCGTCTGCTTCTCCTGGCGCGATATTCAAATCTTTTCTCCGCACGAGGGAGACTCTTCGCTGGAACATGCGTTTAACTTCTACTTTGCCAGCAATCCACTCAAGCGGATCGCCGCCTCATTTGCAGGGGTGAAACAGCTCTACCGCTACTATAGTCATATCCGAGCGGCTCTCTCCTATCCCTGGTTGATTGCGAAGGAGTTCCCGAAGGCGCAGATTATGATCGGCGGCGGGGCCTTTACCGCCTTTGCCGACCAGCTCATTCAGAAGCTCCCGGAAGGTGTGATCGGGATTCTTGGGGAGGGTGAAGATGCGATTCTCAAGGTGATTGAGGGCCAGTCGCTTGAGCAAGAGCGCTATATCCTCCGAGAGGGGAAGACCGTTCGAAAGGGCCAGCAGGGTTCACCGGCCCTCCTGGATGCACTGACCGTCGATTTGCCCTACCTGACTTCGATTTTCCCGCAGCATCGGGAATATCAGGGTGAATCCATCGGGGTCCAGTCGAAGCGAGGCTGCCCCTACGACTGTGCGTTCTGCCTCTACCCCTACATTGAAGGGAAACGGGTGCGCTATCGGCCACCTTCCATGGTCGTGAAGGATATTTCTCAGCATTACCATCAATGGGGCACCAGGCGTTTCTGGTTCACGGATGCCCAGTTCATCACCGGGAAAGAAGCCTATCCCCAATGCACCGAGATCCTTGAGCGGATCCTTGCTGAGAAGCTGGAGATCGAATGGTCCGGCTATATCAGGACATCGCTGATCACCCCAGAGCTGGCCAAACTCATGGTCCGATCCGGCGTCGGCGATCTTGAAGTCGCCATTACGTCAGGCTCCCAAATGGTGTTGAACGATCTCCATATGGGATTCAAGCTTGAGCGACTGTACGATGGCTGTCGCTATCTGGCGGAAGCGGGATTCAGGGGGAAGGTCATCCTCAATTACTCGCTGAACAGCCCAAAAGAAACCGAAGAGTCTCTGCTCCAAAGCGTGGAGTCCTATAAAAAGGTTGCCTCAATCCTGGGTGAAGAGCGAGTCTTCCCCCTGATGTTCTTTTTAGGCATTCAGCCGAACACAGATCTCGAAGAACGGCTGTTAGAGGAGGGGTACCTCTCAGCCGGCTATAACCCTCTGATGCTGACTCCGACGAGTATCAGAAAGCTTCTCTATAACCCGGCCCCGCTGAACTCGTTCATTGCCAAGGCCTGCCTCCGGGCCTGGGAACGAAAAGAGGGGAGCAGGGATCCACGGAAGTGGACGGGATCTCTCTCTCAAGACCCACAAGAATCAGGTCCCTATGCCGACAAAAGTTTGATCCGAGGGATCGAAGGAAACTCCGGGCGCGATACCCTCTTGTCTCTGGAAGAGATCCTCCGCTCGCGACAATCCATTCGTTCCGCAAAGGAGCTGAGAGAAAAATCCGTCACCACCCCTACAACGTAGGATTGTCCCACCAGCCTCCTTCGACGCCTTGCAATCGAATTCAGACCGGTGCTAGCATGTGCGTTCTTTGAGGGGTGAACGTACGTCAACCGTTTGGAAATTTTGACAATTACTCTCGTTCGCCCTGCCTGAAGGGCATTCTGAGGAGACATCTCGATGTATAAGACGATCTATGTCCCGGTCGATAACTCCGACCATTCCAATACTGCAGTCGACGTCGGAGTCCACTTCGCCAAAGCCTTCGGCTCTAAAATCGTAGGGAGCCACGTCTATGCAGCCAAAATGCATGACAAACGCTTCAAGCAGATGGAAGCGGGCTTACCCGAAGAGTATCACGATGAAAAAGAACTCGACCGACAGCGCCAAATCCACGATTCGCTGATTACCCGTGGCCTCCAGATCATCACCGATTCCTACCTCGACTATGTCGATAAGAAATGCACGGAGAATAATCTGCCGATTGAGCGTCGCTCGCTCGAAGGCCGGAACTGGAAGGTGTTGGCCGAGGACATCAATACCAATGCCTACGATCTGGTGATCATGGGCGCCTTGGGTGTCGGCGCGGTGAAGGACAGCGTCATCGGAAGCAATACCGAACGCGTGCTCCGGCGCGTACGGAATTCTGACATGCTGATTATCAAGCAGACTCAGCCCATGACCACGGGGAGAATCGTGGTGGCAGTAGACGGCAGCCCCTATTCATTCGGCGGACTCATGACCGGTCTGGCGCTGGGCAAAGCCTTCAACATGCCGGTTGAAGCCATCTCGGCCTTCGACCCCTATTTCCACTATGCCGCCTTTCACAGTATTTCCGGCGTGCTCAATGAGGAAGCCGGCAAGGTGTTTCGCTTCAAGGAACAGGAAAAACTGCACGAGGAAATCATCGACAGCGGACTTGCGAAGATCTATCAGTCGCACCTCGACATCTGCCGCGAAATTGCGCAGGCCGAGCAAACCGACGTCAAGACCACCCTGCTGGACGGGAAGGCCTTCGAGAAGATCATTCAATACGTGCGTAAAGATATTCCGGCATTATTGATCGTCGGACGGATCGGCGTGCACAGCGACGAGGATATGGACATCGGCAGCTACACGGAAAATCTGTTGCGGTCCGCGCCCTGCAATATCCTGGTGTCGAACAGGAAGTACGTACCGCCGATCGATACGCTGGCGGAATACACCATCGCCTGGACTGAAGAAGCCCTTCGCCGGATGGAAAAGATCCCCGTATTTGCCAGGGGCGTGGCCAAAACCGCCATCCATCGGTATGCCATCGAAAAAGGTCATACCATCATCAGTAACACGGTGGTCGATACGGCCATCGGACACATCCTGCCTAAAGGCGCGATGGATGCCATGCGCGCGCTGGGCGGCAGCCTGGATGCCGCCGGTATCGACCGTGACAAGATGCAGGCTGACGAGTCTGTGATGAAGGATCTCATGGGCTCGACGCTCAGCGGCATGATGACCGAGATCGTGGAAGAAAAACCGAAAGTAAGTGAGGCCACCCAGGCGTATTTGGACCGGATGACTCAGGATTACTTCGTCTGCGACGGCTGCGGCTACATCGGCAAGGGCGAGACTCCCGTGAAGTGCCCTGTCTGCGCTGCCGGAGGCGACCGCTTCAAACTGGTCGACAAGAAGCTTTTTGAAGCGGCGGCGCACGCCGAAGGGGTCCTCGAAACCGACCTCGCCTACGATGACGTCCCGATGCAATGGACAAAGGATGCCAAAGAAGGAATTCGTGCAATCCCAGCCGGCTTCCAACGTCGACGCGCCAAGGCCAAAATCGAAAAGACCGCTCGCAAACTCGGCATGACCATCATCACGCTGGAATATGCCGCGCCCATGATTCAGGAAGCCGCCTCAGAAGACTACACCCCCATCTTTGCGAATAAGGGAACCGGCGCCTCCACCGAAGCCCAGGCAACCGTCGCCGCTGCGACGAACAGTCCCACTGGCGCGACCGCATCCCACGAGAACGCTCAAGAAAATGGGAACGGCCACGTGACGGAACCTGCCCCTGCCTCCCCTCCCTATACCTGGACGCCGGAGGCACAATCACGACTCGATCGGGCTCCTGAAGGGTTCATGCGCGACTGTACCCGTGCTCTCATCGAAAAACATGCCGATAAGCTCGGTGTCACGCTCGTCACAGCCGAGGTGGCGCACGAAGGTATCGAACAGGCCAAGGACTACATGGCGGAAGCCATGAAGACCGGCAACATAAAGGACATGATCGCCAACCTGACCGGCAAGACGAAATCATAAGTGCTGAGTCTTGAGTGCTGAGTTGTCCACGGATCCATACACTTCGTTTTAACTCAACAACTCAGAACTTATAACTCAGAACTCAGAACTGGAGCATTCGTGCGTGGGTAAATCTCTTCCAATTTTCAATCCCCCGTCTCTTGCGGGCGCCTTTGGAAGCATCCAGAGACAGGTCTCGCAGTTCTTTACTCCACCCTCTACGGCTCCTGCGCCGCACGATGGCCGAACGGTCGATGATTTCAAGCCCTATCTCATCGCCCTGAACCTCACGAAGCGCTGCAATCTCAAGTGCGACCATTGTTATCTCGACGCGACGACGAAATCCGCCGGCGGAGACGATGAACTCTCGACCGAAGAATGTTACCGGCTCATCGATCAGATTGCCCAGGTCAACAAGGGCTGTCTCCTGGTGATTACGGGTGGCGAGCCGCTCGTCCGCCCCGATATTCTCGATATCGCACGCCACGCCGTGAAGCTCGGCTTCATGGTGGTATTCGGAACCAACGGCATGTTGATCGACGACCGGATGGCGAAAGACCTCGTTGAGATCGGCGTGATGGGCATGGGCATCAGTATCGATTCGCTTGACCCCCAGAAACATAATCGTTTTCGCGGGGTGCCCGGTGCATGGGAATCCGCACTCGCCGGCATCGAGGCCTGCAAGCGGAACGGGCTGGCCTTCCAAGTGCATTTCAGCGCACAGCCCATGAACTACCAGGAACTGCCCTCGGTGATCGATTGGGCGCACCAACTTGGCGCCAAAGTGCTCAATGTCTTCTTCATGGTCTGCACCGGCCGCGGCGAAGAACTCACCGACATCACCCCGACCCAATACGAAGAGGTCCTCAGCTACCTCGTCGATTGTCAGGATAATTACAAGGGCATGCTCGTCAGGGCCCGCTGTGCGCCGCATTTCAAACGGCTCGCCTATGAGAAGGACCCGAACTCCCCGATTACCAAAGCGACGGGCTATATGGGGGGCGGCTGCCTCGCCGGCACCAACTATGCCCGTGTGACTCCTAACGGCGAATTGACCCCTTGCCCCTACATGCCGTTGTCTGCCGGGAATATCCGCGAGACCAGTTTCGTCGATCTGTGGGAAAAGTCCGATGTCTTCAATTCCTTCCGCTACCCACACCTCAAAGGTAAATGCGGCGATTGCGAATACACAGACATCTGCGGCGGCTGCCGCGCACGCCCCTATGTCGATCACGGAGACTGGCTGGACGAAGATCAATGGTGTCTCTACACGCCAAAAGGCGGTGAGAAGATCAAGGTCGCATTTAATACGCCGGAAGAAAGCGACGTGGCCTGGGACGCGGATTCAGAATCACGGCTGAACAAGATTCCCTACTTCTTGCGCGCCATGGTGAAGAAAGGTGTTGAAAAGCACGCCCGGGAAAATAACATCCCTCTTATTACGATTGAGCTGATGGAAGAACTCCGCAAAAAACGATTCGGCAACGATGCCCCGGTCTTCAAATTCTAGTGTGATGAGTGATGGGTGATGCGTGATGAGTCTAAAAGCTTAGGCCGGTTCTCGCTGATTCTTTGTTTGTCACTCATCACCCATCACCCATCACTCGTCACTGTTTCATAAGATGGACGCTATTGAGGATGAAAGTCTCGTCACCGACTTCAACACGCTGATCCCGATCCTCAACCACTGGGTGCACTTGTCAGCGGCGGTCATTTGGGTCGGCGGAGTCGCATTCCTCATCATAGCCGTGACTCCTGGGCTGAAAAAGGCAGTGGCCAAGGAGCAGATCAAGCCGATTACCGATGCGTTCTACCAGCATTACAGGAAAGTCGCAGGCATCTTACTCCTTGTTCTCCTCTTTACCGGGGGCATCAATTTCCACTACGTCAACCAGCTCATTACCGCTCAAACCGGCAGTGGAATCCAACACCATGCGAAATACCTGACCGTCTTCTTTATCAAACTGTTTCTCGTCCTCTGTCTTCTCACGCTCTTCCTTTATACGGTGCTCTTCAAATCCGATGATGCAGAAGAAGGCGAGGAAACGTCCTACGAAGCGATCCCTTTCCAGCAAACCGCTCTCTGGATCGGCCTCCTCATCCTCCTCTGCGCCGCCGCCATGAAACATCTCCACACATAGATCGCACTCCATCTCTTGTTCTCAGTTGCCTTCATCTGCTTGTTTGCCCTATGACTGTATCCCCTAGGATACGGAGCATACTGAATCAGATCTGCCCCTGCCCTATAGCCCCGTCTTCCCTTTCACTTGCCACACCACATGTACTCAACGACTTACAACGTCGGCTCCAAAATATTTTGAACTGAGCTACGTCTGGCACAGGGGTTGCTCAATGGCCGGATGGTCCTCTTATCGCCCGACATCGGGAGTGAGAGGGCCATGATGACATGCGGGAAGTTTCTTGGCGAAGCGACGTGCCGGTGGATCCCCAGTCAAGAGGTGCATGCCTCTCACACAGAGGGACTACCTCTGTATTATGCCCATCCGGAGCCCTCCCACCGCCACACGCTTACGCCATCAGGGCCGCGTCCTGTCTCCTCTCTCAGCAGCGGCGCGGCCCTTCAACTAGTCAGACAATGAAGCTCCTCGCAGCAGCCTACTCCGCAGAAGTAGCCACTTCGGCTACGAAGGCCGAAAGCTGCGGGGTATCTTGCGAAATTCTCCGAAACCACTACCCTCCTTCGCCAAGGCTACAGAGGGTTCTCCTCGCCTTCATCCCCGTAGCATGCGGGGTGCTCGGCAAAGGAGGATTAACATATTCCCTCATGCCAGGCTCACTAGAAATAGGGCAGCCCGGACGGCTGACGGAGTCACTCAGGCTATTCTTGTCTTACAGCCAGTCATCGAGCAATGTCATTCACGCGAATAGTTCCTCCTGGATGAGGATGTCCTCTCCACGATCTCCAGAATTTCCCTGCTGCAATATCCTGATTCCGACTGTACCAGGCATAGATTTTCCGACTGGGTGAATGATCCTCCCAACGAATACATCTTCGTCAGCCCGACCGTCCATCTATATGATTTTTCCTCTACGCTTGGCGTCAGATCAGCCTTGCGGCTGTCAGCCTAGCCCGAGGCGACTGGAGAGACAATCGGATCGGCAGGACACGAGTGGTTAAGCAGACCTCCCGATTGCTATTGAGCCTTGCGCTACAGTAGCGTGGCCCGAACATAGTGGGGGGGGGGGCGATTCGTCCATGGTGACTGAGTTTGTCGTGACGGCTGGGGAGCAGCCCAAACGGCTGGATATCTTTCTGGTGAACCGTGAGCCCAAGTTATCGCGGTCGGCCTTGCAACGGTTGATTGGGCAAGGGCGTGTGCGAATCAACGGGCAGCTCGTCAAGCCCAGTCAAAAGATCAAGCCTGGCGACATGATCGCTTTTGATATTCCAAAGGCGGAGCCGTTGGAACTCAAAGGCGAGTCGATCCCGCTTGAAATTCTCTATGAGGACGACGTGTTGCTGCTTTTAAACAAGCCGTCCGGCTTGGTGGTCCACCCTGCGCCGGGTCATTGGGCCGGCACGCTGGTCAACGCGCTCCTCTATCATTTTCAGAACTCCGGCGGCACGGTGTCGACGATTGGGGGGAAGGAACGGCCAGGGCTGGTTCATCGGCTGGACAAGGATACCTCCGGCGTGATGGTGATCGCCAAGACCGACGAAGCCCATCGTGCTCTTTCGGCGCAATTCAAACAGCACACGATCACGCGGGTGTATGAAGCACTGATTTCAGGTGTGCCGAAAAAAGGACATGGATTGATTGACCTGGCGATCGGCCGCGACAGGAAAGAACGGAAAAAGTTCTCAGCCCATACGGCACGCCCCAAGGAATCCGTGACGGAATATAAGGTTGACCATCGCTTCGGGAAACTGGCCGCCCATGTGCTGTTGTTTCCACGCACAGGCAGGACCCACCAGCTCCGCGTCCATCTGGCATCCCTGGATCATCCCATTTTAGGAGATCAGACCTATGGCGGGAAGAAGGTCTGCACGGTGGAGAATGTCGAGATCCCCCGCGTGATGTTGCATGCGAGGACTCTGGGCTTCCGTCATCCCTCCACCGGTGAGTTTCAGGAGTATACCAAGCCCTTCCCGTCCGATATGGAGCAGGTCGTTCAGGCCCTCGACGGTCTCACGCCTCCTCATAGTGCCAGAAAGTCTTGACCGGGCCGTCAGCGTGGCGTAAGCCCTGCCGACTCGAAGGATGAGTTCATGCAGACTGCCGATGTGCTGGACGCAATGGGTGGATTGGTTGCACAGCTAAAGATGTATGCGGCAAAATTGCCGCCGATCGTGCATGTATCGGCTATACCGATCGGCGTGAAGCCCAAATTTGAGGCAGTTGAGGAGTATGAGGAGATCGTCTCCCGGTTTAGGAGTCAGAGCGCCGGGACTCCCTATAGGGGCCTGAACGAATTATTTGTAGAGTCGCTGGAAGCCTTCGAGGTTGGTCGATTACTCGGCTCCGTCCATCCGCTCCTCTCAGTGCTCGATCATCTGGAACGGATGCAGCGAGATCAAGAGATCGAAGTCGGGAGGATCGACCAGGGGCGCACCGGCGAGTATCGATCCGCGCTGAATAAAATTCTCCCCGGCAACACACCGGAGCTGGAAGGAGCCGGGCGGGGAATGTGACGAAAGTTCTGAGTTGGAAGTGCTGAGTGCTGAGTTTGGCCTCAACTCAAAACTCTCAACTCAGGACTCAGAACTTTGCTACGCGGTCAGTGGCCCATTTTAGGGCCGGCGGCGTTGTCTCCCTGTGAGACAAGCCTGAAGCGAACAGTTGATCCACAGTGAGGGCACTTGGCTCGAACGGTTGCTTCATCGAGTAGTTCGTACTGTTCCTCGGTGAGCCACATGAGTTGAGAGCACTTGGGGCAGCTACGGACTTGCGTTGCCATAATGTTCCTCGTACACTCCGCATGTTCTTTGCTGCTGTTACTGAGAGATAATCTAGTACAAGATGGCCCCAACCCTCAAGCCCGCCATTACCTTCGCTGAAAAGAAGGACCTCGACCCAGCCAAACTCGTCCGTCTCTTCCAACAAGCGCCTTGGGCCAAAGGACGAACCAGTCAGGATGCACGCGAGATGTTGCGCCACACCGATGTGGCCGTCACAGCCTGGGACGGTGACCTGCTGATCGGATTCGGCCGGGTATTAACAGACTATGTCTACCGAGCAAGCATCTGGGACGTGATCGTCGATAAGGCCTATCAGGGTCAGGGCGTCGGCGCAGATATCGTCCAGCGCATCCTGAACCACCCCCGCCTCAAAAAAGTTGAATTATTTTGGCTCTGCACGCGCCGACCTGGTTTTTACGAAAACCTTGGGTTCAGCTCCAAAGACCAGACCGGCATGGTCTGGTCACGTGCTAACCAAGCTCGCCTCGAATAATCCAATCGTTCACCGTTTTCTCTCTACGAAGAAGCAATCGGACGTCCTGGTTAGCCTGCTCAACATCTATTCCTAGGGCTCACTGAGCGACGGGTGTTCCTTGGCGGTCCTGCCATGAACAGGATGCCCACCCTCTGTTACGGATGATCTCTACGATGGTCTTGGCGATGGTGCGGGTGTATCAAAACAATCGGCAGGCAGCATCGAGCAGACACTCGATGCAGCCTGCCGATCACCAAAGTTAGAAGGTGTAGCGAACGCCGACTAAGAGACTGATCGAAGAGGCATCGACCGAGCCGGCATCTTGATTATTGATTTCGTATCCGCCGCGGTTCCGTTTCCATGCCGCTTCCGTATTGAGCATAAGATTGTGTGTCAGCGGAAAATCCAGCCCGCCCGCCAATCGATACGCAAAGGTGTTGGACGGGCTGATTGTCCTGAGTCCACGGTTTTCAGCGTCATCCGCCTCGCTGAAGGAGTTCACGTTCATGCCGATGCTCGTCGAGAGATAGGGTGTGACACCTGAAAAATGCCCTGGGCGAAACTCAACCGTCGGTAAGAGCGAGATGGTATTCAGCGTACCAAGGTCGAAACGTGGGTTGCGCCTGTCAATCGATCTGCGCTCCCACTCCATCATGAAACCGAGGCGTATCCACTTACTAATCCCATACATGGCCTGAAGATTGATCGGTGTTGGACCGATGCTGGTCTTCGTATCATCCGCCCAGCTTTGCGTCGGAATATTGAAGCCGGTCCGAGCACCCAGGATCCATTTACCTTCGTTGGCCTGACCCTCATGCACCCATTCGGCCTGGGCAGGGCCAACCGAAGACCACCCCAAAGCCGTGACCAAGACCCCAGCACCAAAAATGAGATGTTTCATACGCATCGATCTATTCCTCCTTGATACAATGAATGACTGCGTGAATAAAAAACAGGCTCGACACGAACTGTCCTCCACTGGTGCATGTGGAAGGCAGTATCGCGACGCCGTGGCTCATCAGCGCAAGTCCTATGCCTCACACACTTAGGCCCGTAGTTGCCTCCTCTTCTCCAAACTATATGACGATTTGGCACTTCTGCATCGATCTAGAGCATCACCAGTGCTATCCGATACCTTGCAAGACATTGACTGTGCAAAACATTGACTGACTCATGAATGACACAGTTGTTGTACTGATGTGGCCCCTCTGGTCAGGTTGAAATGAGATAGCAAACCCTCATTATCCATGAGCGATTCTGCTGCTCTGCTGTTACGAGACGAGCCTTCGGCCAGCGAGATCGCGAGGTGGCGTAGCGATCCCGCAACGAGCCGTTCTAAATGATGTGGGCTAGTGCGCGTGAAGATGCGTTGGGCGTTTCATTCTTTTTGGAGAGAGCAGCACCGAGATGAAGAAGACGGCTGTGGCGAGAAGGACGATCGCCGGTCCTGAAGGCACATCCCAGGCCGCAGAGATCAGCATTCCAGCTACAGCTGTGGTCACGCCGATGATGGTGGAATAGAGGGTGAGTGTCATAAGGCTGGAGGTGAGTTGATACGCGGTTGAGGCGGGGATCAGAATCATGGCAAATACGAGAATGGCGCCGACAGTTTTCAAAGAGACGACGACCGTGAGCGCGACCAATGTCAGCAGAAGAAAGAATATGCGTCGCGCTGGGACGCCGGAGGCCTCGGCCATCTCTTGATCGAAGGCGATAAAGTAGAGTTCCTTCGAAAACAGTACAATGAGACCGAGCACCAGGACGCTCAGGCCGCCTATGATGCGCAACTCTTCGCTTGTGACCGACAGGACACTGCCGAATAAATAGCCGTATACTTCGGCGTTGTAGCCTTTCATGAGACCGATGAAGAGAATGGCCAGCGCCATCGTGGTGGTGTAGAGAATCCCGATCGAGACATCCAGTTTCATCCGGCCTTTTTCTTCGACCCAGCCTGTGATCCACACTGTGGCAAGACCGAAGACAATCGCCAGAACCAGCGGCGGCCAGCCGATGAGGTAGCCCAACGCCACGCCGGCAAACGCCGCATGTGCCGTGCCTGCTCCGACAAACGCCAACCCTCGCAGCACGACAAACACACCGATGACGGAACAGAGCCCCCCCACCATCGCCGCCGCGAGGAGGGAACGCTGCATGAAGTCATAGGTGAATAGTTCAAGCATCGTATCGTGCGGTCAATGATGGTGGTGATAGTCCTCAACGATGATGAGATCTTTCTCTGTAATCACCAGTTCTTTCCCGTAGACCTCACTGAGAATCTCTGGTTTGAGCACATCGGCGGGAGGCCCTGCAGCATAGAGGCGGGTCTTGAGGAGCACGAGCCGGTCTACCCGCGAACGGACCATATTGATATCATGGGTGATCAAGACCACGGTGAGTCCCAGTTCATCGTGCAGGTGCTCAACCAGCTCAATCACATTATGCTGAGCGGTAATATCGAGTCCTGTGGTCGGTTCGTCGAGCAGGAGAACTTTAGGCTGTTGCGCTAACGCCCTCGCAATGAATACGCGCTGCTGCTGGCCACCGGAAAGATGGCCCAGAGCCGTGTCCTTGTGTCTCTCCATTCCGACATGGGTGAGAGATTCGATTGCGATGTGCTGATCTTTCTGGCCTGAGCGCTTGAACAAGCCCAGTGCCCCATAGCGGCCCATCATCACCGTTTCAAGGACCGTGACTGGAAAATTACGATCCACGACACCTTTTTGTGGGAGGTATCCAATCTTCGCCCTGTGGTGACACCGCAATGCATCGCAGGCACAATCGAAAATATGGAGATGGCCCTCGACGGGAGCCAGGAGGCCCAGTATGGCTCGGCAGAGTGTAGTTTTCCCAGATCCGTTGGGACCGATGACGCCGACAAACTCGCCTGCCTTAATGGAAAGAGAGATATCCTTGAGCGCAATGACGCCGGGAAATCCGAACGACGCGTGGTCAAACCGAATAATAGGCTCCTGGGACTCTAACACGAAACCCGGCGCTCCTTCCGGCGCTGAGGAAGATGGCCCGCACAGTCGCTACGGGGACTCTAGGGCGTTCGCCAATTGGAGCACATTATAGCGGAGCATGTCGAGGTAGGTCTCGGTCCCTGGCAGGCCTCCAGGCAATGTGGTCAGGACGACGATTCGTGCCTTGGTTTCCTTGGCCAGTAACTCAGGAATCTTTTGACTGAGCTGGATCTCCGATACAATGACCTTGATCCGATCTTTCTTGATCTTACCGATCAGGGATTGCAGCTGAAGGGCTGATGGCTCGGTACCGGATTGCATCTGAATGGTCGCGGCCACGTCAAAGTCAAACCGCCTTGCCAGATAGGGCCAGGCTGGATGGTGCGCAACGAAGCGACGATCTGGCAGCCGTTTGACTCGATCCGAGAGTTCAGTTCGCAGCCGGTCTAATTGCTGAAGATAGACGGCTTGATGGTTTCGGAAGTCTGTGGCATGGATGGGATCGGCTGCGATGAGGGCTTCCGTAATATGGCGCAGCATGATGGCGACGTTTTCCGGATCCATCCAGATATGGGGGTTGCCACCTGACCCGGTTGTGTGTTCCCCCTGATGTGCCCCGTCTCGATGGCCTGCGTGGTCACGAATCAGGCCGATTCCTTGAGATGTCGTGATCACGCGAAGCGACGGGCTTCCGGCATTCTTCACCAGAGAGGAGACCCATACTTCAAGACCGATTCCGACCTCGAACAACAGTCGGGCCTTTCGCACTGCGACCAAGTCGCTCGGCCTTGGGGAATAGGTGTGCTCATTCTCGTAGCCGTTCAACAAAGAAGTCACTCGTACGTGGGACCCACCGACCTGCTGAGCCAGATCTTTGAGAACCGGAATTGTGACGACGATATTGAGAGGTTCGCCCGGCAAGCCGGCGAGGGCGAGAGGCGCTAGGAGCAGGCCGTCGAGGGCGAGGACGGCCCAGAGGAGGAGTATGGATCGAACGCGTAACATGGGCGAGGACGGTAGCATCGGGTTCTATCGTTGTCAACGCAACGATCTGCATGGATTGCTGGAGTGTAGTCACGATGTTTCCCTGCTTGACCCTGCCGAATAGTTCCATTAGCGTAGCGATCCTACCGCCCTAGCGAAACGTTCACTGGAGGAGTCAAGGAATGTACGTCGTGGGACTCATGTCTGGAACATCAGGCGATGGTGTCGATGCCGCACTCGTGGATATCACCGGGAGAGGTCGCTCCCTGAAAGCCAAGACGATCGCGGGACACACGCTGGCCTATCCACGTTCATTGCAGCAGCGCATTCTCTCCGCATCTGTCTCGGGGACGGTCGCGGAGGTCTGTCACCTCAACGCTCTGCTTGGTGAATGGTTTGCGAATGCGGCGTTGCATGTCATTCGACAGGCGAAACTTCAACCGAGCGATGTGGCATTGATCGGCTCTCATGGCCAAACCCTGCATCATCTTCCTCATGGTATCCATGCGCCGGGAGTCGGCGCCATTCGTTCCACCCTCCAGATTGCCGAGCCGGCTGTCATTGCCGAACGAACAGGGATTACCACTGTGGCTAACTTTCGTTCGCGTGACATCGCCGCAGGCGGCCAAGGGGCTCCGCTGGCACCGGCAGCACATGCGCTCCTCTTGAAGCATGCGCGTCGTGCACGGTTGGTGGTAAATCTCGGGGGCATCAGCAACGTCACCTATGTGCCGAAGGGAGGACACCTCAACGGAGTGCAGGCATTCGATACGGGGCCGGCCAATATGGTGTTGGATGGTCTCATGGTGCGAGTGTCTGACGGACGGTTGTTGATGGATCGTGATGGAAGACTGGCTATGAAAGGACAGGTCGATTCACGACTGTTGGGCAAGCTGCTTGCGCATCCCTTTCTGTCCAAGCAACCGCCCAAATCGACCGGGCGTGAAGCATTCGGTCCTGATCTCATCGAGGAGCTGATCACAATCCAGCAGCAACGTAGCCTCTCGATGGAGGATCTGTTGGCGACCTGTAGTATGTGGACGGCCAAGGCGGTGGGAACTTCGCGACGGTGGATCAGGGGTCAGATCGATGAAGTGGTAGTGGGCGGGGGTGGCGTCCGTAACCGTGCGATCATGAACCATCTCGCGACGGTCTTTTCCCCGATACCGGTCACGACATTTGAGACTCTCGGGTGGGATAGCAAAGTGTTTGAGGCGGTGGCCTTCGCCCTCTTGGCCTATCAAACCGTGACTGGACAGTGGGGCAACATCCCATCAGTGACGGGTGCGAACCACCCTGTACTCCTTGGCACCATTGTTCCGAACGGACCGCGCTGGCGTGAGTCCCTTCCCAGGCGATAGCGGCACGATGGAGAATCTATTCATTGGCCTGTTCATCGGCCTTGCCATCGGGCTCCTGGTTTTCCTGGTTTGGCGGGTGACGATATGGTCGACTGCTGGGCCAGTCGTGAAAGAGCCCTTTGTCATTTCTCCTGGCGTCACACTGCGTCCCCAGCCTCTGCTGACCGACACCGATCTCTCACTCTACAATCTTATACGTATGGCTGTAGAAGACCACTATCTTGTCTTTGTGCGGGTTGCGCTCTGGTCTGTGGTCGGCGTCGAGGCGGAATCAACGGCTCGGTCGACAGTGTTGAGACGGATCGCGCTGAAGCAACTCGACTTTGTGTTAGTCCACCCGGGATCGAAACTTGTGGAACAGGTGGTATTGATCGAGGAAGGGTCCCCTCCTCAACCACAGGAGGTTACTCGGCGACAGGATATCCAGTCTGTCCTACAGGCCGCCGGGATCCCATTGACCATCTTGAAGTCCCACACATCCTATACGGTGCCGCAACTGGCTCAGGTGTTTGGTCTCGGCAACGAGGAGTGATTGCCGTTGTGCCCGATGGACATCTCCTTCCTAAGCGGAGCTACTCGGTAGTGCTGCTCCCGGTTAGTTGAAGAGTCGGTTCCGCATCCCGATCCGCGGCCGCATTGAGGGCTTTCTTCGCCACCTCGGCCTCCGAGCTCTCTGGATATTGATCGACCACATGTTCGTACTTCACACGAGCATTTTCATGGTCCTTCCGCCTCGTATAGATTTGTCCGATCTTTAGGATAGACGCAGCAATTTTGGGGCTGACTGGATAGTTGGACACCACGCGATTAAATGATTTCAGCGCTTCCCTGTAGCGCCCCAATCGGTACTGACATTCTCCCACCCAGTATTGGGCGTTGGATGCCAGCGAGGACTGTCCGTGGAGTTCGAGGAAAAATTGAAAACCAGCCAATGCCGCCTCGTAATCCCTGTGCTTGTACTCCTCCAACACTCGGTCGTACAGGTGTCGAGACGAGTCCTGCATGTTGGAGGGGGCCGCGACGGCAAGATTGAGAGAAAACAGCACCGCAAAGATTCCCGTGAACACGATCATCAGTATCTTCATGTGTCATACCTCCATGCTATTCGGCAGGGTCCAGGAACGACCCTTCGTTATATCGGTAACGCAATCGCCGTGCCATTCCTCAACAGGATACAACTATACTGCATGGCTAAAACTCGCCTGAATCCAAGCGCTTGGTACTGGAAGACGGCAGGAATTGCCCGGTAGCGGTTATGGCTCGGGCGACAGATTTGTACGGGCTGTGTCTAAGTCGCCTCGCTTGACAGAAAGGGGGAACGCGCATAGCGATATGGAGTCGATACAGGCAGCGGAGGCCTTGACTCATTGGCTAGTGGCCGAAATAATGCCGCTGAACCGTTTTGATTATAGTCTCTCGAATAGAGCGACGATCGTAACAAAGAGGAAGGTAGGGTGAAGGACGTTGGGCATGATGACTGAGCCTCCGGAGAATCCGTTCGGTGGAAAGACCCTGATCGTCGACGCCCATGACGGAGACGCATACCCTCGGCCCAGCGCGGCACTACTTGATGCAGGAGAGCAGGACCAGGTATTTATTCGCCCTGGGATCTATGAAGACAAAGTCTTTATCACAGGGCGACCCATTCATTTGGTGGGGGCCGGTCGAGATGACGTACAGATCTTTTCCCGTCGTGGGGGGCCCCTCTACCTTCAGCAGGTCCCAAGCGGTCGTATCTCCGGCATCACGTTTCGCTATGTCGGAAGCGATCAGCATTCCGCGATGAACCTGCTCGACTCCTCTTGTACTGTGACACAGTGCCGTGCCATGGAGGGTATTTTATCCGGCGTCGTGATCTATGGCCCGCAATCGCGGCCGACATTTGTCGAGAACGAAGTCTGTGCCAACCGCGAATCGGGAGTGTTTGTATTTGCCGGCGCACAGCCGAGGATTGCCGACAATGTGTGTCGAGGCAACCACCATTTCGGTATTGCGGTGCGAGATCCAGGGAGCCATCCAGAGCTCGTCAGGAACCGGTGCCGAGAGAATATGCTGAGCGGGATTCTCCTCTTTCATCACGCAGAAGCGCTCCTCGTCGACAATATGTGTAGCGACAATCAGCATTGGGGGATGGTGATCACCCCCGACTGCCACCCTACTCCTGGTCGGGAGTCGCTCGACACCTCAAATATTCTTACCCCCAATCCCCGCGGGGCCTTGATCGTGACGGACCAGCCGTTAGGCGACATCGGTCGGTAATGAGCCTGGCTATCGAGGACAGCGGCACTCTGAGATCAGTGCGTAGAAAACAGAACGCGAGGTCGGGGAAGAGTCAGAAGGCGTCCCTGGTCCTGATTCCACAACGTGAGTAGCGCGCGCTATGGGAGGAGATTGGCCGAGTGGGTCCCAGAGGCTTCGTGAAGATGAAACCCACTGCCGCCCTGCTGTTTTGCCCGATACATGGCCGTGTCGGCGTGCTTCAGTAATTCGTCGACAGGACGATCGTCTTGAGGATAGATCGTAATTCCGATGCTGACGCCGATGGAGATGTGGTGCCCCTTGAGCTCGAACGGCGCAGCATGGCTTCGACGATGCGTGTTGCCACCACGAGGATGTTCTGTTCGGAAGAGGCCCCTTCAAGAATAATCGTGAACTCGTCCCCCCCCATCCGAGCCACGGTATCGACCTCTCGCACACAGATCTTGAGTCGTTCGGATACGGCTTTGAGTACTTCGTCACCCATATCGTGGCCAAAGGTATCATTCACCGCTTTGAATCGATCGAGATCGAGGAGCATGAGGCCAATCGGTTGTTGCATGCGCTTGGTTCGAGCCATGGCGTGAACAAGCCGATCACGAAAGAGGGTACGATTCACCAACCCGGTCAAGTGATCGTACTGTGCGAGGTACGTCAGATGCTCTTCAGAGCGTTTCCGCTCGATGGCATAACGGACAGCACGGGCTAATAGTTCCGGATGCCCTTGACCTTTGACAAGATAATCTTGCGCCCCCTGTTGTACGGCTTGAAGAGCCAGGCTTTGGTCACTGACGCCGCTCAGGACGACAACGGGGATCGTTGGACTGGTAGCATGGACCTGTCTGACCGCCGGGAGACCGAATGCATCCGGCAGAGACAGGTCCAAGAGCACGGCATCGAATCGTTCACGGCTCAGAAACGCGAGTCCTTCTCCCAACGTTTTGGCGCGGGTAATCTGGAACTCCTCGATGCTCCATTCAGAAAGAAGATCCTGCGTGAGCTGAGCGTCGACGTCATTGTCTTCGACGAGGAGCGCTTTGATCATCTGACAACCTCGCTATCGCGTGAACCCCTATATCGATTCCTCGGTTCTAGGTCCGGACTGATTATCTCCGCGAGACTGGCGACTAGGAGAAATTGATTATAGCCAAGAGACGAGGGAGGAGAAAGAAAATGTGACAATACCGTAAGCGAGCGGCGTGAAACTCGAAGGGGTCTCCATCCCACTGATAGGCGTGACCACAATTGTCAGAGGTTGTTATACGTGAAGCGTCAAAAATGAGAGGAGGTGGGCGACGACTACCCTATACCTATAGAGGTGAGAAGGCTGGACTATGATGGATAAGCTCCGCTTGGGAGACGTTCGGGGCCGACTACCCCTTCACAGGCATATCCTGGCTCGAAGGGCCAGAGAAGGGATCGACCTTGCCAAGAACCTCTGACATGGACTGTGCTCAGCGAGACTCCAAGTCGATCTGCCTCCTCACGCATCGTGGATAGACAGCCTTCGTAAGAATATCCCCGCCGACCCAATATAATTGGATGACCTGTCTGGCTATGGAATACGGTGTAGGATTCAGCGCAGCCTGCCAGGAGCAGTATCATGATGAGCACAAGGCCTCTCGTCATACTCGTTCATCCTCACGAGCCGTCGTGACTATTATCGGAACTGTAATCTACCATACACTACACTGGATCGAGATGTCAGCGCGAGAGGGATCTCATTTTTGACGAGCCGACCTAAGCGGACTTGGTCTTCACCAGGCATTTGAATAAACTCGACACCGAACTGTCCTCCCTCGCACCAACGTACTTTGGCTAATCCGACTCGGAGCGGAGATGAGTTGTCAGGGACGAGCATTCTCATCTCAAGATAGGAGCCGGGCTGTACGAGTTTTCGGCTGTGGACGGCGCAGCCAGGGACAGACACGTTCAGCACGGTTCCCTCCCCCACGTAGGCCTCCCCGGCAAACACAACGGGGAACTGTGTGTGGACTCGTTCACAGTACCGAAGTTTCGCCATGGTAGTCGTCTCCTTCTTGGTTCGACGATGAGGAGTGCGGAGAGTACCACGTCTTCCTTCAGCACGCGAGAGGCCCCCTCGTTTGTGGGATCCGGCACAAGAGAGATTGGGGGTCTCCCGCCGCATTCTCCAAGGAACCGCAAAGGCGACAAGGAGAGCCACAACAAGGAACACCCCCGGCCTAGTCCCTCTACGAAAGCCTGAGTCACTGGCAACCACAAATCATTGGAATAATTACACGGTCAAGCATTTTGTCTTCCCTACTAAACGGTATAGAACCTGCGCTGACCGCATCACAGGGCAGAGTTAACCGCCCGCGCGACATGAAAGACACGCCACAGGTTTCGGCACGGGGAGGGAACAAAGATGAACAGGGTCGAGCATCACAATGAGCCTTATCATGATGACTTGGGGCATCGGATATTCAGCCACATGGGCGCAGCAAGATAGACTGCCTGCCCAGTTCTGATACTGACGGCAACGTGGGCGACTGTTATTCCGGCTGATCCGTCGCTCTATGGATACGTTGGTCCCGCGAGACTGGTGAGCCCCACGAATGGACCGATACATCAACCTATAGCAGCAACTCGCCGTAAGGCCCGGCATCACAACGGTGTGTGGGATCTAGAACTTGAGCAAGCGGTCAACCGTGCAGCTCAGCAGCACCACGATCAACCGGCCCTGCTCCTTGCGGTGATGAAGGCTGAGTCTTCCTTTAATCCGATCGCGGTCTCAAAGGCGGGAGCGGTAGGCCTCATGCGGCTGATTCCTGAAACCGCCATCCGGCATGGCGTGCGTAACCTCTACGATGCGAACGACAACATCTCAGGTGGGGGCCAAGCACCTGCGTTATCTCCTGAATCGATTCCACGAAAACATCCGACTAGCCTTGGCTGCCTATAACGCGGACGAACGCACGGTGGATCAAAATGGACAGATCCCGCCCTACAAGGAAACAGAGGAATATCTCAAACAGGTGCTGATGTACTATCGTAACGACAAGAAGGCCGGTCGGGTCACGCCCGTTGTGATGGCTGGTCCGCCGATAGCATATAGGCCGACCGCACTAATCGATCGCCCGTGATCTTGTACGGCCCTTAGGAAGCATGGCTCAGAGTGAATATCCACCCGAAAGGACAGGGACCCCTAGTGTCCGCAGGGATCGAAAAACGAGGCGAGACGTATAATCCTGGACATGAGACATGAAGGCGTTAGACGGGCTTTTCAGCGATGTACTCCATGTACTTCCACAGCTCCTTGGCCTCGTCTTCGGATAATACCAGAGGAGTATTGTTCGCAGATCCGGCAAAATAGACCTTGAGTGACACCTCATCTTGCCATATCTGTGCTTCGCAGTAGCTCACACTATCGAGATTCACGGCTTTCTTGCCAATACGAACGAAGTGCATCACGCCTCCTTGCCCTGCTCCAACTCCTCGCCAACTATATCACTGCATGGTTTTGCGTCAAACGCTTACCGGATTTTACGTGTCATTCTTGCAGGCAGAAGCGATTGAGAACTTGAAGATGGTTGAGGTTTCAGCGCGATCGATCAGTTCGAAAGAAACGGGTGGTTGCGGCGGCTCAGCTGCGGTCATTTTTCACCCTGCCGATTCAGGTCATATCGCCATGACTCGTTACTATGCACCGGGGGGAGTCCCTATATCCTGCTAGCAGGATGCTTATATGGACTCCCCCTTTGTTGCAAGGTCATGAGTCATGGCGATCGGGTCTGACTGCACGCATATATTCGGCCTCGTGGTGAACCCATATCAGGGGTTCGGGCCCTGATGGACATTCGCGCACCGGGTCCTCATCAGAAACGCGGCCTCTGACGGCCAGTCCTGCTATCAGGATCTCCCGGCGCCGGTCCGACCGGTCACGCCATCCTCTCATGAGTCTCGCAATCAGTCATGACGGGCACACCTCCTTCACCCTGGTTCGCTCAGGGACACGCCGCGGTGGGCTGATAGGTCCGTCCCGTGGCCAGCAGCGCCCACACGATGCGCGCGTGCTTGGCGGCCAGCGCGACCACGGCTTTGTTGAAGCCCCGTCGGGCGTGGAGCGCCGTGACCCAGCGGCTGGTGGCATCGGGGCGTCGCGCGAGCTGCCGCATCACCGCACGCGCGCCATGAATGAGCAAGGTGCGGAGGTAGACATCCCCGCGTTTGGTGATCCGCCCCAGGCGCCGAGTGCCCCCACTGGAATGTTGCCGGGGCACCAGCCCCAGCCACGCGGCAAACTGGCGGCCGTTTGTGAAGGCGCGAGCGTTGCCCACCGTGGCCACCACCGCCGTCGCCGTCACGGGCCCGACGCCGGGCATCTGCATCAGTCGCTGCGCCGGTTCCGTCTGGCGAACCAGCTGGTCCACGCGGCGATCGTAGGCCGTGATCCGCTCGTCCACGGCCCGCAACCGCCAGATCGGTGAACACCTCGCGGGCCAACGTGGGCAGATCGGGCGTCTCCAGGAGCGACGGCCACAGGCGCCGCAAGGCGCCGATTCCTGCCGGCACGATCAACCCAAACTCGGCCAGCAATCCCCGGCTATGGTTGACCAACGCGGTCCACTCCGCGATCAGGAGCTGCCGGGCCCGATGCACCGTCAACACCGCTTGCTGCCCCACCTCCTTCACCGGGACGAAGCGCCTCTGCGGTCGGCCCACGGCTTCGCAGATCGCCTCCGCGTCGTTCCCATCATTCTTGTCGTTCTTCCGATAGGGCCTGACAAACTGCAGGGCCATCAGTCGCACGTCATGCCCCAGTGCCCGCAGCGCCCGCGCCCAGTAGTGGGCACTGCCGCAGGCCTCCAGCCCCACCACGCACGGGGGCAGTTGGGTCAACACCGCCCGCACCTGACTCCGCGCGAGCCGGCGGCGCAGCACCGTGTGGCCCCGCTCATCGACCCCGTGGAGTTGAAAGACGTGCTTCGCCAAATCGATCCCGATACGTGTGACGTTTCGCATGTGGACTCCCTCCTTCTGGTGGTGGTGGGTTCGCACCGTGGCTTCGGTAGAACCCATGATACCCAAGCGGGGGGAGTCCATCCCATTAGAAAAAGTCCACCAGCGACGTTCTCGCGTCGCTCAGAGGCTCAACGAGAGTTTCCCGGAAATCGGAAGCACTGGAGGGGCTTTTCCGTTCACCAAGATCCATTTGTATGGGCGAACGGCCCCAAGAAGTGCGGTGCGTACCTCCTCGCCTCTTCGCTCGCTGCGGCCTTGCCTGCGGAACGGCGCGTCTTGGCGCGCTGGGGTTGGCGGGTGAGACGTCTGCCTTTTTGAGCATCCTGAGGTTATTCTGGCTTCAGTGCCATACGGAAAATTCCAACCATGTTTTTGGCATCAACTGAGTTTTCCCGTAGCCTGCTAGAGCAGATCGCCGATCAACTTCACCGCCTCTTCAGGCGAGTCGGCGGCATGGACAAGATGGGGAGCAAGATTGGTAAACAAACCTAATCCGGCTTTCTCGGCGCCCAAAAGAATGACGGTCTTTTTTGCCTTCAGCGCCAAGGCAACCTCTGAAATCGTTCCTGTGCCACCGAGCCCACAGGCTACGATAATATCGCTGGACATGACGTTCACATTGTTGCGCGCCTGCCCCAGGTCCGTGATGATCGCCACATCCACATACCGAGACACCCGCGCTTTGCCATCCGGAAGAATCCCGATCGTCAAGCTGCCTGGCACCGACTTCGCCCCTTCACTGGCCGCGTCCATCACACCGCTCGCGCGTCCTCCGGTCAACAGCACCCATCCTTGACGGGCGATGAGTTCTCCTAGGGTTTTGGCGTCGGCTAATTCCCGGATACCGGCCTTGGCCGGTCCCATGACACCGATCACTGGTTTTCTCGTCGAGTGTCGCGTTGGACGTGTCACGAACCGCACCTCCCTGGGCGAAAGTAATGGAACAGGCTTCTAGGGTTAAAATATACACTGCGGGCAGGAGGCGTGTCGCGAGAGTCTTGCGAAGGGTCAGGGCAATAGTATGAGCAGCCCGATCTACGTTAGTGTTTCCCCCATACCTCTTCAAGTCGTTGGGCACGACCGCAATTATATTTGTAGAGTTTGTAACGGATGGGGTTCTTTTTGTAGAAGTCCTGATGGTACTCCTCGGCGAGATAAAACTGTGAGGCCATGACAATCTGCGTGACGATCGGCTCTTTGAATCGCTTCGATTGCTCGATCGCCTGTTTGGAGGTGTCCGACGCACGTTTCTCTTCGTCGGTCTGAAAAAAAATGGCGGAGCGATACTGGCTGCCGTGGTCGCAGAATTGAGCGTTCGGTGTAATCGGATCGATGTTCTTCCAAAAGGCGTCCAGCAACTTCTGGTAGCTCACCTTGACTGGGTCATAGACCACTTCAACCGATTCCGCATGTCCCGTACGTCCAGCAGACACCTCTTCATACGTCGGATTGGAAACCGTCCCCCCCATATATCCAGAGGTCGCGGACCGCACCCCCTCGACCTTTTCGAACGCTTCTTCCATGCACCAAAAACAACCTCCCGCAAAATAGGCCTTGTTGAAAGTGGAGTCTGATGCAGCCTGGCTGGTCGACTGGATGGTCCCTGCTCCGATGAGGAGAACAGCCACGGGAAGGATTGATAGAACAGTCTGTCTTCTCATGAGAGCGCCCTCCTTTCTCACTGAGTCGAATAGCCTGGCGAATCCTTACACCTCACTGGTGCAACTTCGAAATAAGCGTGACGGATGACGGTTCGAAGCCTGAAGTTCAAGATTTTCTGAACTTCAATACCGAACATCTGATCGCGACAGTCACGCACGTCTTGCCTATCTCGCGCACACATTACATTCGCGACGCATTCGGGATGAAGTCGGCATGGGCCCAGGCCTTCTTGAAACGATCGTCGGCTTCAGCCGCCTGATCGTCCTTTTGTTGAGCCCGGAGGCTCTGGATCAATCCGATCAGCGCCCACCCGTTATTGGGATGTCGCTGGAGATCCGCTCGATAGACCGCTTCCGCTTCGGACGGTCGAGCGGCAGACAGGAGCACTGTCCCAAGATAGTGTCGCACAGATATGGGCCAAAGCGGCGGCTCAGAATATGGAAGCGCCTCTTCCATCTTGACCGCCTCCTCCAACAATCTGATCGCGTCATCGTAGCGCTGGCGGTGAGCAGCAATCTCTCCTGCCAGAACCAACTGAGCAATCTTGAGAAGCGCCTTTTCAGTCTTTTCTTCCGTCGTGCGATCCCGGCGAATCTGCTTCGTCAGACCGGAAAGGATAATATGTTCACCCTCGGCACCAGGAAGTCGGCCAGTCGCAACATGGGCGAGCCCTCGCCCTAGCCGCCACATCCCTTCCATCAACCGCAAGCCCTTGGGGGGTGGAGATTCCCTGAGCAACTCCTCCCACCGACCAAAGCGAATCATCGAGAAGATCGGCGTCGGAAGGTAGAACTCCTTCGAACGATCCTTCAGCGCCTCTTCCACAGTGATGGTCGACGACAAATCGCGAGCCGCTTTCATGGCGTCGACATTGCGTCCCTCCATCGCCAACGAGGCCCAGAGAAAGTGGAGATTATGTGCGTAATAGGCATCGGCGTACTCGCTGGTTGGATGTGGGTCGCCGAAATACTGTTCATCGACGTGGGCGGCTTGCTGATTCCGTTCCACCGCTTCGTGGTACTTCCCGAGCCGCATGTAAATGTGAGCGGGCATATGAACGAGATGACCCGCTCCCGGCATCAGGCCAGGCAGCCGCTCAGAACAGGGTAGGGCTCGTTCCGGTTCCAATGACGCCTCAACCGCGTGCAGGTAGTAATGGCAGGCCCCTGGATGATCCGGACTCTTCGCGAGCACCGACTCAAGCGTGGCGACAATCTCTTCGGTGCCGGGCTGCGGTCGCCCATCCGATTTCCAAAAATCCCATGGCCGCAAATCCATCAGCGCTTCCGCAAACAACGTGGCCGCATCGGCATCTTCGGGAAACCGTTGCGCCACCGATCGCATGGCCTTCGCATAGGCCTCATCAAGTCCCTTGCGTTTACCCCCCTTTCGGCTCACATACCGTGCGACCAACGCGTCGATGTAGGCCTGCTCTCCGGGAGTAGCGCTGCCTGCCAGTCGGCGAGCCTTCTGGACCATCTCGACGGCGCGGCGTTCGTCTTTCTTCTCCATCACGCTATTGATGTTGGGGCCGAGTGCCAGCGCAATTCCCCAATAGGGCATGGCCGCCTGCGGATCGAGATGCGCCGCCGCTTCAAACGATCGGACCGCTTCTTCGTGGTTGAAGGCATAGACGAGTCGGAGCCCCTGATCGAAATACCGTTGGGCCTGTTCCGAGGTGGTGGTGATGGGATGGTGGAGGGAGCCCAGATTATCGAAAATCGGCGGGATATCGGTCCGGTCGGCAGACACGGCCTCCGCCTGCGAGTCCATCGCCGACCAGCACAACAGACCGACCACTATAAGCCTAATAAACATCCATCCTCCATATGGCTTTCTCTGGCATGTTGTCTTCAATAACAGACACCCTTTCAGAATCTGGTGACGCTGGAAAAGTTGAAATCGCTGAGCGTCATCGCCGGCACGAGAAATTTGCCGGTTTCTGACGTGATCGCTTCAGTCGGGTTGGTAAAAGCCGCAATCTGGTTGAAGACTCGCAGAGGGCTTTCGTGAAACCGAAAGTTCTTCACCGCCGAGACGATCTCTCCCTTCTCGACGAGAAACGTGCCGTCTCTCGTCATACCGGTCAGGGTAAGATCGGTCGGATTGACCATCCGGATGTACCAGAAATTCGTCACAAGAATGGCTCGCTCCGTGTGTTTGATCAATTCTTGTAACGTCGGCAAGGACGGCCCTATTCCTGAGAGGCAGGGAGCGTCAAGTGTGGGGATCTTCTCGATCCCTCGCATCTTCGCCGTGAACCGATCGAATATAAGCTGCGTGAGCACCCCGTCGACAATCCAATCGGATGCCACGGTCGGCAATCCATCGGTGGTGAACCCAATGCCCAAGAGGTCTTCGTGTATCGGCACATTACGAAGCGTCAATCGCTTGTCGACGATCATCTGGCCCAATTTTCCTGAGAATGCACTCGTGTCTTTCTCGTAAGATTTCGCATCGAGGGTCCAGAGCAACGAGGACCACAGCCCCGCGACGGCAGCCGGCTCAAGAATCACGGTATAGCGCCCCGGAGGCAGCTCTTGCACCTCCAGACCCCGCTTCGCCTTATGGATCGCGGTGAGGGTCCGCTCCTGAACTCTCAGATGATCGATGGATCGGTGGGCCGCGGCGCCCCAGCCGGTGGCCTCGCCGGCCTGAACCGTGAGGCTGAATCGTGCATCGGTCCGTTCTTCGTGGGCGAAGAGTCCCGTACTTGCGGCCACTCCAACCGTCGCGATCGACGAGGACACAATCCCGGCTGCGCCAAGATTTTCCATCCGGCATTGCCCGATCGCCTCATTGGTATATTCCAGCCGACGGGCTGGGCCGGCCGCAGCAGTTTCGGCCCGCGTCGTCGGAGGCGTCAGATATGACTGTGGCTCCACCGGCGGGAGGTATTCCGGATCGTCCGGCGACACCTGTGCGATCTGCGTGGCTCTGGCCACCGTCTCTTGCACCGCCCCCGCAGTAAGCTCTGTCGTGCCGGCGGTGCCGTGACGCAACCCGAACGCCACCGTCACACGCAACGATCCGCGCCTCGTATCGACGTTCTGGACAATCTGATTGTTCGCAAACCGCGTCGTCCCGCTCTGCTGATCGTGCAACGACACCAGCGTGTGGTCGCCGGTCGAATGTTTGAGAACCAGCTCTGCGAGAAACTGGAACTCGTCCCGGCCCGTCAGCTTTGGCCAGGTCTTGTGGCCGTTCGTGCTCATGATCCGGCCTGCCCTCCGATGACATTCACATTGCGGAACCGCGCGTGGGAGGCCGCGTGGGTCATCCAGCCGGACTGGCTCGGCTGGCCCTTACCGCACGTCACAAACCCATACCGGCGGCGGTGGGACCGATCCGCGACCGCGTCGCAGCTGCCCCAGAACTCCGGTGTGATGCCGTGATAGATAACGTCGCGAACCATGTGTGTCCGCTTCCCGTTCTCTATCAGCCAAAATGCGTCGCCACCGAACTGGAAGTTATACCGTCGTTGATCGATGCTGTAGGATCCGTGGCCTTCGATATAGATGCCGCGTTTCACATCGGCGAGCAATTCGTCGAGGGTGGCGGCGCCCGGCTCAAGGCCGATGTTGGCGATACGCACCATCGGGACACTGCCCCAGCTATCCGCCCGATTGGACCCGCTCGATCGCCCCTCGCCGATTTTCGGCGCCACCTCGCGATTCGTGCAATAGCCGACGAAGATGCCGTCGCGCACAATGTCCCATTGCTGGCAGGCCACGCCGTCGTCGTCGTAGCCGGTTGCGGCGAGGGTCTCCGGTTCGCAGTTGTCTGCCACGAGATTCACGTGCCGAGAGCCGTACCGATATGTCCCTCGTGTGTCGGTCGTGAGAAAACTGGTACCGGCATAGTTGGCCTCGTACCCGAGTGCGCGGTCGAGTTCGCTCGGATGACCACAGGATTCGTGCATCGTGAGCGACAGATGCTCAGGATCGAGGACGAGATCGTACTTTCCTGGTTCGGTGGTGGGCGCCTTCACTTTCTCCACGGCCTGAGATGCAATGCGCGGGGCCTCGGCCAGGAAATTGGCGTCTTCCATCAATTCATAGCCCATCCGAAGATGCGGCGTGTTGAAGCTCCGCGTGGCAAACCTCCCGTCATGCACCGCTGTGGCATCGAAATCCCCGTTCACGGCAAGAAGATCGAACTCCAGATGCGACCCTTCGGTCGACACAAACAGCTTGCGATCCCGGCGGGCCCAGAGGCTCGCGCTGCTCCGCACGATGCCGGGCTGCCGATGGACAGATTCCATGGTGTCGAGGAGCAGCGCCGTTTTCGTTTCAAGCGCGACGGCAAAGGGATCGATCCGCTGCGCCGTCACGATCCGGTCTCGATGGACCGACTCATCGGCGAGCTTTACCTTTTCGCTCGCAAGGGACGCGGAGCCTTTGGCGATCTCGATAGCCAACTCAGCCACACGCGGAACTTCCTCCGGCGAGAGCACAGAGCTTGCGGCAAATCCCCAGGCTCCGTGGTAGAGGACACGGACCCCGAACCCTCTGTCCCGGGCTTCTCCAATGGACGCGATGCGGCGATCTTCGCCGCGAATGGTCTGGGTCATGCTGTCGAGGAGGCGGATATCGCCGTATTCCGCGCCGGAGGCTGTGATGCGGGCGAGTGCCAGCTCGGCGAATTCATCCCACATGAGAACGCTCATCACGTGACCGCCTTTATGAGGAGGAGGCGAGGACAGAAACAACCTGAGTATAACAGGACAACGGGGAAGATCGCAGAAGAAGTGGAAGGCCTGACGTAAGCGGGGATTGTTTAGAACAGTCCGGCGATGCCGGTGCTGATTTTTTCTTGAACCTAAAAACGGCAGTCAACCTGTCAGGTCGCGGCAGTTTCTGCGGTCGGCAAGGCCGGAGGGCCAGCGGTTGTGAGCATGAATGTGGCGAACGCGCG
>JAWXBV010000239.1:0-2556 GCA_034440335.1 Nitrospirota bacterium | reverse complement strand
CGCTCCGCTCTGAAAGTCGATGGTGCGTCCCGCCCAATAGCTGGCGCTGTTGGCCTTCTTGAAGTCCCACTCATTTCCCCAGGGGTAGCGGCGGCCATCAAGGGAGAGGTGTTCGCGGTAGGAGAGCAGGGTATACGGCGAACCTCGTCGATCTCGTCGCCGAGATGGCACATGATGTGGAATGTGTCGAAGATGCCATGCCCCTGTGGCGCATGGCCCGTGAGCGAGGGGCACGAGAGCTTCCATCTGTCTATCGCGGCAGGCAGGATGCGTACCGTCTTTTCCCTGCCCAGTGCGGCGCAGAAGAGTGTTGTGTCGGTCTCGGTGCGCTCTTGCCGTCATCCCAGATTAGTCGCCTATGATCGAGATCGCTGACAACGATGCGGTAGTCGTGACCCTTCCGAATGGCAATCTCGATCGCCCGCGGCGCGGGCAGGCCAGGCGGGTGCCCCGCGGCTGCATATAGACCCTGTCGAGGTCTTTGACGTTGCTATCGTGGAGGCCTTTCGCCTTGGTCATTTTCATGCTTGCGCAACGTGCGGCATCGACAGGCTTTCGTGGGACGCGCCGATGTGAACGTATGGCCCCGTCATCTCCGCTCATCGCTATAGCGGTTCAGTCAGGCTACGAACAGGCGTAGCCAGCTAACTGAATCGAATTGGATTCACCCCTGTATCTGTTTGGATAACACCGGCTGAGATCAACGAGCTGTTCCATAATACGTGTATAGCACTACATGGCAATATCCTATGATGTTGAAATTACGTAGAGTACGAACACTTTCCGATGTATTCGCTGTTCCTGTTCCATTCCGGCATCTCGTTTGCATTGGACCAAAACAGGATCGCACAAGAGAAGGTCTGGTGGGTACAGGACTCTTGCCGAATTCTGGTGCAGTCCACGGGACTGCCTGAAAAAATGTGCTCGGCCATGGATCAAGGGCCGGGAAGACACGAAGTTGCGTGCCAGTTTGTCTGAGCGCGTGGCCATGTGGCGTAAGGGCTTAAGTCGCGTGAAGAAGCGCGCCACCAGATTGCGGTCTTGATACATATGGCGATCATAGTCTCGTTAGTCGGTGCGGTTGCACAGGGTGCAGAGTCGGTGAGGGATGCTGGGCCTTCGCTGATTTCTTTTTCATTCATCCAGCTGGCCGGCAAAACCCGGCATATAAGGAGGTTTTTTATGGCAAAAGTGAAGACGGTAAAATGGCTCGCGACAGGCGCACTCGTCCTCGGGGTCGCCCTCATGGGAGGGACCGCATGGGCCACGAATATGTTCGGACCCGCTAACACGTGCACCGGACTTAACTGTGGTGCTCGATTGATTCAAGGGACGGTCATGGCGTCTGCTGGCTTGGCCTCCGAACCCTGGACCGCGGAAATTTATTCTCCCCCTGGTCGTTGCTTTCGTCTCGCTGTGACAGCAGAGGGAGCGGATCTCGAGACGGTGGTCCGCGCACCTAATGGTCAGGTGTTCAGGAACGACGACGGTTTTGCTGCGGGCTGTGGTTTGTGCCCTGTCGTCAAGATTGCGAATGCCCCTAACAACGGTTGGTACGCAGTATCAATCGGCCACTTTAACGGAGCCGCAGTGAATACCAATTTTACGCTGCAGTACAGCCTGTACAACCTTGGGAACCCCAACTGTGCAGGTGCGACGGTTCCAGTCAACGCTGCAGAGACTGACACGAAGAGCCAGAAGAGCCCCCAGTTCGAGCTGAGCCCACAACAACAAGAGGAAGGGGCACCACCCGTTCAATAACATCCATGCGCAGTGGCAGTGAAGGCCCCCGGCAGGGAGTTTCCATAGCTCCCTGCCGGGGGCCTCTCCCTGTCCTGTGCCTCATTGGACCTGCCCACTGACCTGGCCCCTCTGATTCACGAGGGGAAGCAGGCTCAGTTCGAGTGATCCGCCCGGCCCATCCGGTATAGCGAAATGGTCATGACGCGCCTGGCTGAAATGTTAGAGCCATGATGGGCAGTGTGAACGGCCAGTTCCGCCTGAGACAGTGAACCGCATCGAGGTTGGGCCTGCTGCCCCCCACGATGGCATGGTCTCGATGAGCCCCCGGCCTATGCAACAAGGCGTACCAGCGCCTCAACGTCCTCACCCGGCTGCTCGAGCCGATATGAAATTAGGTCGAAAGCACCCCCGCGAAAAGGAGAAGACCTTCTGTATTCTTAGCCTTAACCTGAACCGTGCAGAGCGCTAGCAGGATGCTGAAAAAGTCCGCCAGCGGCGTTCTCTCGTCGCTCAGAGGCTCAACGTACCGAAGCGTACGCCTCGCCTCTTCGCTCACTGCAGCCTTGCTGGACAGCCTTTTTGAGCATCCTGGAACTATTTTGACATCGACGTCATATGGAGGATTCCAACGGCATTTTGTGCATAAATCGAGTTTTTCCTCAGACTGCTAGTGATTAGCTATCCTGTCAGAAGGCGTCCATCGCGCAGCGAAATCCTGTGCCACTGGGGCGGCTGTCCATCGTGCCCCAGTCTCGGTCGCTCGTGCGAAGACTGATTGCCGGCTTGAGCCAGGATCCGCCGCGCATCGCTTTG
>JAWXBV010000238.1:0-16266 GCA_034440335.1 Nitrospirota bacterium | reverse complement strand
TGGCTATCGGGATGAGGAGTACATGCGGCTCAAGATTCTGACCGCCTTCTTGCCGCGGAAATGAGCAGAATTCACCCACACGAATCTGCATTGAGCCACTATAATTATCTAGACCCTACTTGGTTTGAGAAAGCAAGAAATGGGTGGATGGTGTCTCGGTTAGCCTATTTAGTTCTTGACCCAGCTCATTATGAAAATCTTATTCAAAACTCCGCTCAAAACGATTACTACAAAACAACCGGAAAGTTTCTTCACTTCATTCCGCATGGAGAGGTCTGGATTGACAATCATGTGCCGCTTGATTGGATAGACACCGTCATTCTTGCTGACATGCGGAGGCCTCTGGTAAAGGACTCGCTCGAATGGATATTTTGCGAAATCGAGAAGAATCGGCGTAAGCCGAAAAAATTATCAGTTTGACCGGTCATATCTGGGAGTTTTAAAGCAGATTATTGGATTGCTTGAGGTCACGATCAGAAGCAATCTGAGTAGAAGTGCTGGGGCATGGGAGCGAGTGGCCTCCATAGCAGATGGGACCCGTTCATGCAGGAAGGCCTGGGAATAGGGTTTTCAGGTGTAGATATATGGCTAGGCCTTGGGTTCCCTTTATGGTCCCCTGGCCCCGACTGAAGATGCCTGGGGGATCTCGCCACAGGCCAACAGCCAGATATTTTCTTGCGCGGCTCAGCTCACACCTGTTCTGGATGGCGTCATTTGTCCGTCAGGACACGGATAAATCACGGACAGCCCGATGTTATCTGCGATGTTCCGTGAGGTTAGAAAGCTAAAGGAAATCGGAAAGCCCTCGCTAAACACTTGACGCTGTCACCGCAGTGAAATCCTCAATGTTTTCGGGGTTAAAAAAGACCGAAACTGAACCCCCGCAACCACAAGCGTACGCATACTTCCAGTTCAGCAGTTCTTCTCTCACCAGCTCTCACGTCCTATGTCACCCCTGTTCCCGTCCCTCTGTCCGAGGCCCCTACAGTGTCTGGAGGGGCAAGGGGATCTGGGCGGATAGGAATGAGTAACGCCACGTGCTCCCCGTCGTTCCCTCGCCCGCATGATTCAGACGGTTCGTCGCAAAATCGCTAAGTCGCGTCGTGAGACCAGCGAGCGGAACCGTGAGGGTCCGAGGGACGAGCCAGCCAGCCGAAGACTCGTCGCAACAGCGGATCGGCGACTGGAGCAGACCTGTTCATGAATCATACGGGCTAGAGGGCATCCCGCACAGCAAGAAGACTCAAGCCAGACTCCCGTCCTGCCAATCACGACCACCATTTTTCAGCTCTCCACCTTGCGGTTTATTCGTCCCTCTTCTCGCAGGATGTCGGGAAAGTTTACCGGCGGCGTTCTCGCATCGTTCAGAGGCTCACCGGTGAGGAGGAGCGCCTCGGAGATCGGAGAGACTGGATGGGATTTTCCGTTCGCCACGATCTATTCACAGGGCGAACGGCCCACACCAAGTGCGGTCTGTACCTCCGCGCCTCTTCGCTCGCCGTGACCTTGCAGGGGAGGGGCGCGTCCTTGGGCAACAAGCCTGTCTTGGCAGGCTCAGGGTGGGAGTGTGAACTAGCCGCCAGGGTTGGGTGGGTGAGAAGCTTGGCTTGTTTCAGCATCCTGTTAGAGCGTGGCCTTCATAATGATGGCTCGGACTCGTTCTCGTTAGGCCGGTCTGATCCCCATAAACTCGAGACCGAAGTTTTGGCCGTCGCCCCCCGCACCAGGGCTTCGTCGATGCGCAGCGACCATGGCTGGTCGTGAAGGAACAGGGACAGGCGGAACACCATGCCCACCTGCACCTGAACAAAAGAATTCGCGTGACAGCCGTTTGTGGAGAGATCGAGGACCGTCGCCTCGCCCTCGAAGTCATCCTCTCCAAAAAAGAAGAGACGGCAACTCAGGCTGAGACGGCGACCCCGACGATCGGCCATCATGGCTTCGTGGTCAGAGTGTAACGCTGAGTTGAATCTGGGGTCCTGAGTGGCCATGGATCATTTCCCTTCTCTCAATCACCCAGAGAAGAAATACCTCGACGATAACAAGACTGTACCGGACGAGCTGTCGATCCACCTTCCTCAAGAGGATGAATCCGGAAGAGGGGTCAGCAGGATCCTGATCGCCGTATCGCCAATTTGTTTACGTATGGAACACAAACCTCGCAATCCGTTATCGTATCCGAACCGACCTCGTCTACAGTCTGCGTAGAAAGTGGCTTGACCGATCTGGAAGCGGCTTGCGATAAGAGAGACTCTTTAATCAAGGAGGCGTGCGACGATGACACGGCAGATCAACCAACGAATGGCCGCATTGGCCCATTCGGAGATTCGAGCGATGACCCACGCCTGCGCCCAGGCGAATGGCCTCAACATGGCACAAGGGGTCTGCGATACGCCGGTTCCGCCAGTGGTGCTTCGAGGCGCGGGGCAAGCGCTGGAGGGCGGGAAGAATGTCTACTCGCGATTCGACGGATTGCCCGAGCTGCGGCAGGCGATCGCCAAGAAACTCGCGCAGTACAACGGTATCGTGGCTGACCCTGAAACGGACGTGACGGTCAGTGCGGGAGCCACCGGGTCCTTTCATTGCGCCTGCCTGGCTCTGCTCAATCCCGGCGACGAGGTCATCCTCTTCGAGCCCTACTACCAGTACCACATCAGCGCGCTGCTGGCGGTGGAGGCGGTTCCGGTGACGGTGAAGATGCGGGCTCCCGATTGGACATTTTCTATAGGGGAGGTCGAGCGGGCAATCACGCCGCGGACCAAGGCGATCATTGTGAATTCGCCGGGCAATCCATCAGGGAAAGTGTTCAGCCGACAAGAGCTGCAGCGTATTGCCGCGGTCACGCAACTCCATGATTTGTTCGTATTCACCGACGAAATCTACGAATACTTTCTGTATGACGGCCATACCCATGTCAGCTTCGCAACCCTGCCTGGAATGGCCGACCGAACGATTACTATCGGCGGCTATTCAAAAACATTCAGTGTCACTGGCTGGCGCATCGGCTACAGTGTTGCAGCAGCGCGGTGGGCGCAGGCAATCGGTGCCATGAACGACCTGCTCTATGTCTGTGCCCCGACGCCGTTGCAGGCTGGGGTGGCGATGGGCATCCAGGAACTTCCGGACTCGTTCTACCGCGACCTGGCGCGAGACTATCAACTGAAACGCGATCGGTTCTGCCAGGCCTTGGCAACGACCGGTCTGCCGCCATCGATTCCACAGGGCGCGTACTATGTGCTGGCCGACGCGTCGCGCCTGCCTGGCACAACAGGAAAAGAGCGGGCGATGTTTCTCCTCAAGACGATCGGCTTGGCCGGCGTGCCAGGCGAAGCATTCTTTTCCGGGGCTGACGGGAAGCAGTTCATTCGATTCAGCTACGCCAAGACCGATGCCGATATTGACGACGCGTGCCGGAGGCTTGCACGGCTTGGCTAACCGACTGTCGAACAAGTCCGCCAGTGAACCGTCACAGCGCCTCTCTTTCTCGCCTGCACATGGCTCACAACGTTGTAAGCCATGCCACGGGTCACCCGGGTGTTTCCCTCGGCATCGTGAATCGCCTCTCGTGCCATCACAAATGATTGGCAGGGAGCCTTAGGAAGGACGTAAACATACTCGGGTTACGGTGCAACTTCCTGTGTCGTTCAATGGAGACCTGATTTTGAGATGGCCCTGCACCTGCCGGTGGCATTCCGGGGTGATCTCAAGGGGGTCTTCTGCCGTCAAGATTTTTTGTTCCTCTGTGTTGAGATGACAACGCAGGCATGCAGGGTTGTCATTTTCCCAGATCCGGTGAGCCCCACACACCAAATGATGCCATGTGGTTTCTCGGTGATGTCCTGAAGCTCGTGAGCGCGGCTGGAGCACACTCCATCGTATCGAGAGAGAGACTCCTTCGCCGTGAGCACCCGCCGATGTCATCATTGTTTCCGGCAGTCGACCCTGTCGCCATGCGCAGTTCGACTCCCTTTTCTTGATTCGGCTTGAACCGAATCTTCCCGTCCTGCGGTTTCCAGCGTTCTGAAGTGTCCAGATAGGACAACGTATCGATACGGTACACCAAGGCTAGGCGATACATCGCGGGAGTCCGCATATTGCTGGATCTGTACCATCCGCGTGAAAACGAATGGCTGTTTCCTTGCGATCCGAGTAGGGTTGATGGTGAAAATAGCCTGGACAGGGCCAACAGCATGGGCGAGGCCAACGAATACAAGAATCTACTCTACTCGCTGACTTCTATTATTCTGCTGGAGCGGCTTATCTATGAAGGTTTCTTCGCTCGGTTTGGTGGGGTGGGTGACATGCGGCCTGATGGCATACGCAAGTGGGAGGGTGACACCTGGTCATTGTGATCCCATTCAGGCTCCAGGGCGGATAAGGCCTTGGCTTTCTTACGTCGGTGAATCTGGGTCTCGATACGAGGACGATCTTGGCGTTGAGTGTCGTGGGGTGGAGGCTGGCCAGGCACCATAACGTTTCTCCTCTGTAAGAAATCAACCATTCTGACACCATAGCATCGGGGAAATTGGTGGGTCAACAAGGACAAAGCCTCAATATTCTTGACACTACAGAGCCGTTTGCTATGGTTGCTGACAGTTATACGTGCCTTACGTGAGGACAAGCACCATGGCTAACTATGCAATAACATCTGTCGTCTCTCTCATGGTCTGGACTTTGGCTACACCGCTCCTTCCTCTCGCCTGGGCGACCGACGACGTCAATTCGATCCGATTCGGAGAACCTGCCGTTGCCTATGCCGCGGGCTCCATCCAGCTATCGACGCCACAAGATGGGTTCGTGAATATGATTACCGGTGACAATCAAACCACCGGAGATCATATGATATTGGGGAGCAGGGATGTCTTGTATCTCCGATTGAAGAATCCCGGCGATGTCGCGCTCGGAGATCTTTTCACGATTTACAGACGAGCACACAAAGTATTCCATCCTACGACTGGTCAATACTTGGGTTATTTGGTCAATCGACTCGCGGTGGTTCAGGTGGCCCACCTCGACAAGAACTTGCCCACTGTTCAAATCGTGCGGGCCTACGCACCGGTATCGCCGGGAGATCCGGTCATGAAGTTCGCAGCCCCGACTGACGAGAGGCCGGCGGTTGACCAACCTTCCGTGGGGGATTCGGAGGGACGGGTCGTGGAGTTCCAGTCCAACATGGGCATCATGAACATGGTGGCGCAAAGGAATATCGTCTATCTGGACCGAGGACGGGAAGATGGGATCAGGCCTGGGGATCGAATGGAGCTGCTTCGGTCGGGCGGGAGCCTTCCGCAACGAGTTGTAGGTGAATTGAAAGTCCTGTCCCTGGAAGATAGAACGGCCACAGCGTTGATCACAAAGTCGATTTCCCGCATCCTCAAGGGCGATCGTTTCAGGGTGAAGGGTCAAGCTCCTGAGGCCTTGCCCATCTCTCAATCCCCCCAGGAGTCCCTCCATGTCTCACCTGCTGTGGCTCCTTCTTTAAACAAGCTCCAAGTCCAGAATGTCGCCGGCGAAACACGAATCAGCCTTAGTGATTCGATGAAGCAGCTTCGGTTTGAATCGGGCGAAACCACGATCACGTCCGAGGGCTATCAGACGCTCGATGAACTGATTGTACATCTCAAGACCGCTACCGATGATCGGTGGATTCGAGTCGAGGGTCATGCGGATAACACGGAAATCGGTCCTTCGCTCAAGTCGATGTACCAGACGAACTGGGACTTGTCGAAAGCACGAGCGGGAATTGCCCTTCGTTATTTGATTGAGAAGGGCGGGATCGACTCGGAGAAGCTCTCTTCAGTCGGCTATGGCGATACGAAGCCGATCGCCGGCAATGCGACCGAAGTGGGTCGGCAGAAGAACCGGCGTGTGGACATCGTGCTCTATGCACCCGAGTCAGCCAAGGAACAGCCTGAGCAGGCGACAAAGCCAATTGAGACCAACGACGCCGGATACAACCTGTCCCGTCTCAGCTCAGCGGAAAGCGGAGATCCAATTTCCGCAGTAGACCAGACGGTTCCAGCGGTTCCAACTGGTTCGTCCATGGAGAAGCCCTCATCTGTCCCTGGGGATTCTGCTTCGGTAACGATTCCTGCATCAGTCGATCAGGGCAATTCAGATCAGATCCCTGCTGCTCCGGTCACCCCTCCACAGTAAATTTTCGAGTATCGTGCGGAGGGTTGATGAGTCATCGTCAACCCTCCCCGATCCCCCTTCAGAACACTTCCGTTCATTCTCTCTCGTTGTTCCCCCTTTTCCTGTGCTGCTACAATGCCGCATGATTTCGATGCAGGTACTCCCTTCACACACAGAGCCAGAGACCCTCTTCGCAGATGTCATTGTCCCGCGGCATCTGGCAGGCCCATTTACCTACACCGTGCCCTCGTCGCTCCGACCCACGCTGCGAATTGGACATCGCGTACTCGTGCCCTTTGGACGGTCGATCCTCCAAGGAGCGGTGACCGCCGTTTCCCACGTACTTCCTCATGGTTTTGATCGAGCACGCCTCAAGGAAATTCTATCGTTGCTCCCGGAGGGGGCTGCAACAGATGTGTCCTTGAACCTGTTCCAGCTCTCACGGCAAGTGGCCGAACAGTATGTTGCGCCATGGGGACAATGTCTCAGGTTGGTGTTGCCTCCGAAACCCAAACCACCGACGCAAGTTCACCACTACGAACTGACGGAACAAGGGCGAGCCGCACTTGCAACTCGGGAGACCTGCTCAGTGAAGGCGCGAGCACTGCTCACACGTCTCGGGAGAAAGCCTTCAGGACTTCGCCGGTCGTCTCGCAATCCTGGCCTTCCTGAATTGTTGCACGATCTCGAAGCTCGTGAATGGGTGGTGAAGGTCCAGGACCTACCGCCTACTTCGACGGCACCTCTCGCCCGCCCAACCAAACAGACGAACCAGGGTGATTTCGGTGGTACCGTGCCGCTCATTCCTCCCTCAGCAATGTCGTGGGGGGAACCACTGTTTGAGGCGTTGAGAGGCCAAGGATCCACTCGGGTTTTGGTGCAGGCTTCCTGGAACGATCGATTGATCCTGTTACAGCAGACCGTCCGCCTAGTCCTCGACAGTGGCCACACAATCCTCATCATCGTTGGCGAGGCAGAACGGGCTCAATGGGTTGCCGACTTAATCCGTCATGATGAGAGCGGCATCTCCCCGGTCTGCTTCCATAGCGGTCTCTCAGACCAGCTGAAAGCTGAAATGTGGAATCAAATTCAGCGACAGATTGCTCGCGTGGTCGTAGGAACCCGGTCAGCGATTTTTCTCCCCTTGACTTCACTCAGTACGATTTGGGTCGAGGAAGAAGAAGATCCAGCGCTCAAAGAACCACAAGAACCACGCTACCACGCACGGGATGTGGCCTGGCTGAGGGCGCAGGGTGAAGAGGCGGTGCTGGTCCTAAGTTCTGCTCACCCCTCTCTTGAGATCAGAGCAGCAGTGGAGCCACGAGGGATCGTTGTTCACAAGCCCATGCCGTCTGATGCGCGACCGAACATACAGGTCGTTGAATTACGCGAATATGGCCGGGGCACAGTACTGAGCCAACCCCTCGTTCAGGCCATCGAGCAAGCGATCAGTCGCAGGGCCGGCGTCCTGTTGTTTCTCAACCGGAAGGGCTATGCCGGCGCCCTCGTGTGTCGCGACTGCGGCCAGATTCCCCGCTGCCCTGCCTGTCATGTGGCACTGATGTACTCTCGGCAGACTAGTCGTCTGCTCTGTTCCTACTGCGGAGGCGTGACACCCCTTCCCGAAACCTGCACCTCCTGTTCCGGCCCTCGGATGCAGTTCATCGGGGAGGGTACAGAGCGCGTGGAGGAGGAGGCGAAGCGACGGTTTCCTCATGCAACAGTCATTCGGCTCGATGGAGATACCCTGCGGCGGCCTACACAGGCCGAGGCCCTCTGGCGGAAGGTCGAGCAAGGGGAGTGGGATATCATCGTCGGGACACAGCTGCTGTTACGTCGAGGCCCTCTCCCGACGATGGGCCTCGTTGGAATTGTGCAGGCAGACGCAGGACTCAGCGTGCCGAATTTCCGATCCGCCGAACGTACCTATCATATGCTTCTCGACGCGATCAGTCTCGCCGATCCGGCAGGGGCCGGCGGTCAGGTTATCGTACAAACCCATCTGTCGTCCCATCATGCCATTCAAGCTGTGGCTCAGAACGACGAATCTGTCTTTATATCGGAGGAGCTGTCCCATCGAACGGCATTGGGCTATCCACCCGTAGTCCGTCTGATTGCCCTCCTTGTATCGGGGACCAACGAGAAGATGGTTCAAGATGCTGCTACAGCGTGGGTGGTTCGACTCACTGCCTGCGCTTCTTCACCAGCCATGACCGGACAGATGTCCACGGTAACAACCCCTTCGACAGTTCAATCGATTGATCGGCCCGACCGACTCACGGTTCTGGGACCAGTTCCCTCTCCAGTGCCGAAACTCCGGGGGCGGTATCGGTGGCACATTCTTGTGAAATCGACCGAACGAGAAGTAGGACTCGACGTGGTGCGGATCACGGTCAAGGATATGGAGCGGACGTATCAGCGACGGGCCATCAAGTTCGATATTGACGTCGATCCGATCGAGATGTGGTAGGTGTTACCTGTTCCTGCGTGAGCGCCCTGATTACGGCGTCGGTGGATGGCTCTCGGTGGTATCGGTTGGTGAGGCGGCGAGAGGCTGGCGGGCTCGCTTGAAGAACCCATAGGAGAACGTAATCCAAAAGACTGCCGAAACGAGTCCCATCAGAGCGGCTGAGAGCATCGTCCCCAATTGTTCGTCGGTCGGCTCTATCGTGATCGAACGGACCTGAACCATTGTGACGATGGGCCAGACAAGACTCTCCAGGCCAAGCAACAGGGTCGCCCAAGCCCAGACCAGTCCAATCGTCCGCCCCTGCCAGATCAGAAATCCTGCGACGACTCCAGTAATGAGAAAGACTCCCCAGGCTGGAAGCGAGTCCCACGCCAGCCACGCACCTACTGCGACGACAAGACTGCCAAGCAAGGCATTGAGTTGGGGGCTCCACCATGTGGTGACCATACTACGAGTTGCTCTCCGTGGATGATACGCGGGCTAGTGTGAGTTTCAATGATGTGTTTGTCAATGGAAGTATCTGTCTCTGGCCTGTCCGACAAAAGCTCATCGCGCGGCGAATCCGCGATTACAGCAGAAGCACGCATGAATCATGTGGGCTAAAGACCGTAGCGGAAGAGTCCAAGATTGATCCCTGCCACCATCCCATCTTGCCTCACAGCCCGGTAACGCCCGCGCTCGACACGGCGTCCTGTGTCGTCCCCTTCCGGGTTTCCCTACCTACTGATCACCCTTGGCTGTTGCCTCGTCCAACCGCTTGAAAGAGCTGCGCACGTTCCTCTCCTGTGAGCGGTTTCCATTTTCCTGGGGCCAACCCGTCAAGTGTCACATGCATGATCCGAACACGATGCAAGCTGAGCACCCGATACCCCAAGACTTGGCACATGCGCCTGATCTGCCGATTCCGCCCCTCGGTGAGGATAATGCGGAACAGGGCTGGACCGAGTCGTTCAACCCGACAAGGTTTGCTCGAACGGTCGAGAATGACAACCCCTTGAGCCATGCGGTCAATGAACGTGTGATCGAATGGATGATCGACGGACACCTCGTATTCCCGCTCATGCCCATGCTCAGTTCGCAGAATCTCGTTCACGATGTCCCCGTCGTTCGTGAGCAGGATGAGACCGGACGAGTCCTTGTCGAGTCGGCCGATTGGAAAGATCCGCTCCGGATGGCCGATCTCCGCAATGATATTACGCGGTACATGCGACTCACTGGTCGTCGTCACACCCACTGGCTTGTAATACTTGATATAGAGTGGGGCTGTTTCCCAGGGAATCACCTGTCCATCCCGCGCGATGACGTCGTCAGGACCGACCTGATCTCCCAAGCAGGCCGTCCGCTGATTGATGGACACGCGACCGGATTCGATCAGACGATCGGCCTCACGTCGGGAACAGATGCCGTGCTGTGTGAAAAATTTATTGATGCGAAGAGTATCGGTCACAGGGTGGCAACCCGTGTTAGTGAACGCGGCGGCCTGCTTTGATCCGCCCCAGCATGCGGTAGATCAATCGGGCGATACAAAACTGAGGCGCGACAAACCCTTCGATTGGAGCAATCTCGCTGATATCCATCCCCAGGATACCGGGTCCATCGGCCAGGGCTGTGACGAGATTCAACGTGTCGTACCACCCCAACCCGCCAGGTTCGGGGGTGCCGAGCGCAGGGACTAACGACGCGTCAAGCCCATCACAATCGAATGTGAGATAGACCGGGCCGCGACAGGCCTTCACCACCTCAGGAACCCAGCGGGAGGCCTTGCCTTCGTAGGGGCCGGACGGGTCAAGAATGTCGGCGGCAAAGAACGTGGCAATTCGTTCGGTGCTCTTGATGCGATCGATCTCCTCAGGAGAAATGGAGCGAATGCCCACCTGGACTAGCGGCAACCCATCGTCGACCACACGGGCCATGACACTGGCGTGGCTATAGGGGTTCCCTTGATAGGCTTTGCGCAAGTCGCCATGCGCGTCGATTTGCACCACACACAGATCAGGATAGCGACGGGCATGGGCTCGAATGGCCCCAAGCGCTCCGGTATGTTCACCGGTCAAGGTGACGACGAACCGCCCGGTGCCGACGTGGGGAGTGACAAACGCGTCGATCGCATCCACCGCCTGCCGATCGACTTTGCCGTCAAGATCGAGAGAGCGAATGGTGGCCACTCCGCCCCACTCTCGGTAGGGCTCACATTGGAGTGTTTCGTCGTATAACTCGACTTGTTGGGACGCCTCAATGATGGCTGAAGGACCTCGATCGGAGCCCCGCACATAACTCGATGTATGTTCGTAGGGTGCAGGTAGGATGTAGACACCCGCCTGATCGGGATGGCACCAGGGCTCATCGAGACCGAGAAAGTTCTGGTCGATGCCCTCCCAATCGGCGGGAAGTGTCATGGGCGTATACTCATGCAGCTGGGGCTACCGACGCCGCTTCGGAACATTTTCCTCTGGGATGAACACGGCCAATGCGATCACCGTCGTCCAGCGATTGGGTTTTCCAATAGCGGACTGAGTGATGTTTTGGGTCCGCACGATCTTGCCGGCCATTTTGAAGACTTGCTCCCGCTCTTTCCACGCGATGTCCGGATCGAACTCGACGCCGAGCGTCGTGGCCAACATCTGCGCCGCCAGGTCTTCCGTATACTCCCCCGTCTCTTCATCGGTTTCGCCATGCGCATGGTGTTCGGATAGATACCCATAGGTTCGACGATCGGTCGGGACCGCCAACCCAATCGACGCGGAGATCAGTCGGTTCCGTTCATTCGTTTCCGACCGCGCCATCACACAGAACGTAATTTCACCGGGGCTCAATAATTTCTCGCCTCGCGCACGCGGGAGAATTTTGCAATTCGGTGGAAGAATCGACGACACGGTGACAAGATTTAAATAGGCGACGCCGGCACTCCGTAAGGCCTCCTCGAAGGAGGCCAGTTTTTCTTTGTGGACTCCAACGCCTCGCGTCAGAAATATATGCGTAGGTACCATCGTTTTTCTCCTTAGTTGGTCCAAGCAATCGGGTGACGGGCGCTTCGTTCGCTGAAAGGCATTCCCACCGTACTGCCTCACACGAGACACAGAATCGCTGTTGTACCAAGATCGGCGCCGCTTCGCAATATCCTACGACATTTTATTCTCGAGCCGGCTGCTGAAAAGTCCGACGTTGATCAACCTTGATTACAACCTCAGCCTACAGCAACCGTTCACCGCGAAATCGCAGAAGCCAGGCAAGAGGAAAATATTTCCTCTGGTCTCCCCTAGCCTCTGACCCCGCGCCTCTCACTCAAACCTGTGCGATTGCAACAGACGCATTGATGACATATGGAGGCTAGGTCCAGGCAGGTGGTTTGAGGTTCAAGACCAGCATGCGGGGCTCAGTCATATCCTCGATCGCGGCCTGAACCCCTTCACGCCCAACCCCGGAGTCCTTCACGCCGCCATACGGCATGTGGTCAGCGCGAAACGTCGGAATCTCATTTGCCAGCACGGCTCCAACTTCAAGGTGCCGAAACGCATGGAAAATTTTATTCACATCCTGGGTGAACACTCCAGCTTGGAGCCCATAGTCGGACTGGTTGAGTATCGTGATGGCTTCGCCGAAGTTTCGGTACGGGGTCACCGTCACCACCGGTCCAAACACTTCCTGACACGAAACTTTCATCGTGGGCGTGACGTGTGAGAGCACGGTTGCCTCCATCACTGAGCCCATGCGTTTGCCCCCTAGAAGCACACGCGCCCCTTGCGACACCGCTTCCCCAACCCATGCTTCCACACGATGGACCGCGGCCTGATCGATCAACGGCCCGACGACCGTGGAATCGTCACTCGGGTCGCCGGCCTTCAGCCGTGCGACTTGCAACAGGAGCTTTGTGGTGAAGAGATCCGCGATAGAATGATGGGCGAAGATTCGCTGCACAGAGATACAGGTCTGACCGGCATAGCCAAATCCACCGACCGCGCAACGCTGTGCGGCAACATCCAGATCGGCATCGGGTTCCACGATGACGCCCGCGTTCCCACCGAGTTCCAACACCACCGTCTTCTTCCCACACTTGGCCTTCAGCATCCACCCTACGGCGGCACTGCCGGTAAAGCTCAGGAGTTTAAAGCGGGGATCGACGACGAGCTGTTCTGCCACCGTATTGTCGCAAGGCAAGATGTTGAGTGCGCCGGGAGGAAGCCCAGCCTCCAGAACCACTTCGCCCAAGAGCAACGCGGTCAAGGGTGTCTGTGGCGCCGGCTTGATGAGAATGGAGTTGCCGGCGGCCAAAGCCGGTGCAACCTTGTGGGCCACAAGATTCAAGGGAAAATTGAAGGGAGTGATTCCGAGCACCGGACCGATCGGAACCCGGCGGAGAATGCCGAGATGGGAATCCGTCCCCGGCGTCCAGTCGAGAGGGATCACCTCGCCTGGAATGCGCTTGGCCTCTTCAGCGGCAATGGTAAATGTTTGAACGGCCCGACTGACTTCCCGCTTCGCGTCGGTGATCGGCTTGCCGGATTCAGCCGTCATCAGGCGTGCACATTCCTCACGCCGGTCATAGAGCCCACCTGCGATCTTTTGCAACGCATGATAGCGCGCGTGGGACGGCAACGCCCCCATTGCAGCAGCGGCATCGACCGTCGATTGAACCGCAGCATCGGCGTCCGCGGAACTCGCGCTCGATACTTCAGCGATTAGCCGCCCTGTAAATGGGTTGTGTACGGGTATCACGGCCTCCCCGCGCTGCCACAGACCTCCGATCAAGAATGGACGTGGTTCCTGCACGAGAGACGCCCCGCGGGTGGTGAAGACTTATCAGGATGCTGAAAAAGTCCGCCGGCAGCGTTCTCGCATCGTTCAGACCCTCAACGTACCCCAGAGGGTACGCCTCGGTCCTTCACTCGCTGCGGCCTTGCTGGACGAACTTTTTGAGCATCCTGTGAATTCGTGCCCTGTTGACCCAGACATGCGAACCATTGGATTTCCGGCAGGCCCGCCTCGTTTTTCCGCAGCCTATTAGTCAGCGGAATGAACCGGCGCCGTAGAAGCCGGCTCACTATCGGCAGCCTGTTGGGCGATATCGGCCTTGGCGACTAAATCCTCTGTGCCCCAATCACGAATCGCCTCAAGCGTGAAGGCCTCATAGGTTGAGACACCATGGCACGTTGGGCAATCAGGCATCGGGACCTTGCGATAGAACACTTCCGACAGGCATGACATGCACATCCAGTAGGGTGGTTCCCCCTCGCGTTGGGGAACAGACCAAAACGATTGTGTTGCAGGCATAGGTAATCCTTAGTGAATGATGGATGGACTGTTCTCTGCCACTGCCGTCGATCCGTGAGGCTCGGTGGATTCTCCCTGGGAGCGTGGGGCAGTGGCCAACATGCGATCGATCTCCTCGGCAAACTCGTTGAACGGGACTGCACCGGGAATCGCGATCGCCGGCTCTTTCTCGGTCGGTCCACCGACCGTCCGTATCAAGATGAATCCGGGAGTGCCATGAAAGCCCCACCGGTTTGCCTCTTGGCGATCCTGGAAAATGGATTCGAGATACTGTCGCTCGTCGAAACACTTGGCAAACACCGCCTGGTCCAAGCCGATCACCTTCGCGTACCCTTTGAACGATCCCGAGTCTAAGCGGCCTCGTTCGCTGAAGAGGCGATCGTGCATCGGCCAATATCGACCCTGGGCTCCGGCACAGCGTGCGGCCACCGCCGCCTCAACGCCGACCCCCTGGTCCGAACGAGGATAATCGCGATAGAGAAACCGCACTTTCCCCGTGTCGATATACTTAGCCTGTAACCGAGGCCACGTCTCCTGAAAGAACTTCGCACAGTATCCACAGGTGAAGTCGGAATACTCGATCAAGGTGATCGGCGCGTCCGCGCTCCCTCTGATTCGTCCGTCGTCCGTGATCGATCCAGCACCCACTTGAGTCAGCTGCGCGAGCAAGAGCAATCCTGCCGCAACCACTGTGCGAAGAAGATACGTGCCCATCATGTGCGAAGAGCACTCTTTGCTTTGAGGCGCTCCAGCAACCCGACCATCAGGAGGGGCCAGACAACCGTCGCATCGCTCAACACTTCAGCAAAACGTCCCCCTGCTTCCGGCGGAACAAACTTTCCCCAGGAAAGGCCTTCTTGATACGTGCACCCGCTCAATCCACCCAAATGATCCGGCTCAGGGCAAATACGCACCGCATACTGAAATCGAGGGGGCTCGACATTGAGGCCGAGCCTGGTATTACAGACTTCAATGTAGGGGCCGACTTGTTGCGCCCAATTGCGAGGCACGCCCCCACCAATCGTAAAAATCCCACGCCGCTTGGACGAGATGACATGGCTCGCATAACTGTTGAGGTCGAGGTAGGGATTGAATGAAGGATGGGAGCAAAGAATGGTGCGGAGCACCTCAAGATCGCCGTTCTCCTGTTTTTCCGCACGAGCCCGATCGAGATTTCGACCCATGGCCCAGGTGCCGATATCCAGCCCCATCTCGGAATCGGTAAACGCAGGAATGAAGACGGGAACATTTTTCACAAAGGCGCTTTTCAGAATACCCGTTCCATCGTATTCTTCCGCGAGCGTCTTTCCCAGCTCACGCGTGAAGAGTTCGGATGAAAGAGGTTGGTCCTGATCTATCCGCTTCATGGTTCGCGAAACGACTTGCTCAACATAGTTCAGGTTAGACTCCATCTCGAGTGTGTCGTAGACCCGATTGTAGCCCTTCTCGAACAACTCCTGATCCGACATCGACGGATGGTGCCGATAGTGTGTTTTACCTACTGACTCACTCAGCCCATGGGCCATCAATGCTCCGGTCGAGACAATACATTGCACCATCCCGTGATCGATCATCGCGCTGATAATCTTGCCCATCTTGGCAATGGTCATGGCCCCTGACAGCGTCAACACAACGAAGCAATCGGGGTCTTCGATCATCGCCCACAGTACTTCATAGGCTTCGCCTACTCTGCGGCCTCCAAAGGCGGTCTTGCGCATCGCCGTCAACAGGCCGTCGAACGATCCGATCTGTTCCGGGTCGAGAGGCTCGAGCGCTTCGAGCCCATCTTTCGCCCCATCGTGGAATTCACGTGCACCCATGACACCCCTACCTAACCATACAAGTGAAGAGAGTGAAGACGCCTTCTTTATACACAACCGACGACAGAGGCGTCAACGAAGTTGCATTCCGAGAAATCCCTCGGCGCATCCTGATTCATGATGACGCATGATCTGTTCATCGAACTACCATGCAGAGGATGACGGAGTCCGATCAACATATTCCTCAATGGTCGAGAGGTCTTCTCAACGACTTCCCTGGCGTAGGCATTCTGAGGCTGGCCTGCCAGGCTAGCCCGCATGAATCATGCGGTTCTGGTGAAGACCAGACCGTTGATCATCGACGTACGCTATTAAGAAAAATGGGGTGAGTGACGGGTTTCGAACCCGCGACCTCCGGATCCACAATCCGGCGCTCTAACCAACTGAGCTACACCCACCATTCTGAGAAGATATTCGACACAGGTTCTGTGGTGGAGGAGATCTTAGCAAAGACAGAAGAAGACCCGCAACCAGGAGCCTCTTCCAATATGAAATGAGTCTGAAGCCGGGTCGTATTTCCAACGAGCCATGAGTCTGAGCGGCGGCTGTGCTGAATCGGTCATGATGCAAGGC
>JAWXBV010000237.1:0-23633 GCA_034440335.1 Nitrospirota bacterium | reverse complement strand
GCCCTCCCCCATATTATGGGGGAGGGCAAGGGAGGGGGTGCGAGATGGGCACGGGGAGCCGTGAGAGCCCGAGGCCTACGTGAACCGTATGCCGAGGGAGCGAACGGCGAGCCTGCAGCCGCAGGCGCGTCGCAGCAGCGCTCATGAATCATGCGGGTTAGATGCGAGGAGAATAGATCAGGATCCTCATACTGGTTCCTACCAATGACTATTGACCACTGACTAACGACCCTCTTCCTGCCATGAGAAGGGAAAGGGGATATGGTGGGTGGGCCAGCTACACGATCGCAGTCCCCGGCCGGCGTTCGATGAGTTCGATTTCGTATCCATCCGGGGCATCGATGAAAATGAACCGGCTGCCGGAGGAGGACTGGGTCGGACCGTCTGTGATCTTGACGCCCTGCGCATTGAGCGATGCGCAGGTGTCGTCGAGGCTCTCGACTTGAAAGGCCAAGTGGACAAGGTCCTCCTGAACCTTCACCGGCCCGCTGGGAGGAAAGCTGGTCAGCTCGATCAGCTCCTCGCTGTTGGGCACTTTGAGGAAGGCCAAGTGCGAACCACGCGGAGAAACCTTCCGTTCCAGCACCTCCAGCCCGAGGACGCTGGTGTAGAAGTCGATCGTCTGCTCCATGTCGCTGACGCGCATGCGGGTGTGGAGGAGCTTGGTGACTTTCATGGTAGGTCTCAGGATAAGAGCTTATCGCGTATAGCGTATGGCCAGAAAGGTATCTCTCTGATTCGTCTTTCCTCATACCATACGCCATTCGCTATAAGCCATCAGCTCTTCTGGCTGGGCCACTGGTCTTGCGCAGCAGGATTTCCGCGCTGCCAGGGATCAGAAAGTTCGGCATAGGACCGATCTCCTGATAGCCCTGCTTCTGGTAAAAGTGCCGGGCTTGATCGTTGAAATCCGACACGCAGGCGAACAGGTTCTTCGCCCTTGCGAAGACAGCCGCTTCGACGTGGGTGAGCAGCCGCCTCCCCAATCCCTTGCCTTTCGCCCAGTCCGCCACCCCAAGCAATTCCAAATAGTCGCCGAGCAAGAATTTTTGACGAAGGACCGCGATGCCGGCAACCCTCCCATTCTGATCCACGACGTAACTGTCACGTCCCTGGGGGAGCGGTGTGAAATAGCTGTCCCAATCTTTGGCTTGGTAGCCCAGACGTTTCCACGGATCGGAGTCTGCGAGCAATTCTATGACGGCAGTTCGATCTTCCGCCATCATAGATCGCACGATCAGATCGGTCATGGAGCTGCCTGGCTACAGTTCAAAAGATCGCTCACGGTCATGGGGGTGAGATGCCGTTCCGGCAAGAGATGTTGATGGAGGTCTTGCACCACCTCGTTCGTGTGCTTGCCCTTCCCGTTGGCGTGCATCACGATGACGCTGCCCTTTCGGACATACCGCTTGAGGCGGCCTTCGATTTGGATGGCCGTGAGCGTTGGGTCCGGATCGCCGGACACCACATCCCAGAGAATAAACTGGAGACCGAGGGCACGGGTCACGTTGACGGTCTCTTCGTTGAATTCCCCATAGGGAGGGCGAAACAGCGTCGCGTCGTGATGGTATTTGGCTTTGAGCAGACGAACCGGCCCCAGGATTTCCTGTTTCTGTTCCTCCGCTGAATGGAGCGGCATATGAGCATGGACTTCCCCATGGGTGCCGACCTCAAAGAACGGAACCTGGAGGAGGGCCTTCACGTGCCGATCATGTTTCACGATCCATTTCCCCGACATGAAGAACGTGGCAGGAATCTTCTGCTCAATAAGATAGTCGATCAGTGCCTGATCGTAGCCCGTTCCATTCCGCACCGGGCAGAGGTCGAACGTCAAGGCCACACCGGGGCAGGAGGGTGGCCCAGATTTGATCACCTGAGCCTCTGTAAACGACGGCATCGCTGTAGCGCAGAGCATCGTGAGGACCAAGCACGTTATCCGTGAAGCGTGAAGCGTGAAGCGTATGTCGTTCAAGGGTTGAAAGTTTCGAGGTGCAAGTGTCGCGTACTTGGAGGTTGCGTCCTGACAACATGAAACTAGAAACATGAAACTGGAACCCAGCAACTCCACCACCGAACGATGAATCAAGAAGGGGATATTTTTGAACAGCCTGCTGGTGTTGCTGAAGGCGTGCATGACTTTCCTTTGTCTTGTGCTTCTCAGTGGCCAGAACGCATTTCACAACACCTGACTAGTATACCGGAAGAGAGATCAAGGAGGCTGCGGAAAAACTCTTTACGCACAGAAGCTTCAACCTTCCCGCTGCGGCGCCTGCCCATCTCACTCGTCCCGCCCGTCCCGCGTTTCACGCGAGTCTCGCCCCGCAGGTTGACGCTTGAATTCACGCCTGTTACGGTGAACGCATGGCGTTGCCCAATTGGAAAATCGGCCGTGTGCTTGGCATCCCGATTCACCTGCATGCGTCCTGGTTTGCGGTCTTTTTCTTTGTGACCTGGTCATTAGCGACGGGTTATTTACCCGATGCATTGCCTGGTCTGCCGCCTCTACGCTATTGGGGGATGGGTGGTATTGCCGCGCTCTTGTTGTTCCTCTCCGTCCTTCTGCATGAACTGGGACATTCCTATGTGGCCTTACGCTACCAGATTCCTATCAAGCAGATTACCCTGTTCATCTTTGGAGGGATGGCGCACATGGGGAAGGAGCCGCCCAGCCCGCGAGCCGAGTTTTTGATCGCGATGGCAGGACCGCTCGTGAGTTTGATCCTGGGAGCCTGTTGCCTCGGCGGGGCCATGGCCGTGGAATCATTGTTTTCGCAACCAGGGGTGAAAGGGCTCATCGCCCTCGGAAGTTTGCTGGGCATGGTGAATGTGCAGCTCGGACTCTTCAACCTGATCCCGGGGTTCCCGTTAGACGGCGGACGCGTCTTACGGGCTGGACTGTGGGCTCGGAACAAGAATTTCGATCGAGCAACCAGTCAGGCTGCCGTTGCGGGAATGGGATTCGGTGTGGCGCTTGGGCTGCTCGGCGCGGTCTTGATGGTGGGGGCCTGGTCCGGCATGCTGGGATCGTCCATTGCGACGAACGGGGTCTGGCTCATCTTTATCGGAATATTCCTCTTTTCAGCGGCATTGGCCAACAAACGGCAGGTGGCTCCGCGGATGTTGTTGGCGTCAGTGACGGTTCGTCAGGTCATGGTCCACCGCGTCATGACCCTGCTGCCGGATATGAGCGTGCAGGACGCGGTCGATCAGTACTTTGTCGCGCAGGGATGCGCTGAATTCCCCGTCTGCGAGGAGGGGCAGGTTCTCGGTGTGGTGACCGTGCGCGACGTACAAGCGCTTCCCACAACGCTCTGGCCATGGCGCCGCATTCGCGAGATTATGCGCCCGACGTCGCCGGCCTTCTGCATTCCTCTGGACTGGTCCATCATGCAGGCGATAGATCGCATGGCCCAGGGCGGGTGGGATTGTCTTGTGGTGATGGAGCAGGGAGAGATCGTCGGACTGGTCACCCGATCGGCCATTGCGCAATACGTACAGCTGCACAAGGCGTGAGATGTGAAAGGTAAAGCGTCAAGAGATCGAAAGGGGGTTCGCTGTCACCCCTTACGTTTCACTGTTCACGTTTTACGTCTTACGATCAATCATCGGAGCGAGAAATGGAAATGTTCTGCGCAATAGAAATGCGCACGAGGTGGACGACCAGAAGAAATCCGTAGACCACGCAAAAGAATTTGAATGTGGCGCGGTAAAAGTCCGACAAGAGGATGGGGAGACAGAGCGCGAACAGTAAACTTGCGATCAACGTCACAAAGGTCAACCGCTTACAGAATTCATGGGACGCTTCCTTCCCAATTTGTTTCAGCGCGCGGGCATAGCGATCGGCTCGTTGCAACCTCGCGGCTTTTACCGCAGCCTCGCCTATGCCCCAATAGCGGAGGTAGCAGTACCCGCCCAGAATTAACAGCCACGGCGATGCCCACAAGGGCCAGTAGGCCGGGCCTCCGTAGATGTCGCTGCTGAGCAAGCTGGCGAAGGAGGGGGCGTAGAGCAACCCTAACACCAGCGGCAGGATGCGCTCATCCTTGGGACGTTCGCCCTCCGGCCCTCCATGAATCAGTTCACGCTCAAAGAGCGGGTACCCGTACTTCAACACCACCAGCGCAATGGCCGCGCTCATGGTTTTGTCCGGAACATAACGGACCCAGTTCTGGAACCAATTCACAATCCACCAACTCAAACTATCCCCCCAACTGATTCCGAATAACGATTCGAGATAGACATGCGCCATCTGCTCCCATTTGAGGACGCGCTGGCTCACCGATTCGGCCACCTCGGGGCTCAAGGCAAAGGTCGTTTGCTCATGCAGCGCCGATTGGATGAAGGTACCTGGCAGGCTCATCACGATCGCGCCGCCGACCCCGAAGACACACAGGAACCAGCCATGCGACATGGCGGAATTGCGGCCGGTGCGGAGGTACTTTTGAAAGCCTGCTTGTCTGGCCATCCACCCCCAATATATGGCGCCGGCAATGTTGACCAGCGACCAGGGGAAGATCGCCACATCCCCGCCGTTTTCCGGGAACAATAACCAATTTACGACGGAGCTTGAGAGAAGAGCCACAATCGCTCCCCACCAGGGGCCTAAGAGGAACGCAACCAGCGCCGTTCCTGTCATGTCGAGGAACAGGATGCTCTCCAGATGGCGGCTCAACGTCAGCCCAACGTAGTTGAGCAGCAGCCCTGCTGCCACAATGACGCTGGTTTCATATAGGAGGAGATAGGAGGCCCCCCGGAGGGGCTTCGACGAATAGGAGCTGGACGTAGACGGTGCGTCAGGGGTTGGACGCTCAGTTTGAGCCGGCGACTTTCGATCTTTCTTCGATATCAGCCGATTCTTCATATCCAGCAACTTCTCCATAATGCTCAACATGGCCGCAACGAAACCGGCCACTGTACCGCCGAGCATAAGGAGGTCTTTGCCGAAATCTTCAGACATGAGCAGTTCCTCGATTTGTACCGGTTGCCATCCTAGCCACGAAGGGATGTTCACACCAGAAAAACCCCAGAAGCCGACAGGCCGATTTGGTCTCTCTGGTTCATCTGGTCTATCTCGTCTGTTTGGTTGAGCAAGTCAAAGTCGAATCGACCAGATAGACAAGACAGACCGGATCGACCAGATAGACTAGATTTTTATGTCGGCGGGCTATTCGGCAAACCCTGGTCCGGCAAATTCGACTTCGGGGTGACTTTTGACCACACCTGCGCCTGTTGCTGGAGGCGGTAGGCGACCTCTGCGCCGATCAGCAAGAGGGCCGCGGAGTAGTAGAACCATAAGAGCGTCAGAATGATTTCCAAAAGGGATCCATAGAGGTCGCCGTACACGGTCGCGTAGGTGCTATAAATCACGAACAAGAGTTTGGCAGCGACCCAGAGAAGACTGAACGTCAGGGCCCCGATCATCGCCGCACGCCATTGTGGCCTCCGTCGAGGAACAAGCCGATAGAGCCCTGTGACCGTGAGGAAGGCCAACACGAAAGGGAGCGTATAGGTGAGGAACAGATCATGGGCTGCGAGGGCCAGGAGATCGAGTCCCCAGAGTCTTGGCGCGTATGCCGTTAAGAAGTTGACAGTTTGGGTTGCGACGTAGGAGAGAATCAGTACCAGTCCAGTCACGCCGAGCAAGGCCACCGCGATAGCGGTTGAGATGAGGGGATGGCGGCGCCACGTACTCTCAAATACGACGTTCAACGCATAGTCTAGTTCATAGAACACCAACGCGCCGAACCAGGCGAACGTCAGAAACACGGCCCATCGGACGGTTTCTAAGGCGCTCACCCGATGCAATTCCTTTACGACATGTTCTCCCAACGAGGGGAGAAAACCCTTGAGAAAACTAAGGAGAACCTGCTCTCCAATCACGTCATGGCTCACCACGAAACTCAGGCCGTAGAGCAAGAGAAAGACAAGCGGGAAGAGAGAGAGCAAGGAGAAAAATGCAAGAGAGGCCGCCAAACTGGCACACCCATGTCGCAGAAACGATCGGACAAGATCTCGGAGGAAACGAAAAATCTGCATAAGATGCGAAAGGTCAAGGACTTATCACCAACCTAACATGAGTCGCTCTCTCACGCACCTGTCGAGCCCGCATTATTCACGAAGGCTTCTGCTGTAAGGCCCAATGTTCAGGCGAAGAATATGGGGCCAGCAGGATGCGCAAAAAGTCTACGGTTCTCACCCGTCCAGCCCCGGCGCGCCAAGACGCGCCGTTCCGCAGGCAAGGCCACAGCGAGTGAAGACCGGAGGCGTGGCTCCTCTCACCCGCCCGCCCCAAGCTGCCAAGACAGCTTGTTCTCCAACTGGGGTGCGTTGAGGATCTGAGCGATGCGAGAACGACGCATGGGAAAAGGCGCGTCTCGGCGCGCCTGGGTCGGGCGGGTGAGAAGTGCGGCTTTTTCAGCATCCTGCCGGAGAATTATTTGAGCGTCAGGACCGACTGGAGCGCGAAGCTGACGAGCGGGTTGGGATAGAGGCCGAACAGAATCACGCCGGCAACGGCACAGGCCAACACAAAGGAGAGGGCCGGCGACGCGACGAGCCGCGGCGGCGCAACGGAAGAGGGATGAGGTTCGCGCATATACATCACCATCACCACCCGCATGTAGTAGTAGGCCGATACGACGGCAAAGATCAGGGCCACGGCGGCGAGCCAGGCCAACCCTGATTCGACGGCCGCCATAAACACATAGAATTTCCCGACGAACCCGGCGGTCGGCGGAATGCCCGCAAGCGAGGCCATGAAGATCAGCATGAGAAAGGCCGCGAGCGGCTGACGCTTGGCGAGCCCTGTGAAATCCTCAATTTCCTCTCCTTCGATCCCGCCTTTCCTCAGCATGGCGATGACGGCGAAGGCGCCGAGCGTCATGAACGAATAGAGGGCGAGGTAGATCATGATACTTGCGAGGCCGGGCGTTCCCCCGGACATGCCGACTCCACGGCCTGCCGCGACAAAGCCGATTAACGCGTATCCGGCATGCGCGATACTGGAGTAGGCCAACATCCGTTTAATGTTGGTCTGCACAATGGCCACGACGTTGCCGAGCACCAGCGTGCCGACAGCGATGAGTATAAACAGGAACGACCAATCGGCCTTGAGCCCGCCGAGCCCTTCGACGAAGACGCGCATGAATGCTGCGAAGCTGGCGGCTTTTGCGGCGACCGCCATGAAGGCCGTGACGGACGTCGGGGCGCCCTGATAGACGTCGGGCGTCCACATATGGAACGGGACCGCGGCGATCTTAAATCCGAAGCCGACCGCCATCAGCATCGTGGCGATCAGCACAAGAGGGTCGTCTGCCCCGCGAGTCCCGATGGCGCCCGCGATCGATGCCAGCTTGGTGCTGCCGGCTACGCCGTAGAGGAGCGAGATGCCGTACAGCATGATCCCCGAGGAGAAGGCGCCCAGGACGAAGTATTTGGCTGCGGCCTCCAGCGACCGAGGCTTAGACCGGTTGAGCCCGGTCAGGACATAGAGCGAGAGGGACATGAGCTCGGTGCCGAGATAAATCGTCAGCAGGTCGACGCCGGAGACCATCACCAGCATGCCGGAAAGAGCAAGAAGAATGAACCCATAGTATTCGCCGAGGTGGATGCGCTCCGCTTTCAGATAGGGCAGCGACAGCACAATGGTCAAGCCAGTGACCCCGTAGAGAAGGACTTTCCAGAATCTGGCGTAGGCATCGACCACCACCAGGTCGCTAAACGCGGATACCCGGACATTCAGTGTGTTGATCTGGCTGACGGTGAGCCCAAGACAGAGGGCAAGGGCGCCCAGACTCAGCCAGGCCAGGAGGTCTCGTCGCGAAGCGGGAGTGATGGGGTCTAACGCAATCACGAGACAGGCAGTGGCGACGATAATAAGTTCGGGAAGCAGGGCTAAGAGATCGGCGCCGTACAGACTCATCGTGATGGGCCTTGAATCGTCAGGTGTGCTCCGCTCTCCGCCAGTAGCGGCGCGATCATTCCGGCAGAGGGGTGGGCGGTCGGTGCAACCTTGGCGCGCGACATGGAGGCGATCGTGTTCGTCACGCTCTGGTGCATCCGACTCACGAAGGGATTCGGAAAGATTCCGATCAAAAATACCAGCAAGACCAGCGGCACCAGCGTCACGAGTTCCCGATAGTTCAGGTCCGTGAGTTTCGGAAGATGGTGCGGGGAGGGGACCCCGAAGACGACTCGCTGGATCATCCAGAGGAGATAGGCGGCGGCGAGAATGATGCCCAACGATGCCAAGGCGGTTGCGACCTTGCTCCAGAGGAACGTGCCGACGAGCACGAGGAATTCCCCGACAAAACTATTGGTGCCGGGGAGACCGAGCGAGGACAAGGCGAAAATCACTAACAGGGTGGCATACTGCGGCATCGGGGCGGCCAATCCGGTATTGTCTGCGATCAACCGGCTATGGGTACGCTCATAGATGATGCCGACGCAGAGGAACAGCCCCCCGGTCGTAATTCCATGGTTGACCATTTGGAGGACGGCCCCTTCGATGCCCTGTTGGTTCAGAACAAACAGGCCAAGAGTGACGAACCCCATGTGGCTCACGCTCGAATAGGCGATCAGCTTCTTGAGATCGACTTGAGCGAGTGCCATATAGGCGCCGTAAATGATCGCGATGATGGAGAGGGCGACCATCATCGGTGTGAAGAAGCGGCTGGCGTCCGGTAACATCGGCAAGCTGAATCGCAGGAATCCATAGGCACCCATTTTCAGAAGGATGCTGGCAAGGATGACGCTGCCGGCAGTCGGAGCCTCGACGTGGGCGTCCGGGAGCCATGTGTGAAAGGGAAACATAGGGACCTTCACCGCAAAGGCGGCGAAGAATGCGAGGAACAGCCACGTTTGCAACGACGCGGGGTAGGTGCCCTGACTTAAGGCAAGGATGTCGAACGTGTGCCCTCCATAATAGTACAAGACGAGGATGGCCACCAATAAGAGTACGCTTCCTGCGAGGGTATACAGAAAAAACTTGATGGCCGCATAGAGCCGGTTCGGTCCTCCCCACACGCCGATCAGGAGGTACATGGGAATCAGCATGGCCTCCCAAAACACATAGAAGAGTACAAAATCCAATGCAATGAATACTCCCACCATGGCCGTTTCCATCACCAGCAACACGGCCATGAATCCTCGGATACTTGTCGTGATCGCGTTCCAGGATGCCAAGACGCAGAGGGGCATGATCCCGGCGGTCATCAAGACCAGCGGCAGACTGATTCCGTCGAGACCCAGACTGTAGTTAATGGGAGGGGCCGTGATCCAGGCAATATGTTCGGTGAACTGCATCTGACCGGCCTGGGGATCGAAGAGCCACCAAAGCGGGAGGGCGACGAACAGGTCGGCCAGGGTTGCGACCAGTGCGATCCAGCGAGCGGCAGATTCTGTCGTGAAATACATCGCGACGGCCCCCGCAAGGGGCAGCACGAGGAGGAGTGAGAGCCAGGGAAAGGAACTCGTCATCGGTCAATAGTCAATTGGTAATAGGCCGTGGCAAGAGACCAGGTGCTCATGGTTCCCCTTGACCAATGACCGTCGACCATTGACGCTCCTTACAAGAATAAGAACATCGAAAAAAGGACCACCGCTCCCAGTGCCATGCCGAGCGCATAATGTTGCGCCTGCCCGCTTTGCATGAGCCTCAAGAGCCAGCCTGCCCAGGAGATCGCGCGGGCCACGCCGTTCACCGCGCCGTCAACCACATTCACGTCCACGCGCTTCCACAATTCGGTCGCGGCGAAAAAGGTGGGGCGAACGATCGTGCGATCGTAGGCCTCGTCGACATACCATTTATTCAGTGATGCCCGATACAACGACTGCCACTGTCGAGCGAATCGATCCGGCAGCGCCGGATTCATCACATAGACATAATAGGCGGCGGCGATCCCGATCAATCCCATCGCTGTGGCTGCGACCATGATGCCGATGGCGGCTCCTCCCTCGTGCGCTGCGCCGCGTGCGCCTGTTTGGAACGTCGGTCCAAGAAATTCAGGAATGCCCAGATAGCCTGTCACGATGCTGAGCAGGGCGAGGATCATCAGCGGTATGGTCATGGCCTTCGAGGGTTCATGTATGTGGTCGGCATGATGAGGATCGACATGGGAGGGACCCCAAAATATGACGAAGACCAGCCGAAAGCTGTAGAACGCCGTCATCAACGCCGTCGCGAGGCCAAGCAGGGTGAGGAACTGACCGAGGGGTCCGGCCGACCAGGCTGAAATCAGCAGATCGTCCTTGCTGAAGAATCCGGACGTCAGGGGGAATCCTGCCAGCGCGAGCGAGCCCACGACGAATGTCCAATAGGTGACCGGCAATTTGTCTTTCAACCCGCCCATACGACGCATGTCCTGCTCATGATGCAGGGCGATGATGACGGACCCGCAACCGAGAAATAAAAGGGCTTTGAACGCGCCGTGGGTCAGGAGATGGTACATGCCGGAGGCATAGGCGCCCAGACCGCAGGCCATGACCATGTAGCCAAGCTGGCTGACGGTTGAATAGGCCACGACCCGCTTGATGTCGGTTTGGGTCAGGGCAATGGTCGCCCCAACGACCATGGTAATTCCACCGGTGATCGCCACGACGGTCATGGCAGTGGGAGACAAGTTATAGAGCGGAGCCAACCGCGCGACCATGAACACGCCCGCCGTGACCATCGTCGCCGCATGAATGAGCGCTGAAATGGGAGTGGGGCCTTCCATCGCATCCGGCAACCAGACGTGAAGCGGCACCTGGGCTGATTTGCCGATCGCACCGGTGAACAATAAAATGCAGATGAGCGTCAGCACGGAGACGTCCCAGGTTCCCCCGAACGGCCCGAGGACATTCATCACGTCGGCTGCAGACTCGTGTGCGCGGGGGAAAATTTCCTGATAGTCGAGCGATCCGAAACTGTACCACACCAACAGGAGTCCGAGCATGAAGCCGAAGTCGCCGACGCGGTTGACAAGGAAGGCCTTCGTGGCCGCGGCGCAGGCAGCCGGTTTTTCGTACCAATGGCCGATCAGCAAATAGGAACAGAGCCCGACGGCTTCCCAGAACACAAAGAGTTGCAGCAGGTTGTCTGCCATCACCAACATCAGCATCGAGAAGGTAAAGAGGGCGATGTAGCTGAAGAAGCGGGCATAACCAGGATCTCCGCGCATGTACCCGATGGTATAGATGTGGACGAGCGAACTCACAGTCGTGACGAGCAGCAGCATCACGGCGGTGAGTCGGTCGATGGAGAAGCCGATGTGAATATCGAGCAGGCCCGATGTCAGCCAGGTGTAGAGGGGGAAGCTCGTCTGGTGGCCGTTGGCCACATCGAAGAAGACCAAAATGGAGAGCAGCCACGACACGAGGACAGCCGGAACGGCCACGAGATGCGCGTTGTTCTTGATCCAATGGCCGAACAGTCCGAGGATCAGGAAGGAGGCCAGCGGAAGGAGCGGGATGAATTCGTACGTCATCGGAATAATGGTGAATGGTGAATGGTGAATGGTGAATGAAACGCCCGCAAGACACTCCGCACATTGAACATTGAACATTCACCATTCACCATTGAGTCCAGACCTACCATTTCAACAACTGCAGTTCGTCGATGTTGATTGTGGACTTGGCTCGGTAGAGGGCAATGATGATCGCCAATCCGACCGCAACTTCTGCCGCAGCGACCGTGAGGGCAAAGAAGACGAAGACTTGCCCGGCGACGTCGTGAAAATACTGCGAAAAGGCAACGAAATTGATATTCGTCGCGTTCAACATCAATTCGACCGACAGCAGGATGATGATGATGTTCCGGCGAAGAAGGACGCCGACGACTCCGGTCAGGAATACGATGCTGCTCAGCACGAGGTAGTACGACAGGGGAATGGTCATGGCTTAGAATGCCGAATGTGGAATGTGGAATGTGGAATTGGCGTCATGATCGGTAGAAAATTCACAGTTCATCATTCACAATTTATAATTGCGGCGCATCGCCGCCGATGTCTTTTTTGGCCAGCATGATCGCGCCAATCATCGCGACGAGTAGGATCAGGGACGCCACCTCGAAGGGAAACAAATAGGTGGTATAGAGTACGTCACCGATCGCCCCGGCATTGCTGGTTCCCTGTACCGTCGTCTCCGTACCGGTTGCCACGACAGGGGCTGTCCAGCCTTTCATCACGGTGAGTATGATGGCCTCGATGACCAGTGTGAGCCCCACTGCGGCTGCCATGGGCCATTGCCGATGGTAACGGTCGTCCTGTCGCAGGTTCAGCAACATCACGACGAAGAGGTAGAGGACCAAAATGGCGCCGGCGTATACGATGATTTGAACGGCTGCGAGAAACTCGGCGTGAAGGGTGACGTAGAGCCCTGCCACGTGAAAAAACATGATCAGCAGCGCGACCGCACTGTAGATGGGATTACGCACCGCTACAACCATCACCGACGTCGTGGCGATCATGAACGCAAAATAGATAAAGAACGTCAGTTCCATCACGCCTCTTCCTCTGTGCCGCGAATAGGCTGCCGGCAGAGTCTGCCGGCCCCACAGACACCATAGCGCATCCCTCGACGTGGCTCGGGACGGCGAGCCCGTCGAGCCGTGACGCGCGGGCAATTCAGCCGGGTTTTTGCGGCAGGTGCTTGAACGCGACGTTGAAGAACGCCACATTCGGATGCTGGAGCTCCAATTGCTTCTCTCGAACCGGGAACGACCGGTCGCCGATGGCGAGCAATTGTTCCTTGTTGAGGTGCAGGTGGCGCTTGTCGTACACAGACCACTCGAATTCACGCGTCATGCCGAGGGCATCCACCGGACAGGCATCGACGCACAATCCACAAAATAAGCAACGAGTCATGTCCATGTAATATTCTTTCGAGTAGCGCTTCGTCGGCTCGCCCGGCACCTCCGCGCTGACCACGCGAATGACCCGCGAGGGGCAGGCGGCTTCACAGAGGTCGCAGCCGACACATTTTTCCGTGCCATCGTCGTACCGCAGCAATGCCAGCATCCCGCGATAGTTGTCCGGCAGTATCCGCTTTTCGTGCGGGTACTGCTCGGTGACCGGCTTGTAGTGCAACATATGCGACATCGTCGTTTTCATTCCGACGAGAATCTCGTAAAAGGTAATCGTTTTTAGCCAGGTCTTCAACGTCATGCTTAGCCTTCAGCCATCAGCTTTCAGCGATCAGGTTCATCGAGATTCGAATCCAAAACTGACCGCTGACAGTTTTTCTTGCCTCACCTCGGAAAGAAGTACAGCGTCAAGGCCGTGATGATAATGTTGGCCAGTGCGATCGGCAACATGACCTTCCAGCCGAACCGCATCAATTGATCGTAGCGCAGTCTGGGCAACGTCGCGCGTATCCAGATGAACATGAAGAGGAAAAAATAGACTTTCGCCGCAAACCAGGCGATGTGTTCCACCCAGGCGAGCTGTCCAAGACCGAGTAACTCCACGATCGTGCCGGGATAGGGGGCGTTCCAGCCACCCAAGAACAGCGCGGCGGCGACGCAGGACACAAGCGTCATGTTGGCGTATTCCGCACTGACGAAAAAGGCGAACCGCATGCCGCTATATTCCGTAAAGAATCCGGCCACGAGTTCGCTTTCAGCTTCCGGCAGATCGAACGGGATACGATTGGTCTCAGCCACGGCAGAAATAATGAAGACGACAAAGGCGAAGATCTGGGTATGGATCGGAAAGAATCCGTCGGGGCGTCCTCCCCAAATAAACCAATGCCAGAAACCGCCTGATTGGGCTTCTGTGATTTCCACAAGGCTCAGAGTGCCCGCCAACATCAGCACGCCGACCAGCGCCAGTCCGACGTTCAATTCGTAGCTAATGACTTGGGCTGCGGCGCGCAATCCCCCCAGCAGTGAGTATTTACTGTTGGATGCCCACCCTCCCAGGATAATGCCGTAGGCGCCGATCGAAGCAATCGCCAGGATGTATAGGATCCCGATATTGACATCGGCGACGACGAAGGGTTTGATCGTGAGCCCAAAGATCTCCACCGTCATGTTCGGGCCGAAGGGAATCACGGCGAATCCGATCATGGAGACGACCATGGTCAGCATCGGCGCCAGGGCGAACATCGCCTTGTTTGCGCCGGCCGGCACGATGTCTTCTTTGAAGAACAATTTGATGCCGTCGGCGACCGGTTGAAGGAGTCCATAGGGACCGACTTCCATCGGGCCCATCCGATCCTGCATCCATCCGAGCACCTTCCGCTCGAAATAGGTCATGGTCGCGACCGTGATCATCACGATGCTCATTTCCGCCAATATCTGGGCGAATGAAACCAGAAGCCGCAAGCTTAACTCAGTCACACAGCACTCCCGGATAACAAGTGAAACACATCCTCGGTTCTCGTCCGTTTACGTTGTTTTCATGACCGACACGGACGTCGTCCGGCAGGACGGCACGTTCGTGTCCGGATCGACGACACAGGCAAAGAGTCGCATGGCGTCCTGCGCGAAATGATCGGGGAGCCACGCCAAACCCTCAGGCACACGATCGAATACTTTCACCGTGGTCGTAAATTCACCCCGGCTGTTCGAAAGGTGGACTCGATCCCCAACGCTGAGCGCATGCCGGGCTGCATCCACAGGGTTCATCTGTAAGAACCCGCTTGGTTCGATCTGCAACAGTCCCTTCGAATGGGTCGACAGCTTCCCTGAATGGAACAAGCTCTGGGTCAGCTCCAACTGGACCGTTCCCTCCGGACGCAGGGTTCGCGCGGGCAGAGTATATCGAGTTCCCATGTCACGGCGATATCCCTCATGCACATATCGGTCGACGGCGGCAGGGTCCACCAAGGGAGGGATCGGCGTGGGGCCGAGTGATCCGTAACCTGGAATCACTGCCCGGATCTCTTTCAGGATATCCTTGGCGTCATCGTATTCCAAGGGGGCACCCATGAAGACCGAGAGGGCCGACAGAATTTCCCAGTCTGGGCGGCTGTCCCCCACCGGATCGATCGCGGGTCGAACGGCCTGGACATGGCCCTCGGTATTGGTGAAGGTTCCCGCTTTCTCCATGGCGGAGGCGGCAGGGAGTACCACATGGGCGAGCGCAGCCGTTTCCGTGAGAAACAGTTCCTGGCACACCAGGAGATCGAGTGTGCCCAACGCCTCTTTGACGCCGGTCTGGGGCGGAAGGCTCCCGACAGGATTTTCTCCGATGACGAAGAGGGCCTTGATGATCCCGGACTGCGCGCGGTCGATCATCTCGATGAGGGTCGCTCCTGCCGCCGACGGGAGATCCTCTTTCCAGGCACGAGTGATCTGCGCGCGTGCGTCCTGATCGGTGAGGTCGAGCGCGCCCGGCAGGAGTGCCGCGGTCGCCCCCATTTCAACCGCCCCTTGATCGTTATTCTCTTCCGCCAAGGGAGCAAAGCCGCAGCCCTGTGCGGTCAACTTCCCGGTCAAGAGAAGCAGATCCAGGAGATTGAGACAGATGCCGTAGCCTCCTTGGCTGCGCAGCAGAGTTTGGCCGGCAAGTGCCACGACGCGGCGCCCTCCGGCCAGGGAGGCGGCCATTTGAACGAACGATTCGCGCGACACCCCGGTGCTCAGTGCCAGATCGTCCCAGGTCAGTTGCTGGACGGCTTGCGAGACGTCCGAGACATAGTCCGGCGCCTGTTGCCGGACGGTATTGTCGACATGGTTGTCCTCGACCACAGCCTTCAGCAGGCCCAGGACTGCTGCGCCGAACTGGGACGGTGCAATACAGAAGTGTTGTTGCGACAGGTTGGAAATGTTGCTGATCGTGCCGATCGCAGGTTGGATGGCCTCGATCGTCAACAATGTCGCCTCGTGTTTTTTGACGGCTTCTTTTACTTTAAGGCCGGTAATCGGATTGGCTTCTGTAATATTGGTGCCGACGAGGAGGAGTACGTCCGCTTGCACGATGTCCTCGAACGTCACGGTCCAGCGATGCGTGCCTTGCACCAATCGCATCGCCTGCACCCCGTTGATATGACCGTACCGCGCACTGCTATCGAGGTTGTTCGTTCCGATCGTGAGGCGCATGAACTTCTGGAACAGATAGAGTTCTTCGTTGGTACAGCGGCCTGAAATCAGTCCGCCGAAGGCCTGCGGGCCATGCGCGAGCTTGAGCCGCTTGGTCTGTTCGGCCACAAACTCCAGCACTTCCTCCCACGTGGCTTCGACCAGCGCGCCATTTCGCCTGATCAACGGATGGGTCAGTCGACTGGGATGGGCCGCCGCACGGAATCCAAAAAACCCTCGCGCGCAGAGGTCGCCGCTGTTCCGACCGGCGCCGTGGGCGCTGTTCACCTCGATCAACTCCTGATCCTTGGTTTGGACCGTGATGTGGCAGCCGTCCCCGCAAAAATTGCAGATGGTGTCGGCGCGTTTGAGCATCCAGGGACGGTATTCGTACATCGAGAGCCGGCTGACGATGGCGCCGACCGGGCAAATCTGCACGCAGCCGCCGCAGAATTCGCAGTCCAAGGGATGAGAGCCGAAATATTTGATCTCCGTCATCGTGCCTCGACCGACCGGGGCGAGGGCCTTGACGTCCATGACCTCGTCGCAGTAGCGGACGCAGCGTAAACATTGCACGCAACGGTTCATCTGCGTTTCGATCAAGGGGCTGAAATATTCCTTCTGGAAAATGCGCTTGGTTTCCTCAAACCGGCTGGTCGCGGTGTATTGATGGGAGAAGTCCTGAAGGTCGCACTTCCCACCCTGGTCGCAGACCGGGCAATCCAACGGATGATTGGCCAGAATGAACTCGAGCACCGACTTGTGGGCGTTGTGAACAACCGTCGTGGCCGTTCGAACAGCCATACCTTCGGTCGCCACGGTGCTGCAAGAGGTCTGGAGCTTCGGCATCCGTTCGACTTCGACCAGGCACATGCGACAGTTCGCATCCGGCTTGAGTTTCGGGTGGTAGCAGAAGTGTGGGATCATCACGCCGACTCGGCGAGCCGCTTCGATCACCAGGGTGCCTTTCGGCACCGAGACGGGGATACCGTCGATCGTCAACCGAACTTGTTCTGCGGTCACAATAGACATAGTACGTCTTCAGGTCTGAAAGTCATCACGTCTTCAAGTCCAAAAATCATCAAGTCAAAACATCCGATGCCCTAGACATTGTGACTTGACGACTTTCTGACTTTTGACTGTCATCAATGTCTCGCTACAGTCGGCTCCAGCGTGATCAGATTCGCGGCCTCCGCTTTCTGAATCAGCGCGATGTATTCAGGCCGCCAATGTTTGAGCGTGCTCATAATCGGCGCTACTGACGCATCGCCGAATGCGCAGACCGTTCGGCCCTCGATGTTCTTGCATAGATCGACCAAGGTTTCAAGGTCCTCCATCCGCCCGCGCTTCGCGACGATTCGGCGCATGGTCTGTACCAGCCAGGAGCTTCCCTCGCGGCAGGGGCTGCACTTGCCGCAGGACTCATGATAGAAAAATTCCATGAGGCGAAGCGCGGCCCACACCATGTCGGTCCCCTCTTCCATCACGGTCACCCCGCCGGACCCGAGCATGGAGCCGGCGGCGGCGACGGACTCGAAGTCGAGTTTGACGTCGAGGTGGGTCGGGGTGAGGAATGGCGCAGACGCCCCCCCTGGGATGAAGGCCTTGAGTGGTTTATGAGAACGCATGCCTCCGGCTTGCTCATAGATCAATTCGCGGAAGGTGACCCCCATCGGCACTTCGTAGTTCCCCGGTTGTTTCACATGGCCGCTCACGCAAAACACTCTGGTGCCGGTACTCTTCGGTGGGGAACCGATCGACGAGAACCATTCAGGGCCCCGGGCGACGATGTGCGGAAGGTTGGCCAGGGTCTCGATGTTGTTCACCACGGTCGGTTTGTTATAGAGACCGTGCGTCGCGGGAAAGGGAGGCTTGACCCGTGGCAGGCCGCGCTTGCCTTCGAGCGACTCCAGTAACGCCGTTTCTTCTCCGCAGATATAGGCGCCGGCGCCTCGGTGCACCCACACATTGGCGGTAATTCCTGCGCCCAGGATGTTTGTGCCGATATAGCCGGCGGTCCGCGCTTCGGTAATCGCCTGCTCCAAAATTCTGGCCCCCAGGACGAATTCGCCCCGTATATAAATGTAGGCGGTTTCTGCCCCGATCGCGTAGCAGGCGAGGACGATGCCCTCCAAGATCTGATGCGGATCTCGCTCAATGAGCTGGCGATCCTTGAACGTGCCCGGCTCGCTCTCGTCCGCGTTGCAACAGAGATAGCGCGGGCCCTGATAGCCCTTGGGCAGGAATCCCCACTTCACACCGGTCGGGAAGCCCGCGCCGCCACGCCCCCGGAGCCCTGATTTCATCACCATGGCGGTCACCTCGGTCGGCGGCACCTTCCCTACGACCTTGCGGAGCGCCTGATAGCCGCCTGCACGCTCGTAGTCGTGGAGCGAACCGGTATAGCCGGGCTGCATCATGTTCTTGAGCAATATCAGTTCGTGTTTGGGCATCTTTTTAGTCTCGTGAAGGGTCGTTCGTGAAGCGTGAAGCGTCAGGCATCTCAAACTTCTTTCCCGCGAGCGACGAGATACGCTTCACGTTTCACGCCCCGGCTTTGCCGGGGCTGGTTCCGGCCACATAAACGGACCGGTCTTGAGCTGACAGGCCCCATCTTGCTTGAGGTCGGCCAGAATTCGGTCGAATCGTTCCTCTGTGAGCTGTTCGTAATAGTCGTCGTTGACCTGCATCATCGGCGCGGTGCCACAGGCGGCGAGGCATTCGACCGCGCTGAGGGAAAAGAGTCCGTCGGCTGTCGTCTCGCCCGGCCTGATTCCCAGTTTCGTCTTGACCCACTCGATGACGGTGTCCGACCCGGCCAGTGCGCACATCAGAGACTTGCAGACTTGGAGATGAAATGTCCCCATGCGCTTGAGATTGAGCATCGTATAAAACGTGGCCGTCTCATAGACTTGGGGCGGGGTCAGACGCAAGAGCCCCGCGATCTCCTTCATCGCCGCCTCGGACACGAAGCCCTCATCCCGCTGTGCCAGGTACAGCAAGGGAATCAACGCCGAGCGCTTCACCGGATAGCGGCTTATGATTTCCTCAATTTCCGTTGCGTATTTCTCTTTCAACATTGCGTTCTTTTCGCCAATCCCTCATGAGGCGTAAGGGGTGCGATCTTTTCTTTCGCCTGACGCCTTACGTTTCACGCCCAACGTCATCTGTCGCATTCTCCCATGACCACGTCGTAGGTGCCAAAAATCGTGATAATGTCGGAAATCAAGTAGCCGCGCGCCATGTGGTCGAAGGCGCCCATGTGCACGAATGACGGCGCGCGAATCTTCATCCGGTAGGGCCTGGCGCTACCGTCGCTGACGATAAAAAACCCCAACTCGCCCTTCGGGGCCTCGGTTGCGCAATAGGTCTCGGCCTTCGGCGGCTTGATGCCCTGGGTGTAAATGATGAAATGGTGGATCAGGCTTTCCATGTCCCGCATGACTAGTTCCTTGGGCGGCGGGATATATTGCGGCGCCTCGGCCATAATCGGCCCAGCCGGCAGCTGATCGAAGCATTGCGCAATGATCCTGGCGCTTTGTCGCATTTCTTCCATACGGATCCAGTATCGATCGTAGGTGTCGCCGTTCTTGCCGATCGGCACTTCCCAATCGACCTTGTCATACACCCCATAGGGCTCAGCCTTGCGGACATCGTAGGCGACGCCCGATCCGCGCAATACCGGTCCGGTGCAGCCGAAGCTGATCGCGTCCTCGGCTGAAAGCACCGCGATGTTTTTCGTGCGGCCGAGCCAGATACGATTCGACGCGATGAGCGAATCGTATTCCTTCACCTTCTCGGGAAAGCTCTCGAGGAAGGCCTTCATCCGTTGGACCAGCTCGGGAGTAAAGTCGCTATCGATACCGCCGATGCGATAGTAGTTCAAGGTCAGCCGGGCCCCGCAGAGTTGTTCGAACATGTCCAACAGGGTTTCGCGCTCCCGAAAGGTCCAGAAGAATACGGTCATGGCGCCGATATCGAGCGCCTGGGTGCCGAGCCAAAAGAGGTGCCCGATGATGCGTTGCATCTCCGCCACGATGGTCCGGATATATTCGGCTCGGATCGGCACCTCGATCTGGAGGAGCTTTTCCACGGTACGCACATACGCATAGTTGTTGGACATGGCGCAGACATAGTCGAGCCGGTCCGTGTGCGGGATGATCTGCATGTAGGTCAGTCCCTCGGACAATTTTTCGACGCCGCGATGGAGGTAGCCGAGGTCCGGTGTGGCTTTCACAATCCGTTCGCCGTCCAGCAGGAGCACGACACGCAACACGCCGTGGGTGCTCGGATGCTGCGGCCCCATGTTCAGCAGCAATTCTTCTTTCCGTTGGGAGCTGGATACGTCAGGGTCTACGCGGAACGTGCTTTTCTCCTCCTCGGAGAATTCGCTTTCAACGACGTCGACGGGGGCCTCGTCGAATCTCGGGATGAACTCGAACCGGCTGCGCCAGCCACGTCCTTCGGTCGGGAAGTCCTTTCTCAAGGGATAGCCTTCGTCATAATCCTCGGGCAACAGAATGCGTCGGAGATCGGGATGGCCGGAGAAGTGAATGCCCATCATGTCGTAGACTACGCGTTCAAGGAACTCGGCTCCCTTCCAGATTCCGGTCACCGACGCAATCGTCGGGTCGTCCTCCGTGAGGCGCGCTTTGAGACGTAGACGCTGCCCAAGGGGGAGTGAGTGCAAGTGGTAGACGACTTCGAATCGCAGCTGGTCTTCGGGGTAGTCGATCGAACAGATATCGGTGAGATGGTCGAAGGCTGCCTCCGGTGCATCACGCAAGTAGCGCGCAATCTCAGGAAGGCGCGCAGCCGCCACGGAGACAGTGGTCTCGGCACGTGCGGCGTCCACGCGGGTTGTGAGGATCGCGTTCGTGAATTTCGTCTTCAAGCTGTCGAGCAGAGCTTGCATAATTTCTATCTGCGAGACGGGCGGGACTTGCCAGTCTCGCATTTCCCGCTACTCTCGCTCGTCCCGCGAGTTATTTCACAAACACCTTTTCCCGTTGAATCTTCTCTTGTAACTTCAGCAACCCATCGAGCAACGCTTCCGGACGGGGCGGACAGCCCGGCACATAGACATCGACCGGAATAATCTGATCGACGCCTTGGACGACCGCATAGCTATTGTAGTGGTTGCCTGATGTGGCGCAGGAGCCCATAGAAATAACATAGCGCGGTTCCGGCATCTGGTCGTAGATGCGGCGGATCACCGGCGCCATCTTGCGCGTGACGGTGCCGGCGATGATCATGAGATCGGCCTGCCGTGGCGAGGCTCGAAAGACACCGGCGCCGAAACGATCCATGTCGTACCGTGACGAGACAGTCGCAATCATTTCGATGGCGCAGCAGGCGAGGCCGAACGTCATCGGCCACAAGGCCGACTTCCGGGACCAATTCACGACCGCGTCCAGATTGGTCGTCAGGATATTCGCCTCAAACTGTCTCTCCAGAAAACTCATGTCGCTTCGCTCCAGTTCTGAGTGCTGAGTTCTAAGTTCTGAGTTTCCAAGCGCAACTCATAACTCACAACTCAGAATTCAAAACTCAAAACTGCGCGCCTTCCGCGCGCTAGTCCCATTCAAGCGCCCCCTTCTTCCAGGCGTACCAGAATCCGGCTAGCAGGATGCCGATAAATAGCATCATCTCGATGAGGCCCAGCAGGCCGAGCGACTGAAACCGAATGGCCCAGGGGATCATAAAAATGATCTCGATATCGAAAATGACGAACAGCATCGCAATGATGTAGTAGCGCATCGGAAACTGAATGCGCGCGTCGGAAAACAACGGGCTCCCACTTTCATAGGTAGCCAGCTTGGCTCGATAGGGACGACTCGGACGAAAGAGCCTCCCGCCGACCAGCGCGAAGACGCCGAAGGTCAGGCCGACGACGACGAACAGGAGAATCGGGATGTAGCTCTCTGGAATGTTGGCACTACTCATGCGCGCCCCGTGAAGCGTGAAACGTTGTTCGACCGATGGAAGGCCATCGTGCTGTCTTTATGTCAGGCTGCGGAGCAGGTTGCCAGCGCCGAGCCGAAGAAGGGTTTGAACTTCAAGCCGCCCAGTTCCGGAGGGCTGATTCCCTTGTGTTGAATGAGCACCTTGAAGGTGCTGCCCATGCCATCCGGCTTCAGGAGATGAAGCGCAGCATGAAACGACGGGCTCTCCGGCTCCAATGTCTCGATCATGTCTTCAACGCCGAGCCCCATCAGAAAACTCATTTGGTTCGTGAACCCCGTCACATGTAACCCGTGCCTCTCACCGACAGAAGCCAGACTCGAAAAATCTACATGGGTCGTCATATCCTGCTCGCCGACGCGAATGAAAGGATCGTCGTTCGTCTGCTGTTGGAAATAGCAGAGGAACGTGCCGTCCTTCCGCGCAGGTCCGTAGAGATCCTGCGCCGTATGGCCATAATCGATCGTCAAGACGAATCCACGCTCCATCCGCCCAGCGACCTCCTCCATCCAGTCCATCGCAAGAAGATTCACCTCGGTGCGGTAGCCTTCGGGCCACGTCGGAGTCAGTCGTTGTAAAAATTGATCGAGCGCGGGAGTCGACAGGGGCTTGAGACAGCCCACAAAGCGTCCGTTTCGATAATCTACATAGAGTTCTTCGGTTCGTCCGGCCTTGACTTGAATTCGGTGCACCGGAAAGGCATCGATCAGTTCATTGCTCAAGAACAGACCGGTCACGCTTTCCGGTGCCAGCCCATCGAGGCCTTCCACCCAAGTGACGAGGCCGGGCTTGCTGAGCCAGGGAGCCAAGTTCTGCCCTTGCAAGCTCCGCATGGCAGGGCTTCGTTCGATCAAGACATAACGGACACGCGATGCAAAGTCATCCTGCTCGGCATGGATCGCCGCTAGACAATCGCGGGCTAACAAGCCCTTGCCAGCACCCATTTCAACGATCGTGAATGGAGCGGGGCGACCCAATACTTCGTCCATTTGTCTGGCTTGGCCGGCAATCGCACGGCCAAGAATCGGATGCACGTCGGAGCTGGTGTAGAAATCGCCTGACCAGCCGATACGCTCACGCTCCACGCAATCAGATTGACGCATGTAATAGCCGTATTGGGGGTGGTAGAGCGCCAGTTCCATGAAGCGGACAAATGGAATCGATCCGTTTCTGGTGATTTCTGACGAAATGGCAGCAACGAGTTCAGGATACCCGCTTGTCACAACCCACTCCTTGTAATCCTTCTCTGAATACCCCCACAGCTTCTGGCAAGGAACTCCATCCCATCGACAACACACGAAAAGTGATACCATTAGCCGAGGAGACACCCCACCCCTCCCTCTCGAAGGGTCAACACAAGGCCAAAAGTCGCGTAGATTAGCCTTGAGTTTGCCGGTAAGTCAAGGCGGAGAACATTGGAAACTCAGGCAAATCTCCCGATTCTGGAGGGGGTAATACTCCAGAGAAATATATTCTGATGGAAGACAACTTGGCTGGGGGTTGGGGAGGCACAGGACGTTGCCTAACCTTCCTGCTTTTCCCTCGCCCCATTCCTCCGCACAAACTCCCGAAAAAATGGTTCAGCGCAGATTGGAATGGATAAATGAGCGTGCCTGAAGTCCCCCAACTCCGCAGCCAGTCTGTGTGTGGTCCATGGCGGCGAGACCTC
>JAWXBV010000236.1:0-9847 GCA_034440335.1 Nitrospirota bacterium | reverse complement strand
TGGACCACCGGCACGGGCGCCGACGTGATGAAGCGAATCGCCGCCCCGATGATCGGCGGCATGGTCAGTTCGACGATCCTGACGCTGATCGTCATTCCAGCCTTGTATTTTATTTGGAAGCGTTGGACGATGGGTTCAGACTCTCAGATCGACAGGCCCGTCGCCAGCCCCACATCGTCAGAACCGGGATGACGGAAAATGGTAGGAGTCTTTTCGTGACTGGACCCATATCCAAGCCACAGACCTCCAAGGCTTATTCTCTCCTATTGATTGATAAAGTGTCCACGCAAACTGGGCTATCTCAGCCGTCCCATTTTTCTCCCCCATACCAGACTGCCGGTCATCTATGATCGCCGCGCTCGATCAATTCGCGTGCGGGCGCCATCGTCGCACCAACTCTTTTTCGATGATGAACGACAGCCCGAACCATCCTATGCACCGATAAGTCTGTTTCCCCTCTCTGCCATTGTATCTCGCTCTCATCGCCACAGGCTGGGGGAAAGGGCCGTTGTGAATGGCGCATTTCTCAGCAATAGACCAGGATCGGCTGTCCCGTTTTGCCCCAGCGCCTCGGTTAATCCAGGTGTTTCCCAGACGAACTCCATGAGATTCCATTACTCTAAAAAATCTCTTGAGGTCGTGGAACACAAGCGCCCGCAATATATGTCAACCATGTGACGCCATTGAAGGATTCATCATTGTCGTGACGTGCGGAGTAGTTCAATGACCTTTCAACTCTGCACCGTGCATTTGTAATGTGAGCGCCAACGGCTGTTTCACGGGTTATCGGTACAAGTTTTGCTGTACATAGGCGAATAGGGCGAATCGATGCAGTTGCATTTCACCCAAGCACGTGAGGGGCTTTGCAGGGCTTGCCCGGTCATCACAACCATTGTGAGGCCGAGCAAGCAGGGGCATCAATCGGTTCAGTCGAAGAAGGCAGCGGGAGAACAGTAGGGGAGCTGCTCGGAAAATGTCAACGCACGAGTTCATTGACAGATTTCTCCACGCTTGCTATAAGGACGCCCGGTGGTTCGGCTTCAGCGGCCTTGCAAAGGTTTATCTATCGGATAGGGGGACAATGGCGTTTCCCTTCGGACTTAAGACGGTACGGCATGGACAATGGCGTCCTCCGGTCCCAACGGACTAGAGGGCGTTTTTTATTACCACATTCGAACAGGCTGAATCACGATGGTGCAGATGAATCGAATTAAGGGATAGTCACTATGGAGTGCGAAGAAAGTCCCTTCTTGGAACGATGGATAGAAGCGAAATACCGGTGTTGAGAGGCGTGAATCGGCTTCACGGTCTGATCTTGGGCATTCAAGAAGGATCGGCAGAGGACGACACGGGGGGGGCGGTTACACTAAGAGGAGGGGATCATGAAGATTTCAAAGCGATGGATTCAGCGTGGTGTTCTGTGCGGTTTACTGCTGACGGGGGTGGTCGGCTGCTCGATGGTCGGGCATCCTACGGTCGCTCAAATTGCCCCAACTGATCATGCTGCATTGGCCGCCTGGTATGACAACGAAGCGGCCCAATTTCGGCAAAAGGCGAAGGACATGGAGATTATGCAGCAACGGTATATAAAAGACCCACACCTCTCCCACATTGAGGGGCAGTCCACCCCCAAATTCAATATGGTTCAGCACTGCAACAACCTTATCGGCATCTATACGAAGGCAGCTGAAGAAGCCGACGACTTATCCCGGGGGCATCGCAGCATGGTGAAGTAAGAGAAGTGAACTGTACGGGTTAGCTGGTGCAAATCGGTGAGCAAGCGAGAGGCGAATGGCTGGCGGGTGGGCTGCTATGTATCACTCTTGCTGAAACAAGGCAGCGATGAGTCAGCAAGACTTGACCTGCTCGCTTCAGCCGGCAGGACTCAGCAGCGAAGTTGAGCAAGGCCGGCAGGATCTATGGGTGGTCTCATGATTCGACGAGTGAATATGCAACGCGTTGCGCTGGTGTTCTTCTTCGCCTTGTTCCAGGTGATCGGAACAACCTGTGCGTTGCCCGATCTCTCGCCTGCGTCAGGTGCTACGCTGTTCGTGGAAGAGGGCATGGCCTGTCCAATGGATGGGGCCACCATGTGCCCGCCGTCACTCACCTCATCTCCCGAACGTCAGATCAAGCACAGCATGGTCTCGGACGTCGATCATGCGCCGATCCTGCTCAGCGTTTCCACAGCGCATATACGTCCTTCGGTCCCGGTGCCGTGGTCCGGGAGCAGCCTGTTGTCCCTTGTCCCCCTCTCCATAGGTTCTTCCTCGGTCCTCCGAATCTGATCCCATACCACCAGCGATGCCGCTCGCCGCTTGGTTGTGTCGACCGAGCGGCGGCTGGTTCATTTTCCCAACGTCGCAGGGAGGTGCCGCCGTGTGACCATAAATCAAAGAAGCCCCGCCAACGGTGGGAGGTAGCTATGGTCGTCGTGCCTCTGAGGGGTCTGCTATTTTGTGGTGAAGTGCGGAGCCGTTCAATAATTTTTTAGCTCTGTGCCTGTTGCACAAACCCTCCGTTTACCCTTCGACGGGCTCAGGGCGAACGGAATAAGTGTTGGAAACATTGGGGTATTCCCATTCGTGCTGAGCGTATCGAAGCATGAAGATGGGTTTGTGCAACAGGCTCCTCTGTACCGTGCATTTGAATGTGAACTCCAACGGCTGTTTCAAGGATTATCGGTATAGGTTTTGCTGTTCCCAATATTCGAGAGGGGCGAATCGATGCAGTTTCACTTCAGACATTGCAGTGCGTTGGTTCACTGCACACAAAGGAGGGGATCATGACGATGTGGAAACGATGGATTCAGGGTGGTGTTCTGTGTGGTTTATTGCTCGGAGGAGTAGTCGGCTGCTCGATGGTCGCACATCCTCCGGTATCTCAGGTTGCCCCAACTGATCATGCTGCATTAGCGGCCTGGTATGACAAGGAAGCGGCCCAACTTCGCCAAAAGGCAAAGAACATGGAAGAGATGAAGGTGTTGTATCGGAACAATCCAGCATACGACCACACTGCTCTGGGGGGGCCCCACAAAGCGGGTATGGAACGGCACTGCGACGCCCTTGCCGGATTGTATACGAAGGGAGCTGAAGAAGCCGACGAGTTATCCCGGGCGCATCGCAGCATGTTGAAATAGGAGAAGTAAAGAACCCTGCCATTCCGGGCGAGCGGGGTGAAACAGGCGGACTTTTGTTTCTCCACTACGTTACGGGCTGCGATTGCTCCCTGCTCTTCCGAGTGGGGAATCCTGGCAGATCTTCGTGAACTGTTTGGGGTAGCCGGCGCAGATCGACGAGGAAGTGAGAGGCGGGTGAATGGCGTGCTGGATGCGGCGTATCACTCTTGCTGAAACAAGGCAGCGATGAGTCAGCAAGATTTGACATGCCCGCTTCAGCCGGCATAACTCAGCAGCAAAGTTGAGCAGGGCCGGCAAGAACGATGGGTGGACTCATGATTCGACGAGTGACCATGCCATATTTTGCGCTAGTGTTCTTCTTCACCTTGTGTCAGGTGATCGGAACGACCTGTACGTTACCCGATCTCTCGCCTGCGTCAGGTGCTACGCTGTTCGTGGAAGAGGGCATGGCCTGTCCAATGGATGGGGCCACCATGTGCCCGCCGTCACTCACCTCGTCTCCCGAACGTCAGATCAAGCACAGCATGGTCTCGGACGTTGATCATGCGCCGATCCTGCTCAGCGTTTCCACAGCGCGTATACGTCCTTCGGTCCCGGTGCCGTGGTCCGGGAGCAGCCTATTGTCCCCTGTCCCCCTCTCCATAGATTCTTCCTCGGTCCTCCGAATCTGATCCCACACTTCCAGTTTTTTTGCTCGCCGCTTGGCTCTGTCGGCTGAGCAGCGGCTGATCCATTTCCCCATCGTCGCCCGGAGGTGTCATCGTGAGACCATCTGTTCAATGCCAACGGTGGTTCGTTCCTCTCGCCGTTTTATCGGTCGTGGTGCTTGTGCCCTGGGCGATCCGTGCAGCGGAAGATCGTGGACAGGTCGCAGCCGAGAAGCCTGTCCCAAACTCGCAGGGTGAGGTGCGCATCGACCTTCCGGTTCTTATTCGGGAACTGGAAGGTACCAATCCTGAAATCAAAGCAGCCCGCCAACGCTGGGAAGCGGCCAAGGCCGTTGTGCCTCAAGTCCAGACGCTTCCCGATCCAAGGCTCCAGTTCGGGTACCAGCGCATGCCGATGACCGAGCCGCTTCAGGGCGCGATGTATGGATTCGGCCAGGAGATTCCGTTTCCAGGAAAGCTAAGCCTCAAGGGCGAGGTTGCGCAAAGTGAAGTCGACCGGCTGGAGCAGGAATTCCATGCCACCCGTTTAAGGCTCATCGCGTCGTTGAAAGAGGCCTATTTCAACCTGCATTTTATTCACAAGAGCACCGAAATCGTCGAGAAGAACAAAGTGCTCTTGATGCAGTTCGAGAAAACAGCCAAAGCGCGGTACAGCGTCGGCCAAGCGGCGCAGCAGGATGTCTTCCGCGCCCAGGTCGAGATCTCGCGGGTTCTCGATCGGCTAGCGGTCTTAGATCAACAAAAAGAAAGTCTCCATGCCTCGATCAATCGTCTCGTGAATCGTCCGCCGTCCGGACCATTGGGAACACCGAAGGAAATTCACACCACGATTTTGACGATCCCCTTACAGGAACTCAGCCAGCGCGCCGATGACTTCTCTCCGGCGTTGTTGGCGACAGCGAAAAGCATCGAACGCTCGGAGCGGTCTGTCTCGTTAGCCCAGCGGCAGTATTACCCGGACTTCGATGTCACGGCCTTGGGACTTCGAAACGATCGCAGCAACGACAACGGATATCAGGTCATGGTGGGCATCAAGATCCCGTTATTTTATGAAACCAAACAGAAACAAGGGGTCCGAGAAGCGCTAGCCGGCCTGGAAGGAGCGCGTGAGGAATTTACGGCGACTCGCCAGGATCTCTTGTTCCAGGTGAAAGATGGCTTCGTCCAAGCGCAGCGCGCCGAGCGGCTCATCACTATCTTACGCGATGCCATCATTCCCCAGGCCACGCTTGGCCTGCAGGCCGCGCAAGCAGGGTACGCGGTGGGGAAAGTAGACTTCCTCACGCTCTTGAATAGCCTCCTGACGCTGCAAGAAAGCCAGCTAGAGCTGCATGGCGAGATGGTGAGCCACGAGAAAGCGCTCGCTCGGCTCGAAGCCGTGACCGGGGGACCTCTCACTGGCCCGCTGTCAGAAAGGAAACCGGGCTCATGACTCGTCTGCGTCTCATCGGCATGGCAGCGGTCCTCATCGCGGGCAGTGTCACACTTGCATGGCTCATGTCGAGACCGGCGGTGCTTCTACCGGCGGATTCCAAGCAAGACCAGGTGATGGATAAGCCAGGGATGGAGAAGTCAGGCGAGGGGAAGAAGCACGCCAAGACTTCCCCGCTATCAGAAAAGCCTAACGAATCCGACCTGCCGATTGAGTCAGGAGTGATCACCATTCCACCTGAGCGGCTGCAAACGATTGGGGTGAAGTACGAGCAGGTCGCACGTCGTCCCCTGGAGAAGATCATCCGCACGGTCGGCAGAGTAGCCATTGACGAGCGAGCGCTGGCCAAAGTTACGACCAAGTTTCACGGTTGGATCGAGCAGCTGCTCGTCAGTGCGACAGGGGATCATGTGAAAAAAGGACAGGTGCTGTTCACGATCTACAGTCCCGATCTGGTTGCGAGTCAGGAGGAATATCTCCTGGCGTTGCAAGGCCACAAGCAAATGGGTGAGAGCGAATTCCCTGAAGTGGCTCGGGGTTCAAAGGACCTGCTTGAAGCGACCAAGCGCCGTTTTCAGCTCTGGGATATCACAGATGATCACATCCGAGAACTCGAAAAGACCGGGAAGGTGCTGAAGGCCCTGCCGATCCATTCGCCCATCACCGGGACGGTGATCAAGAAGGAAGCTCTCGCCGGTGCGCATGCGGATGCCGGCGTGGAACTCTACACTATTGCTGACCTCTCGCACGTTTGGATCTTGGCGGACATCTACGAGTATGAGTTGTCGTTCGTGAAAACGGGACAGAAGGCTGCCGTCGCCCTCTCCTACGACCCTGGCACTGTGCTTACTGGGCACCTGAGCTTCATCTATCCCACCTTGGACCAGAAGACCCGCACGGCAAAGGTACGGTTCGAACTCGACAACCGTGATGAAATGCTCAAGCCGGACATGTATGCCAACGTGGAGCTGCGGGTAAACTTGGGAACTCGCCTGGCGATCCCGCAAGAAGCCGTCATCGAATCTGGTCAAAAGCAAGTCGTGTTTCTCCACCATGGCGGCGGAAGACTCGAACCGCGCCTGATCAAAACCGGGGTGAAGACCGGGGAGTGGTCCGAAGTGCTGGAAGGGCTGAAAGAAGGTGAGCATATCGTCACCTCGGCCAATTTTCTGATCGACAGTGAAAGCCGGCTGAAGTCGGTCGTGGAGAGCATGGGCGGCATGCCGGGAATGAAATAACGAAACTATTTGTCTGGTTGAACCAAACAAACGAGACAAACCAAACAAACCAAAAAACAAGACCATGGTTGAACGCATCATCGAATTCAGCGCGAGAAACCGCTTCATCGTCTTCCTGCTGGTCTTCGCATTCTCAGCCGTCGGGCTCTGGGCGATGTGGCAGACACCGATCGATGCCCTGCCGGATATCTCCGATACGCAAGTCATCGTCTACACCACCTGGCCGGGGCGCTCGCCCGATCTCGTGGAAGATCAGATCACCTATCCGATCGTCACAGCGCTGCTCTCCGCCCCCAAGGTCACTGTCGTCCGTGGCTTCTCGGACTTCGGCTATTCCTATGTCTACATTCTCTTCAAAGACGGCACGGACATTTATTGGGCCAGATCCCGCATTCTCGAACGGTTGAGCCAACTCTCTGGACGTATGCCGGAAGGGGTCACCCCGCAGCTCGGGCCAGATGCGACGGGTGTGGGCTGGGTTTTTCAATATGCCCTGGTCGATGAGACCGGCCAGCATGATCTGGCCGGTCTGCGCAGCTTCCAGGATTGGTATTTGCGATACTGGCTGCGCGCCGTGGAAGGTGTGGCCGAAGTGGCCAGCCTCGGCGGTTTTGTCCGGCAATACCAAGTGAATCTCGATCCCACCAAGGTCTCAGCCTATCGTCTGTCCATTCCCTCCATCGTGGAAACGATTCGCCAGAGCAACAACGACGTGGGTGGCCGCGTCGTAGAGTTTTCGGGGATCGAATACGTGGTCCGTGGGCGCGGCTATATCAAAAAGGTTGAGGACATTGAGAAGATCGCCGTGGCAGTCAACGAGAACGGCACGCCGATTCTGTTGCGCGACGTCGCGACGGTGCGGCTGGGACCCGACATGCGACGAGGGCTGGCGGAGCTCAACGGCCAAGGCGAGGTGGCCGGCGGCATCGTGGTCATGCGGTTCGGTGAGAACGCCCTCAATGTGATCGAACGAGTCAAAGCGAAGCTGAAAGAGATTGAACCTTCCATGCCGAAAGGCATGAAGGTCGTCCCGGTCTATGACCGGAGCGACTTGATCCACGAATCGATCGCCACGGCCAACGAGAGTCTCCTGGAAGAACTGATTGTAACCGGCCTGTTGATTGTCGCGTTCCTGTTGCATGTCCGTTCCGCGGTCGTGCCCATCCTCACCCTCCCGATCGCGGTGCTGATCGCGTTCATTCCCCTGTACCTCATGGAGATCGGCATCAACATCATGTCGCTGGGCGGCATCATCGTCGCAGTCGGCGACATGGTGGACGCGTCGATCGTGATGGTGGATAACGCCCACAAGCGCTTAGAGGACTGGGAGCGGGATGGACGGAAGGGCGACCGGCTCCAAGTCCTCATCGATTCGGCCAAGGAAGTCGGTCCGCCGATTTTTGCCTCCGTCCTCGTCATTGCCATTTCGTTTATCCCGATCTTTGCCCTCGAAGCCCAGGAAGGCCGGATGTTCAAGCCGCTGGCCTGGACGAACAACCTGGCCATCGCCATGTGTGCGGTGCTGGCCATTACGCTGGTGCCCGCCTGCCTGCCGACCTTCATTCGCGGGCGAATTTTCCCGGAACAACGGCACCCAGTGAGCAGGAGCCTCCAGCGCCTCTACGCACCGCTGTTGAAGTGGACATTGCTGCATCGCGGAACCGTGGTAGTCCTGGCCATCGGACTCATGATCAGCATTGTCCCGGTCTATCAGCGCATGGGCTCCGAGTTTATGCCGCCCCTCTACGAAGGCACGATTCTCTATATGCCGACGACTTTGCCGGGCTTGTCGGTGACGGAGGCCAGCCGGCTGCTTCAGATCATGGATCAAAAGCTTCGATCCTTCCCCGAAGTTGAGCATGTCTTCGGCAAAGCGGGACGGGCGGAGACCTCCACCGACCCGGCGCCCTTCAGCATGATGGAAGTAGTGGTCGAGCTGAAATCGAAGGAGCAATGGCGACCAGGGCTGAGCTATGAGGGACTTGTGGATGAGATGGATCGCGCGCTCAAGATTCCTGGTGTGACGAACGCCTGGACCATGCCGATCAAGGCTCGGATCGACATGTTGACGACTGGGATTCGGACGCCGGTCGGGATGAAAATCTTTGGACCGGATCTGAAGCAGATCGAACAGATCGGCGAGCATCTGGAACAGGTGCTCAAAGAGGTCCCAGGCACACGTAGCGTCTATGCGGAGCGGGTGTCCGGCGGCTACTTCCTGGACTTCGACATCAATCGCGACGAGATCGCGCGTTATGGGCTCAAGTTGATGGATGTCGGCAAGATCATCGAAACGGCCATCGGGGGTGAAAATATCGCGACTACGATCGAAGGCCGTGAGCGCTATCCGATCAACGTCCGCTATCTCCGTGAGTTGCGGGATGATCCTGAAAAGCTCAAACGCGTGCTCGTTGATACGCCGACCGGCGCGCAAGTGCCGCTCGCGCAACTGGCGACGCTCCGATTCGTCAACGGCCCGCCGATGATCCGAGACGAAAACGGCCTGCTCGCGGGCTACGTCTTCCTCGACATGACGGGACGGGATGTCGGCGGCTATGTGGAGGACCTCAAACGAGTGGTGAGGGAGAAGGTGACGCTGCCGCCGGGCTATACGATTGTCTGGTCCGGTCAATATGAGTTCATGGAGCGGGCGAAAGAACGGCTGAAGTTCGTCGTGCCGTTGACGCTCATCATCATCTTCGTGATCTTCTATTTCGCATTCCAATCGGTCGCGAAAACCTGCATGGTGATGGTGGGCGTACCCCTATCGCTGGTGGGCGCAGTGTGGTACCTGGCGATCCTCGACTACAACATGAGCATTGCGGTGTGGGTGGGGCTTATCACAGTCGTGGGCACCGCCGCGGAGACCAGCGCCGTGATGTTGGCCTATCTCGACGAGGCCTGTAAGCGGCGAAAAGAGGCCGGGGGCCTACGAACACTTCAAGACCTCATCGAGACCGTCCATCTTGGGGCGGTGGAACGCATCCGACCCATGGCCATGATCGGGCTTGTCGATGTCGTGGGGCTATTCCCGGTGATGTGGGCCACCGGTACCGGCGCCGATGTGATGAAACGGATCGCCGCGCCACAGGTCGGCGGGGTCTTTTCCGCCATGATCCTCACGCTGCTCGTCATTCCACCCGTCTATGTGATGTGGCGCTGGTGGAGGGAACGAAAAGACAATCGGTTGAGAGATATGGAGGCATGACTCCCCAAGGTAAGCAAGCTTGAGTTCTAGCTCCAAGTGCAACACGACCGGCACTGATGGGCTGTGGGCATCATCGCCTTGGCCGGCGTGGCGGCGGAGACCGGCGTGGTCATGCTCGTCTACCTCGACGAGGCCTATGAGCGGCGGGTACGGGAAGGCCGC
>JAWXBV010000235.1:0-27389 GCA_034440335.1 Nitrospirota bacterium | reverse complement strand
CAGCACGTCGAACCAGGTTGAAATTATCCAGGCTGGTGATGGAGAGGTGCTCCTCAATACGCAAGTGGATCAATTGATTCAGGCCATGGCCGGGTTCACGGCCCAGACCGGGCTCACGTGGGATCAGGCGATCGATCAGAGGCCCCAGGAGGTGCAGACCGTTCTGGCCGCGAGCTGGCAATAGCATCGGATGCTGAAACAACCCGCCAGCATCGTTCTCGCATCGTTTAGACCCTCAACGTACCCCGAGGGTACGCCTGCGGGCCTTCTCTCGCTGCGGCCTTGCTGGACAGGCTGTTTGAGCATCCTCCTGGAGAAGACGTGAGATGCCAAGTGGTGAGGCGAGATTGGTATGGTAAATGGTGAATGCTCAATGGCCAACTGCTGGAATTGGAATGACACTTGCGCAAAAAGCCGGGCTGGCTCCGGGGCAGGCGGTGCCTGTGTCCAAGGGGGACAGTCGCCGGTCTTTTGGCGTGGAGTAGCTGGACAGGTACCGCCTTCGGCGGAGCCAGCCACCACGGCGGGCCGTTACTTCAGAAGGGAGCCAAGGTCAAGAACTAATTTGGGCAAGAGAGCCGAAGTGCATTCGGCTGGATATGTGGCTCGGCAGACGTCAACATACCGTCCATCCTGCAAGGAGAGAATCTCAAGTGTGTTTTTGTCGGGATCGATCAGCCAATATTCCTGCACCCCGAAGTGCTCGTAGCGCTTGCGTTTCAAATCGCGATCGCGGGCGGCTGTGCCGGGGGACAAGACCTCAACCACCATGTCAGGAGGTCCTTGAACGTTTTGTTCGGCGACCCGTGCCCTGCTGTTATGATGCACAAACAGCACATCCGGCTGAACGATGTCGGTGTCGCTGAGTATTACGTCGCACGGCGCTGTGAGTGCGGTGCCAACGGGATGGGTATCGAGGTAGGACAACAGTGCATGAAGTAGCCTGCCAACGATGATCTGATGTCTGGTGACCGGCGCTGGGGTCATACACAGGTCTCCCTCAATGATTTCATAACGCTTCCCATCGTCCGGGAGTAGCCTGTAATCATGATAGGTGAGTTGGGTGGTTGTGAGATTCATGGTTGTGCGCTCCACTGCGCACCCTATCGAAAGGGTACTCGTGTGTCAAGGTTGCGGGTTGTATGCGGCTCTTGACAGATGGAGCGTATCGGCACAGCGACGGCTGGCTTCCAGAACATCCTCTGGGAGTTTCAACGAAATGGTTCCCATGATATCTCTCCTGTATATCGTGGATGAATATTCTTCAATGATATCCCTGAACAGGGTTTCACTCCAAGCTCTCGACTATTCCAGCCCAATCCAACCTTCATAGGAAGGGTGATGACGCGTGCTGCCCTGCCATCGAGGACGCGCCGGCACAGGCCCCGTTGTGTCATTAGTCGAAAACGTTTGGTCGCATGCGCAGAACACCCTAAGATGACTCCATGCCAACCGACGTAGGGAGAGCCTCTCCTCCATCCAATTCCACAGCCCCAGCCGCTATCACTGGAGCCACGGACACAGGTTTAGTCTGCCTCTTGATTCTGGCCCGCTTTTACGATTTGCCGGCCGACGGATCGCAGCTGCGCCATCAGTTTGCCCAGTCCGGTCACGTCCTGTCCGATACCGATCTGCTCCGCGCGGCCAAACATATCGGACTGAAAGCCGGGCAGCGCAGGGCTGAATGGAGCACGTTGCCCGGCATACCGCTTCCCGCCGTCGCAAAGCGGACGGACGGGCGCTATGTGGTGCTGGCCAAGATCGAAGGGGGAAAAATTCTTGTCCAAGATCCCACCGAGGCGCGCCCGCTGATTCTCTCTCGCGAACAGTTCGAATCGGCCTGGACCGGGGAGCTGCTGCTCTTTACCAAACGAGCGAACCTCCGCCTGCAAGACCTCAAGTTCGACTTCACCTGGTTCATCCAGGCAATTGTTAAATATCGCAAGTTTCTTGGCGAGGTATTAGTCGCATCGTTCTTTTTGCAGCTCTTTGCCCTGCTGACGCCACTGTTCACCCAAGTCGTGATCGACAAGGTGCTGGTCCACAAGGGCTTTACGACGCTCCATGTATTGGCGGTCGGCATGATCGCCCTGGCGCTCTTCGATGCGGTCTTGGGTGGGTTGCGGACCTATCTGTTCTCCCATACGACGAACCGGATCGATGTCGGGCTGGGAGCGCAGTTGTTCTGCCATGTGTTGGCGCTCCCCTTGGCCTATTTTGAGGCGAGGCGGGTCGGGGATACGGTGGCGCGGGTGCGAGAACTGGAACATATCCGCCAGTTCTTGACGAGTCATTCGGTCACGGTCCTGCTCGACCTGGTGTTCACCGTGGTGTTTCTCGTGGTCATGTGGTTCTACAGTCCCATCCTCACCGTGATCGTCATGGCATCCTTGCCGCTCTATGCCCTGCTCTCGATCTCCATTACCCCGGCGATCCGCGCCAGGCTCCATGAAAAATTCAATCGCGGCGCAGACAATCAGTCCTTCCTGGTAGAAGCGATCAGCGGTATTCAAACGGTGAAGGCCTTGGCCGTCGAGCCGCCGCTCTTGCGCAAGTGGGAAGAACAACTGGCGGGCTATGTGCGGGCGAGCTTTCGGGCCACCAGTTTGATGACGGTGGCCGGTCAGACGGCCGCCTGTATTCAAAAGGTCACGATTGTGGCCCTGCTGTGGGTGGGCGCCTATCGGGTGATCGAGGGGGATCTGACCATCGGGCAATTGATCGCTTTCAATATGCTGTCGGCGCAAGTGACGGGGCCGTTACTGCGTTTGGTCAATCTGTGGCAGGAATTCCAACAGGTCGGCATCTCGGTGCAGCGGCTCGGGGATATCCTCAATACGCAGCCGGAGCCTTCCTATAATCCGAATCGGACGACGCTCCCTCAAGTCAACGGACAGATCCTCTTCGAGAACGTGACCTTTCGCTATCGCCCTGACGGCTCGGAGGTGCTCCGCAAGGTTTCGTTTACTGTAGCGCCCGGTCAGGTGATCGGGCTGGTCGGACGGTCCGGTTCGGGTAAGAGCACCATTGCCAAATTGCTTCAACGGCTCTATGTGCCGGAGCGGGGGCGTATTCTCGTAGACGGGGTGGACCTTGCGCAGGTGGATCCGGCCTGGCTCCGCCGGCAGGTGGGGGTGGTGCTCCAAGAAAACTTTCTGTTCAACAGCTCTGTGCGCGACAATATTGCGCTGGCCGATCCGGGATTGGCCATGGAGCGGGTGATTCACGCGGCCAAGCTGGCCGGCGCGCACGAATTCATTATTGAATTGGCCGAAGGCTACGACACGATGGTGGGAGAGCACGGCTGTTCGCTGTCCGGCGGGCAGCGCCAGCGGATTGCGATCGCCAGAGCGTTGGTGGCGAACCCGCGCATCCTGATCTTCGATGAAGCCACGAGTTCGTTGGACTATGAATCGGAAGCCATCATTCAGCGGAACATGGCGCAGATCGGTCAAGGCCGGACGGTCGTTATTATCGCCCATCGACTGAGCACCGTGCGACTGGCCCATCGGATTTATGTGGTGGAGAAAGGTGAGATCGTGGAGCAGGGCTCGCATGAAGAATTGCTGCGGGTGAAGGGATTCTATGCGCGACTGCACTCGCATCAGGATGGCTCTGCGGCGGTGATGCGTGAGGCGTAAGGGTCTGTCTGGTTGTCGCCCTGTCTCTCTGGTCTGTCTGGTATGAGACGAGGTAGACAAAACAGACCGAAGAGACTCGCGAGACGAACGACGAGCCTGGAGTAGAACAGATTATGGCATTTGGAGTGCTGTCACGTCATTGGACGGTCTGGAAGGCGGCCTGGCAGGCTGAACGCGATCGCCCGCTCGGCACGGCGCCGATGGGCCGCGCGACTGAATTTCTTCCTGCTGTTCTGGAAATTCAGCAGGCCCCACCGTCGCCCATCGGACGCGCGATCCTCTGGACGATTATGGCTATGTTTGCGAGCGGTGTGCTTTGGGCGACGTTGGGATGGATCGACATTGTCGCGACGGCGCAAGGCAAGATCATTCCCAGCGGCTACTCCAAAGTGATTCAGCCCTATGAGACCGGCGTCATCACGGCCATTCATGTGCAGGATGGGCAGATCGTCAAACGGGGAGAGGTGCTGATTGAACTGGATTCGACCCAGAACCGAGCCGATCAAAATCGCGCCTCGAATGAGTACCACGCGGCAGCAATCGACGCGGCTCGCTTACGCGCCCTGATTGCCGGCCGCTCGACGTTCGACGCCCCCGCCGATGTCGATCCACAGCATATTCTGCTGCAACGCCAACTCCTTCGCGACCAACTGGCCGAGTATCGGGCCAGGGTCGGGACCGCGCAACATTTGATCGATCAGCGAAAGGCCGCGCTCGACCAAACGAAAGAGAATATTCAACGGCTCGAAGCGACGGTCCCGATGGAGGCCGAACGAGCAGACGCCTTCAAAACACTGTTGGAACACGATGCGGCCACGAAGCTGGATTTCCTCCAAGCCGAGCAGCAACGGATCGACAAAACCCAAGAACTTGCCGGACAGCGCAAAAAATTGCGTCAAGATCGATCCGCCTTGTCGGAGGCAGAGACCAACTATCGCGTCTTCGTCTCGGAGTTTCAACAGACGAAACAGGCGGAGCTGTCCTTGTTGGAGACCAAGGCATCATCGCTGGTTCAGGATGTCACGAAAGCCGGGCAAAAGGCCGATCTCCAACGGTTGACGGCTCCCATCGACGGCGTCGTGCAACAGGTGGCGGTGCACACGGTGGGCGGTGTCGTGACCCCGGCACAGGAGCTTCTGATTGTGGTTCCGCAGGACCACCCAGTTGAAGTGGCGGCCCAGGTTGAAAATAAAGACGTGGGGTTTGTGAAGAACGGTCAGATCGTGGAGATCAAGGTCGAGACCTTTCCCTTCACCCTCTACGGCACGATTCCAGGAAAGGTCTTGCATGTTTCCGACGATGCCGCGCCGATTGAGAAGGTCGGGCTGGTCTATCCCACCAGGGTCAGTATGGACCGCTTTACCATCGATGTGGAGGGGAGGCAGGTCCATCTGTCGCCTGGCATGGCGGTGACGGTCGAGATCAAGACCGGCCAACGACGCATGATTGAATATCTCCTGAGTCCGTTGTTGAAATCAGTCAAGTAAAGCATCAGAGAGCGATGAGTAAGTCATTCTATTTTCACGTATATATACTCGTGTCATTCATGGTTGTGGCTGCGATGTTTCTCGGACACATTGCCCATGCTGAAAGCGCAGTGGGAGGAGGGGAAGGTCGCGTTAGCTCACCATCGCCTCCGGCTCAACCATTGCCGCTGACCTTGCGGGGAGCCTTGGCTGCGGCGGTTGAAAAGAACCCCGACGTGCTCCTTTATAAAGAACGGATCGAGGCAGCCCGTGGGCAGGTGCAGACGCAATTGGGCGCCATGCTCCCCAACCTCTCATCGACCGTTCGGCAAACCAGGCAAACCCAGTTTCGAGGAACCTTCGGACTCGACCCTGTCCGATCCCATCCCTTCAGTATTTTCGATGCGCGGGTCAGTGCGTCGCAGAATCTCCTCAGCGTCAGTTTGATCCAGCGCTGGCGCGCCTCCCGCGAAATGCTCCATGTCAGCGAGTCGGAGTCCGATAGCCGGAAGTTCGATACGATGGCCGGCGTGGCGCTCAGCTATATGGAGGGCCTGAAGGCCATGGGCATGGTGAAGATGCATGAGGCGAACCAATCCGTCATGACCGATCTGCTCGGGCTCATTAAGCAGCGTCAGCGCGCAGGGGTGGCGACTGGTCTCGATCTCGCGCGGATCGAGGCGCAACTTGCCGACGAGCGGCAGCACACGTCCGTCTCGCAGTATGCCGTCGAGCGCGCCAAGCTAAACCTCCTCAATCTCTTGGCGCTCCCCTATGACACCCCGTTGACCTTGACCGATGAATTTCACCCCGACGTGCTCGGCCAGCCCGCCATACAGACCGTCGTCGAGGAGGCATTGAAACAGCGACCGGAGGTGATCGGGCAGGCGACACGCGTGCGAGCCACGGAGTTGACCTATTCCTCCATCACGGGTGAACGTCTGCCGTCGTTGGTGGCGCAAGGGGACTATGGTCTCATAGGAAATCGATGGAACAGCACCCTCGATACCTACAACGTGGCGCTGTTGGTCCAGATTCCAATTTTTGATGGAGGGCAACGCGAAGGACGCATTGCCGAATCCCGCAGCCAATTGCGGCAGGAAACGTTGCGTCTTCAATCCATTGTGAATCATGTGAAAATGGAAGTGCATGACGCCATGGCAGGCGTAACAGCCGCAAGAGACCAGGTTGGAATCGCGCAAGCCGGCCTGCGATCGGCCTTGAAGGAGCTGGAATTGGCGCGAGAGCGCTATGCCGTGATCACCGCCTCCAGTCATTTCGAACTGACCAATGGATTGACTGCGGTCGCTCGCGCTCGGGAAAATTTGATTGAAGCCTTGTTTCAATTGAACGCCGCTCGGGTGAATGTCGCCAGAGCCTCAGGCAGTCTCGATAGGCTGCAATAGGTCTCGCTCCTACTGGTTTGTCTGGTCTATTCGGTCTGTCTCGTCTGTCTTGTTTAACAAATAAATGAGATAGACCAGATCGACGAAACACACCAGATAGACCAGCCTGTCCGTTGAAATCTTTGCGCCGGAAGGGTACTGTTGGGATCTATACGGAACAGACTCACGAGTTTACATAATCATTCTTATCAGACATAACTGGAATGACGATCAATGTCGCTTGAACTGCTCGGTCGTATTCAGCAGGAACTCTCGATCACCGGAAGCGCGATGTATGAAACCGTCCTTGCGCTTGCCGAACGCGTCAACCGTAAGGTTCAGGTGCTCCGCTTGCATAGTCACGCGTCGAGCGTATTGAGCCAGATCGAACAGGGTCATGGCGACCTCGGACGTCAGATTGTCGCGCTCTGTGCACAGCGCCCACCGTTCAGCCGTGAGTCAGGCTCGCCATCCAATCAATTGGACAATCTTCTCGATCAGACCAGCGACCGCATTCAGATGTTAAAACAGACACTACTCAGCGTTGACAGCCACATCCGCGAACTCAAGATGGAAACGATTCACCACGAGCTCTTGACCCTCCAACAGGACCTGAGTCTTCGCGCAGCGGCCATCGAACGGTTCCTTGTCGCCCAGGGATCGCCGGTCATTGGGCGAACACTCGTTGAGGTGGCACTGCCTGCGTCGATTCGTCTCGTCACGGTCCTTCGCGGACCAATTATCATGCCGCCCGACGGTACCCTGATACTCCGCGCTGGCGATGTCCTGGTCATGATCGGACTGCAGGCAGATCTCGCGCAGGTTGCCTCTGAGTTCACCCAGGCGCGGGACGCCAAGTCGGTCTAGCCTGCATGATTATTCCTGATGTACAATCCCACGAGGGAGGACACGATGGCTCGCCTGCGACACCTCTTCATCAGCCTTGTGTTCATGGTCTTGTTCACGACCTACTCGTTCGCGGCCACTGAGTCTGCTGCACCAAGGCCCAGCGACTCACCGGGTCTCCGCCTACTGGAAGAAATTCAAACGGTCATCACCGATTTGGCCGAAACGGCAAAACCCTCCGTCGTGAATCTCATTCCCTTGTCCGGACCTGGGCGAGGGCGTGAGCCTGCTCAAGAGCGGGCCCCCAATGCCTCAGGATCAGGGTCCGGCGTCATCATCGACCCTGATGGCCATATCATCACGAATAACCATGTGATCGGAGACGCGACGGAAGTTGAGGTCCGCTTTTCCGATAAGTCCACGTTGATCGCACAAGTCGTTGGGAAGGATCTGGATACAGACTTAGCCGTGCTCAAAGTCACCGCGGACCATCCCCTCCCGAGCGCCCGTTTCGGAGATTCATCAGGCGTACGCGTCGGCCAATGGGTGCTCGCCGTAGGGAATCCATTCGGACTCGATCGGACGGTCACGCTCGGAGTCGTCAGCGGGATCGGCCGGGAAAACATCAATCTCTCGCGCTATGAAAGCTTTATTCAGACGGACGCGTCGATCAATCCCGGCAACTCGGGCGGTCCGCTCTTCAACCTGCGCGGCGAAATTATCGGCATCAATACGGCCATCATTAACTTCGCCCAAGGGATCGGCTTTGCGATTCCTTCCAACATGGCCAAGCAAGTGATTCAGCAATTACTGACGCAGGGACGAGTGATGCGAGGCTGGCTGGGCGTCGGCATCCAACCGCTCACGGTGGAATTGGCACGGAAGTTCGGCGTCAAGGAAGGCGATGGAGTCCTGGTCAATGAAGTGTTTGAGAAGGACCCGGCTGCGGCAGCCGGCATCAAGCCCGGCGACATTCTGACCCGTATCGATGGAACGGTGATCGATACGCCAAACCGGCTCTCTCGCGTCGTGGCGGGATTACTCCCGGGATCAACGGCAACAGTTGAGATCGTCCGCGACCAGCAACGCCTGGTATTGGACGTCGCCCTCATTGAACGTCGGGACCAGGCCGTCATGACCGCTTTTCCCCAGGTACGCACTGAAATCAAGTTGGGTCTGGACGTGCAAGATCTGACACCTGGCCTCGCTGACAAATTCAAGCTCCAAGAAAGCCGGGGTGTCATGATCAGCAAAGTGGAGCCAGGAAGTCTCGCCCAATCGGAAGGTCTTCACGAAGGCGATCTCATCAAGGAAGTGAACCGTATCGAGATAGGATCGGTCGGAGAATTCAGCCGCGCAGTCTCCAAAGTCCGTCGAGGCGAAACCATTCTGCTTCGTGTGCTCAGAGAAAGCCGTGCATTCTATGTGGTACTCAAATCAACCGATCCGTAATACAGGTGGAGCTAAAAACCATTCCATACAGTGGAGAAGAAGATTTACATAAAGATATGCATGAGGTTGAGTTCCATGCCGTCATACCCTCGGTCACCCTCGGCCTCGGCCTACTTCTTCCGCAGCCCTTGATTCTCCTTCGCCGAATACTCCGTCGCGTGGCTACGGGGGTGAAGGCAAGGAGAACCCGCAGTAGCTTCGGATAATTTCGCACGATACCCTGCCGCTTGCTGCGGGGAGCTTCATGGCTCAATGTGCGGACGCATGAGTCTCCATCTTGTGTGTGTCAATGATGCGAGCCGCAAGCTCGCGCGGCACTTCCTCGTACCGCGCGAATTCCATCGCATACCTGCCACATCCAGCTGTAAGCGAGTTCAGCGTCGTGGCATACGTCAGCAACTCCGCCATCGGCACGAGGGCCGTGATCTGCTCCGTCTGGTCCTTTGCCTCCACGTGGAGAATCCGTCCACGGCGCGCATTCAAGTCCCCAATCACACCGCCAATGTGATCCGCCGGCGACTCAACCTCCACCGTCATGATCGGCTCTAGTAGGACGGCATGGGCCGCCTCCAACGCCTTCTTGAACCCCATCGACGCAGCGATCTTAAACGCCATCTCCGATGAATCCACTGTGTGATAGGAGCCATCATAGACGGCGACTCGGCAATCGACGACAGGAAATCCCGCGAGGCTCCCGTGCTGCATCGCTTCGACCACCCCTTTCTCCACCGCCGGGATAAAGTTGCGTGGAATGGCTCCGCAGACGACCTTGTTCTCAAACTTGAATCCCTCCCCGCGTGGCAGCGGCGCCAGCTCCAGCCAACAATCGCCGTACTGGCCATGCCCTCCGGTTTGCTTTTTATATTTCCCCTGCGCCTGTGTCGTCACGCGAATGGTTTCGCGATAGGGAATCTTCGGCATATGCAGCACCACGTCTGCACCGTACTTGCGACGCAATTTTTCGAGTGCAAGATCGATGTGCAATTGGCCCATCCCGCTTAAGACCATCTCCTTCGTGTCCGCATGCCGTGAAAATTCGAGCGTCGGATCTTCTTCGATCAACTTATGTAGCCCGAGACCGATTTTTTCGATATCGGCATTGGACTTCGGCTCAATGGCAAAGGACAACACAGGCCGCGGAAGCGCCGTCTTCGGATAACGGATGGGAGCCTGTTCGTCACAGAGCGTGTCGCCGGTTTGCGTATCTTTGAGTTTCCCGATGGCCACGATCTCCCCAGCTTCAGCCGACGACAGGGCCGTATGTTTCTTCCCCATCACCGTATACAGATGCCCACTTTTCTCTTTACTGCCCCGAGAACTATTGAAGACGGTCGAGTCTGCGTGAAGAACCCCCGATAGGATCCGTAGAAAAGACAGTCGCCCGATAAACGGGTCTATCAGGGTCTTGAACACGATACCGGAAAAGGGATCTTCACGAACGGCACGGCGACTCACGGCCTCACCCGTATCCGGATGCAGGCCTTCCAACGAGACCCGCGAAACTCGATCCATCGGCGATGGCAACAAGTCGACGATGGCGTTAAGGAGTGGAACAATCCCGATATTCTTGATCGCGGAACCACTGTACAGCGGGACAATCGTGCCGGCCTGGACCGCAAGCCGAAGCCCATCGATCAGGTCCTCCTGCGTTAACGCTCCCACAGTGAGATACTGTTCCAATAATCGATCATCTCTCTCGGCCACCTCCTCCTGAATGCGCTTTTGCGCATCAGTGACCAACGTCCGCGTCTGTTCAGGTATCTGTTCACGTTGACACGTTGGGATGTCCGCGCGCGACGTGATGAGGCTCTGTTGAACGAGATCCAGCACTCCCTCAAGCTGAGCGCCACTGCCAAACGGCAGCGACATCGGCAATGGCGTACGTCCAAGATCGCGTTGACACATCCCGACCCCCCCGTCGAGGGAGGCGCCCTCTTTATCCAATTCGTTGAGGAAGAGGAGACAGGGCAAGCTGAGTGCGGTGACGTGGGACCAGACTCTGACAAGTTCGCTTCGAATCCCCGATGAGGCGCTCACGACGAGGATCACGGCGTCTACCGCCCGCAAGGCCATGACCGGCTCGCCAAGCAGATCCAGTGCGCCGGGGGGATCGACAAGATTGATGGTGGTGTGATTCCAGGAGCAACGGAGAAGACTGGTACTGACGGAACGGCGGCGGTGCACCTCTTCCGGCTCAAAGTCCGAGACAGTTGTGCCTTGTGCGATCGACCCGAGGTGGGGAACAGCGCCCGCAGTAAAGAGCATGGCCTCGGCCAGCGAGGTCTTCCCGGTACCGGCGCTGGAGATTATCGCGACATTTCTGAGTGACGCCCTCCCTAGCTCGCTCATGGGGTCCTCCTTTTTTGTTTATTGGGTCTGTTTGGTTTGTCTTGTGTGTTTGGTTGAAAGAAACTAAGCGGATGAACCCAATCAACCAAGTAAACAAAACAAACCACATGAACCAGATTTGTTACATCGCTGCAACGCTCCTTTCGCTTACGCGCCGATACCATCATGTGTCAGCCACCCTTGATCGGCAAAGCTGACATAGCGCCCGTCGCCGACGACAAGATGGTCAAGGACCCGAATGCCCAGTATCTCCCCTGCCGACACCAATCGCGCCGTTAAGACACGATCTTCCTGGCTCGGCGTCGGATCACCACTGGGATGGTTATGCAGAAAAATCACTGCGGCCGCTGATTCTTTGACTGCGAGTGTGAAGACTTCGCGTGGATGAACAATGCTGAGCGTCAAGCTGCCTTCCGATACGGTGGTGTCACGCATAATGGCGTGCTTGGCATCCAGCAAAATAACTTTGAACACTTCGTGACGCAGGTCACGTAAGGTTGGGTGGTAATGGGTGAAGAGGTCACGGCTGGACGTGATTTTTGTGCCTTTGGTCAGCGGGCCAGCAAGAGCACGCTTCCCCAATTCAATGGCCGCCTTCAATTGGGCTGCTTTGGCTTCTCCCACACCTGCGATCGCGCAGAGCTCTTCGATCCCGCATTGTGCCAGGCCGGCCACACCCCCGAGTCGATCCAAGATATCCATCCCGACTTGCACCGCTGAAGACCCCTGACGACCGACTCGAAGGAGAATGGCCAGGAGTTGGGCATTCGTGAGCGCCTCTGGCCCCTGTGTGAGTAACCGTTCGCGCGGCCGTTCTGTTTCAGGCCATTGGGCGATCCCTCGTCCTCCTACCTTGCGAGCCATTCATCCTCCTCGGACAAAAAATGACACTCTGAACATTATCGTACTCGCAGTCACCCCTCGATAGCTACGTGCAAACAAATACGTATCACCTAAACTGTTGAAATTACGTATAGCCAAAATTTGGTGCGGTACTTGCTTTGGTACGCCTGCAGCAGTGCACAACAACCATGGGAGGATTCGATGGAATGTCCGAAGTGTAAAGGCCTCATGATGCTCGAGCGGTTCTCCGACTTCTTTCTCGTGTTCTATGCCTGGAAATGCATCAATTGTGGTGCCATTATCGATCGCACCATTTCAAATAATCGGCAAAAGAGCTTGGCCGCTCGCAAGCCACAGATAGTGGAGACCTCTTAGAATAATTGCGATGTGTCTCTCTACTACTCGACCCTCTCGATCGCCACGGACGGTCGACGTGGCAGCGCTGATGCCCCGTCGCTCACGTCTTCGGTCGTGGCCATGGCACCGGGCGTCATTATAGACTCAGGCTCCTAGAGCGACAAAATACTTCCATTCCTCTCGGCCTCCCCTTCCTTGCTCACCCCCACTCCACCTCACGCTTCAGCCGCACGTATCTTGACCCCTTCAAAAACGCTGTGTTACAGTCAGCGGTTCAAAAATCTTTTTCACCTGAATGTATGCGTGTTATCGCAGGATCCCACCGAGGTCGCCGATTGAGTGGGCCGCAAGGAACGGCACTCCGCCCTACATCCGACAAGGTTCGCGAAGCCATTTTTTCCATTCTCGGGCCCCAGGTGTCTCGTGGGCGCTTTCTTGATTTATATGCAGGGACGGGAGCTGTCGGGATTGAAGCGCTAAGCCGCGGAGCCGCAGCCGTGACCTTTGTCGAATCGAACCCTACAGCCGTGCAGCTGTTACAGGAAAATCTGCGGACCTGTCAGTTGCTCGACCGAGCGCAGGTCTATAGGGGACAGACAGCGGCCTTTCTCGAACGGAACGACTGGTGGGGTGATCCCTATGACGTACTGTTTGCGGATCCGCCCTATGCCGCACAGGATGAGCTAGACATCTTGATCCATGCCTGGAGGCCCGGGTTGTTGTCGGAACATGCTGTCGTGATGATCGAACAAGACTCGCGTACCGAATTGCCTGCATCGATCGGCCGTGCCCTGCTGGTGCGGCGATACCAGTATGGCGATACGGCGCTCTATCGGTACGATGTGTCGGCCTCCGTGCCAGCGACATCATGAAAATCGGCATCTACCCAGGAACCTTCGACCCCATCACCCACGGACATACCGATATCATTACCCGAAGCTTGCGCGTATTCGACAAAGTGGTCGTCGCTGTGGCACCCAATCCCTCGAAGCATCCACTTTTCACCCTGACCGAACGGCTGGAGATGATCCGGATTGTGATGAAGGAGATGAAGCAGGTTGAAGTGACTCACTTCGATGGTTTACTCGTGGACTATGTTCAGCGATATGGCGCACATGCCATTATCCGTGGCTTGCGGGCCATCTCAGACTTTGAACATGAATTCCAGATGGCTCTGATCAATCGAAAAATGGCCAAACAGGTTGAAACTGTCTTTCTGATGCCCAGCGAAGAATATTCCTATTTGTCGTCAACCATCATTAAAGACGTGGCGACCCACGGCGGAGCGCTTACGGAGTTTTTGCACCCAGAAGTCGCGCGTCAATTGCAGGAACGGGTCAGGAGTTTAAAAGCATGAAGCTGGCTGCGCGAGCGGGGCGAATCGCCCCCTCCCCCACCTTGGCCATGGCTGCAACCGCAAAGGCGATGGCCGCACGTGGAATCGACGTCGTCGATTTCTCGTCAGGAGAACCAGACTTCGACACACCCGAGCCGGTGAAAGCTGCAGCAGAAGCCGCCATTCGTTCGGGGTTTACAAAATACACACCCTCATCCGGCATCGATGAACTGCGCCACGCCATCATCGACAAGCTGCAAGCGGAGCAAGGGCTCCGGTACGAAAAATCCCAAGTGCTGGTGTCCTGTGGCGCCAAACATTCGCTCTACAACCTTGCCGAAGCGCTTCTCGAAGCCGGTGACGAAGTCATCATTCCCACTCCCTCTTGGGTCTCCTATGCCGACCAAGTCCTGCTGAACGACGCCACGCCGGTGTTCTTGCCGACTTGTGAAGAGGAGGGGTACGCCATTGATACCCATGAATTGGAACGGCTTGTCACCCCACGCACCAAGGCGATTATCGTCAATAGCCCATGCAATCCAACGGGGGCAACCTACGATAACGCGACACTTGAACGTCTGGCAGAACTGGCTCTTCGTCGGGATCTCCTGCTGATCTCAGATGAGATATATGAAAAAATCCTCTACGATGGGGCGACGCATACGAGTATCGCCTCCTTAGGACCGGAGGTCGCGGCCCGTACGATCGTGGTTAACGGTGTCTCCAAAGCCTATGCGATGACCGGCTGGCGGATCGGCTATGCGGCCGGCCCCAAAGACCTGTTGACCGCCATGGCGAATATTCAAAGCCAGAGTACGTCCAACCCTTGTTCCATTTCACAAAAGGCTGCCGTTGTCGCGTTGCGTGAAGGCGGCGCCTTTACGCAAACGATGGTGACAGAGTTTGATCGGCGACGGCGCGTCATGGTTGAGCGCTTGAACACGATGCCCGGCGTCCACTGCAGAATGCCCAGCGGAGCGTTTTATGCCTTCCCCAATGTGAGTGGACTGCTTGGACGACAGGGCCCGAATGGAACGATCGCCGCCCCGACCGACCTTGCGAACTATCTGTTGCGGGACTTCCAGGTCGCCGTGGTTCCCGGTGAACCGTTCGGGAGCGCGCAGCATATTCGATTGTCCTATGCGACCGGCATGGAGACGATTGTTCGGGGTATGGATCGCCTCGACAAGGCGTTCCAACAGTTGACCTAGCCGGCCACCGAACAGGTTCGCCCGTGCAAGAACACCGTATGCGCTGTATATGGTCCCTCTCGTGTATCTGGTTTTCCGGTTGAACGACACTCCCGGGGAAAAACAAAACAGATACGCCTGAAGACCGAGTAAGTAGGAGGAGACGAATCGTGCCTATCTATGAGTATCAATGTGAAAGCTGCACAGATAAGTTTGAGGTCAAACAAAGTATGAAGGACGACGCCCTCACCGTCTGTCCACGATGCGGGAAGCGCGTAGAGCGACTCATTTCATCGCCAGCCATCATGTTCAAAGGGAGCGGGTGGTATGTCACGGACTACTCCGACAAAATGAAGCCTTCCTCAGGCAATGAAGCACCAACAGCCACGACTGGGGAGAAGAAAGAGGCGGCGCCAAGTACGTCCGACCAGACGACGTCCACTGCTCCCTCTACTCCGGCTCCTCCCTCCTCTTCCGCTCCAGTAAGCACCCCGTCGAGCACAACCTCATCTCCCTCAAAGACCACGACGACTGCACCGGCGTCTTCCACCGCCAAGTAGACTGTGGAGACACGGCGCATTGGCAGGATGCGGTCTATTTTGATGCGAGACGGCGCCTGTGCGAAGCGCGACGTATGACGCATGAGTCGAGTTTTTTCGCAGCCTGTCAGCGCGTGATTGCGGTCTTGGATGATGTTTTGTTCTTGGACGATGGTTTGTTCTTGGATGGGGCCTTGGCTGGGGCCTTCTGCGTGACAGGTGTAGAGGATTTTTTGACAACGCGGGCCTTTGGTGTTGCAACTTTCGCCGACTTCGCCAGCCTCCCTTGCGCTTTCGTCAGGTCATTTTGCAAACTGGTGATCATAATCGACTTATCGTGATTCGCCTTGGAGAGATCGTTCACTTGCGTCTGCAGATCGTCTTTCACCTTCGCCATGGATGCCAATTGATTTTGCAACTGCGCCTTTTCCATGGTCGCACTCTGAAGCTCAGATTGGAGTTGTTCGATTTGTGTTTGGAGTGCGGGGGGCCAATAATCACACCCGGATAGGCCCACCGAAACGAGCGTTATGGCGGCCACCGCAATAAGGTTACGCACCATCGCTGTTTGAGTCATCAGTATTCTCCTTTCAATGTGAAGCGGACGATCATCGTCTCTCTACGTCAAGAGGCAGGCCATGACCCGCCAACTGTGCCACGATGGCGCCTCGTTCGATCGCCCCCTCGCGAGCGATTCGGATCGGACTCCGCACATCAATGACGGTGGACGGCCGCCTGCCAGTGGTCGGTCCAGCGTCACCGATCAGATCGAACGCGTCGCCAACACTGGGCCAGACATCTTCGGCCTTCGCAGGCGGCGGCATTCCCTCACGATATGCGCTGGTGCCGGTCACAGGCCCGACTCGACGCACCAGATCAACCAACGGCTGCCAGGCACTGAAACGAATGACGACAGAGCCAGTCCCTGCCGTCTCCGCATCGGAGAGTCCACCCGTTGCGGGAAAGACGATGGTGAGAGGTCCTGGCGAGCGCCTGTGTGTCGAACGGGGCCACCGCAAGCCCGTAGAAACTTTCCGTGGGCAGGGCACTAAGACCGCTTTCTCCGAGCACCCAACGCACCCGCTCAGCAAGCACCGACAGGGTGGAAGCCGCATAGGGCTCGATCGTTGCCATGGCAGGAACCATCAGCCCCCTTCCGCGCTACCCATGTCGTGACAATGCGCGATGCGCAATATCCGTCCGATAGTGGGCGCCGTCAAACTCAATCGATTTCGTCACGCGATAAGCTTCCGCTTGTGCAACGTCCAGTGTGGTTCCACGTCCCGTAATTCCCAACACCCGTCCTCCGGCCGTTATGACATCGGTATTCGATCGTGTGGTTCCGGCATGAAACACCAGGGTTGTCGAGTCGGTGCCGGTCGGCAATCCGTGAATCGCACGACCGGTCTGATAGATCCCTGGATAACCTGCCGACGTCATGACGACACAGACTGCCGAGTCATTATGCCAGTCTACGGTCAGTTGGTTGAGCCGATGTTCAATCACGGCCTCAATGACCTCCAACAAATCGGTCTTGAGCAACGGGAGCACGACTTGTGTTTCTGGATCCCCCATCCGAGCATTGAACTCCAACACGTACGGCGTTCCGTTCACAACCATGAGTCCGGCATACAAGACGCCCTGAAACGGACAGCCCATACGAGACAACGCTTCGACGGCTGGATAGAGGACTTGCCGGGTGACCTGCTCTCGTAGCGCCTCCGTACCGAGCGGCGCAGGACAATAGGCACCCATGCCCCCAGTGTTGGGTCCCCTATCGCCATCCCCGACTCGCTTATGATCTTGCGCCGGCAACATCGGCGCGACCGTCAGGCCATCCGTGAAGGCCATGACCGTCAGTTCCTCGCCGTCTAAAAACTCCTCGATCAATAGGCGCTGACCGGCCTGACCATACAGGGCATGCTCCATTGAATCACGGACGGCCTGCTTCGCCTCTTCACGCGTCGTCGCGACCACTACGCCCTTTCCCTGCGCCAATCCATCAGCTTTGATCACCACCGGAACCTCATGGCGATCGAGATAGGCCAGAGCCGAATCGACTCTGTCGAAGCTGTGTGCCTTCGCGGTGAGAATCTTCGCGCCGGCCATAATCTCTTTGGAGAAAACTTTGCTGGCCTCGATACGCGCAGCGGCCTTCGTCGGTCCAAATATTTTGAGCCTCGATCGACGAAACTCGTCGACAATACCTAACGCAAGCGGGGCCTCCGGCCCCACGACCGTCAGATCGATCTTCTCCGAGAGCACAAATGTTTTGAGTCCGGCAATGTCATCGGCTTTGACCGGAACACAGGTCGCCAGCGATTCGATCCCCGCATTGCCAGGCGCGCAGTAGAGCGTAGGCTTGCGAGGACTTTGCGCAAGTTTCCACACCATGGCATGTTCGCGACCCCCACTTCCGACAACGAGAATTTTCATTTCAATCCACTCGTGAGGCGTGATGGGTGATGAGTGAGAGATGAATTGAGAGCGGGGGCAAATCGCGACAAGAGTTGACAGTCCTGATTTAACTCATCACGCATCACTGATCACACATCACCATTGTCACCATTGGTCAGTGGCGGAAGTGGCGCATGCCCGTCATAATCATCGCCACGCCCTGCTCGTCTGCGGCTTTAATGATTTCGGTATCGCGAATCGAACCACCAGGCTGAATGACCGTGGTGATCCCCGCCTGAACGGCGGCATCCAACCCATCCCGGAACGGAAAGAACGCATCCGACGCCATCACACAGCCCGTGATCGGCATCTGGGCTTTCATCGTCGCAAGTTTCACAGAATCGACCCGACTCATCTGGCCGGCGCCGATCCCCACCGTCTGCCCTGGCTTCGCATAGATAATGGCGTTCGACTTCACATGTTTGCAGACCTTCCAGGCAAAGGCACAGGCCGCATATTCCTCGTCCGTCGGTTTGCGTATCGTCGGCACCGTGAGCGCTTTCACATCGGTCAAGACCCCGAGATCCCGGTTCTGTACGATCAACCCGCCCACTAATTTCTTGAGATCGAAGCCCGCCTGCTTCACCTTCGTCAGCGGCCCGACATCGAGTAACCGCAAATCCTTCTTCCGCTTCAGTTCTGCCAGCGCATCCTCTGCAAAGCCCGGCGCAATCACGACTTCCACAAACGTGGAGGTAATTTCCTTCGCCGCAGCCAAATCCACGGGGCGATTGAACGCAATCACGCCGCCGAAGGCCGAGATGGGATCGGTCTCCCGGGCCTTCACATACGCCTCAACCGGCGTTACACCCAATGCCACTCCACAGGGATTATTGTGTTTGATAATGGCCACGGCGATTTCGTCATATTCTTTCGCCAGCTCAAGCGCCGAATTGGCGTCGAGGAAATTGTTATACGACATCGCCTTGCCGTGCAGGATCTTTCCACGGGACACCGATGGCTCGGTCGAAAGGAGCTCTCGATAGAAGGCCCCTTGCTGATGCGGGTTCTCTCCATAGCGAAGCATCTCCGCCCGTTCGAACTGCAACGACAATATTTTCGGAAAGGGCACGTCACTCCCCTGGACCTGTTGTTCAAGATACCCGGCGATCAGACTGTCGTAGCGCGCCGTATGTTGAAACACCTTCATCGCCAACTCGCGACGTAACTCGCGCGAGACTGCCCCGGCCTTCGCCGCGTCGAGCACGCGCTGGTAGTCGTCCGGATCGACGACCACGACCACGTCTTCATGGTTCTTGGCTGCAGAACGCAGCATCGAGGGCCCGCCGATATCGATATGCTCAATGGCCTGTTCAAAGGTGCAATCGGGCTGTGCAATGGTCGCCTCGAACGGATAGAGATTCACCACGACGACGTCAATGGGTCCAATCCCCTGTTGCGCCATCTGCTCCACGTGCGCCGGCAGAGCACGACGCCCCAGTAAGCCACCGTGGATCTTTGGGTGTAACGTCTTGACGCGGCCGTCGAGAATTTCCGGTGAGCCGGTGTAGGCCGCCACATCGGTGACCATGACACCAGCTTCTCGCAACGCTTTCGCGGTCCCACCGGTTGACAGGATCTCGGCGCCCAGAGCCTCAAGCCCTTTCGCCATCTCCACCACGCCGGTTTTCTCCGACACGCTGATTAATGCCCGTTTGATGCCGGCCATAGAAGACTCCTTGAAAGACGAGAGAGAGAGATTTCGCGACTCGGAAAGCGCGCGAAGGATAACAAATGACTACCGGCCTTACAAGAGGGATGTGGCATGCCCAGGTCGCGAGCCGCGTGCGGAAAAAATCCACCAGCCCGGAGCAGGCTGCGGGTCACGGTGAGGCTGAGCGAGGATCTGACTCTCTTCATCTGAGTCTTCGCCTCGACCGCAGCCTCATCTCGCGGCGATCACGGGAGCGAGGCCTGCAAATCCAGTCTGGCATGAACCGCTACCGCTATGGTAGGGTGGCGAAGGCCAATTAGCTATCTTCCGTCCGAGAGTTGATTCATGACGCGCAGAGCTATTCTAGGCGCAGGCGCTGTCGCACTTGCTCTTCTTGCCGCGATCTGCATCCCGCGACATCTTCCAACATCGACAGCATCGAGCGCCCCCACTCCTGCCTCCTTTCAAGCACGGTTGGAACAGGGAACCCTGATCCTCCGCGGCTCACTCCCCAGTGAGACCAGTAAGGCCGCAATCCTTCAGCAAGCGCAAGAGCTGCATGGAGCGATACTCGGGCGCATCGTCGATCAATTGGTCGTGGATCCGGGAGTGGGACCTGCACCCTGGGCCGACGACGTCTCCAAAGTCCTTCCCATCTTAGGGCACATGAAGGAACGAGGCTCCATCATGATCGATGGGCGCTCGATTGTCCTCAGCGGCCAGGTCGAGAACGATCGTATCAAAGCCACCATGCTACAAGAGGTGGCGCCGCTGACACAGACGGGCCTCCAACTGGAAGATCATCTCCTTACCACGCTGCTCGCGACTCCCTCCCCGTCACTCCAAAAGAAATTAAATGAGATCGTCTCGCAGGGCTCCATCCAGTTTGAATCGAATACCGCAACGATCCTCCCCCGTAGCCGCGCCCTACTCGACCGGCTGATTCCCGTCTTAGGGCAAAGCCCCCACGTGGCCCTAGAGATTGGCGGTCATACGGATAAGTATGGCGCGGTGGACTATAACTTTGAACTCAGCCGCCGCCGCGCGGAAGCCGTGCGACAGTATTTCATCAGCCATGGACTCACGAATGCATTCGACCCCGTCGGCTATGGCTCTTCTCGTCCGCTGTCGGACGTCGGTGTCCAGCACAACCGCCGCATCGAATTGCGCGTGAAAGGAGTGCGTGACCAATGATGGTATTCATCGGCCAGATCGTGGGATGTCTCCTCGTCGCGGCAGGGATCGGCGGCGTGGCCGGATGGCTGCTGCGACAGATGTCCTCCGGTCGACATACACAAGAGTTCACAGACCTCACCACCGCCCTGCGCCTCAAAGAACAGATGCATGAGAAGGCGCAATATGAACTGAGGGTCCAAGCCGCGACGAACCAGATGCTCGAAAGCAAGCTCCTCAAATCGGAGGAGCTCAACCAATCGACTCACCTGGAACTCTCGGCGCGAACCGACCGCCTCCAGGCGCTTCAAAAGGAGCTGGCCGTTCGTACGGAGCGGCTGACGGCACTGGAAGCGGAAGAAGCCTCTGTACGCCGGCGAGCCGGCGAGTATGACGCCGCCGTCGCCGCGCAGTCGGAAGAAATTCAGCGCCTCCATCTCACATGCCAGGCGGCCCAACAGACACTCGAGTCGAGCGAGCAAGAACGGCATACGCTGCAGCGTCGCATCGCTGAGTTGAACGCCATCGTCACAGAAACAGAACGACTCCGTGCGCGCGTGGAAGAACTCGAACCGGCTCTAGGGCGGGTCCATTGGTTGGAAGTGCAACTCTGCGATCGAGACGCCGAGCATCGAACCGCACTGCAACAGCTCAACAGCCAACTGTCCGAACGGGACCAACGTCTCGGCAAGCTGAAGTGTCTCTCCCAACGACTTCAGGAGCAAGAGGCGGCACTGGCCCAGTGGGAAACGAAATATACCCACACCCTCACGCAACAGGACGCGCAGATCGCCACGTTTCACACACAGCTCGCGGCGCAGGACCAACTCAGAACCCAGCTCCAGCTCAATGAACAACTCCTGCAGGAGCGAGACCGACGAATCGACGGCCTCCAGCACAGGATTCAAGAATTCGAAGCGCAACAGCAAGACCTGGCAGATCAAGTACGGACGGCGGCGGAAAAACAAGAGGAGATCGCCCGCCTGCGCAAACGCCTCGTCGAAGTGCGAGCCGCACTCCGCATCAAGACCGATGGAGGAACTGTGGCTCCTCGCCGGAAAGCCCGTCAGAATGGAAGTCAGCTGAATCTGGAGATAGAACAGGCAAAAGCGGCGAAAGAGGAACCGAAAGACGACCTGAGTCAGATTCATGGGATCGGCCCCGTCTATGCGCGGACCCTGTACAAGATGGGGTTGTACCGCTTTGACCAGATTGCGCATTGGACCTCGGAGGATATCGACAAGGTCGCCAAGAAGCTTTACACTGCCCCCGACAGAATCAAGCGGGACAATTGGGTCGCGAGTGCGAAGCGACAATACCGTGAGAAGTACGGGGAAAACCCCTAACGAGACGCCGGCCTATTTACGAGCAGATGTCACCGTCACTCTCTGCGCTGATACACCACGCCGTCTTGTATGTATCGGCCTACATCGCGAGCGTAGAAGGATAGACCATCTCCGGGAGTTCACCGATGCATGAAAAAACTTCTCTGCCGACAGAATCGTTCTCCCAACCATCATGATCTCCAGCAATAGAGGAAGCAGACTCGTGCAGGGTCTTACGCGCACCAGAAACATGTTGGGGGCCTTCCTGCTTGTGTTCGCAGCGACCGTCGGCTTCAATGCCTGCGGCGACGCGAACAATGTGTCGAATCCCGAACCTCCTGCTCCGCCGATTCCCTTGGTCATTACAACAAGTACGCCGATTAACGGAACCGTTGGCACAGCGTTTAGCCGACAATTGAACGCAGGAGGCGGAACCCCTCCCTATACATGGTCGATCATTGGAAATCCTGCCCCAGCGCCAGGCCTTCTATTGGACTCAAACACAGGGCTGATCAGTGGAACTCCCACTTTCTCAGGCATCTTCCCCTCGACCTATCGAGTCACTGACACAACAAAAAAGTCGACCCAAAAAGACCTGACCATCTCAATTGCCGCAGCCTCTTCATCAGTATCGAGCGCAGGGCTCACATCGACCACAGGCGGTCCTCAAGAAGCACCACCAACGATCACGCCGTTCACGCTGCCGAATGGGACGGTGAACGTGACCTATCCGACGATCCAGTTAGAGGCAACCGGCGGAAGACCACCCTATACCTGGTCGGTCTCTCCTGCATTACCCAACGGATTATTCTTGAACCTGCTCGGACCAGGAGTCATCAGTGGAACTCCACTGAACGCGAGTCTTGGCCCGACAACCTATACTGTTACCGTCATGGATTCGACGGCGCCGACTGGCCAGGTGGGTACAATCACGCGAACCCTCACCATCAATGCTGCGCTCACGATCGACACAGGTCCACCGACCGGTCCCCCACTTCCCGCTGGGACTGTCGGCCAACCGTACCACGCGCTCTCGTCGGCGTCAGGCGCAACAGGCCCGGGCACCTACAGATGGTCGATGGCCGGCAATCTGCCACCGGCCCCAGGTCTGCAGCCATTGACCTCAAGCGGAGTCATCAGTGGGACACCGACCGTTCCTGGATCGTTTACGAGAACCTATCTTGTGCAGAGTGGGAATGGGGTAGCCGTCACCAAATCGTTGACCCTCACCGTCAATGTCGCGCTGAGCCTCGATACGGATGACCGCACATTGCCGTTACCTCCTGCCTATGAGAACCAGCCCTATGGCCCTGCATCAGTCACAGCCTCAGGTGGAACCGCTCCCTACACCTGGTCGGTCACTCCTGCACTCCCCGCTTCGCTGAGCCTGAACGGCGTAACCGGTGAAATTACCGGAACGCCGGATGTCGGTACCGTTGGAACCACGTCTCACCAATTTACCCTACAGGACTCCGCTGGTCAGTCAGTGAAGAAATCGTTGCAACTGACGATCAATCCGTAATCAGAACGTCCTATCCCACTGTCGTAGCCGAGCGTTCGAATCTCGCCCCCTCTCTCTTCTCTCCCGTACGCGAATGAGCCTGGAAGCCCCGATCGCTGATGCGGGGCCATTCGGGCGCCGCACGGCTCATACACCATAGAATCATGACGTGATCGGGCGCCTCAGCCCGAACTGGTAGCCCGCATGATTCATGACGGTTCGTCGCCCTTCGACAAAGCTCAGGGTCCCGAGCACAGTCGAGGGACGACATCGCTAGGAGCGCGTTCCTCGTGAAGCGTCTCTCGTATTTCTCATGCCGCGATTAGACACACTCATTCCGTCCCGCGCTTCAGGCTTCACGCTTCACGAACGACGAGCGACGAGAAATACTCCAGCAGAAGATCGGCGATGGAGACGCTGGACCTGTGTTTGCGGCGGTGGAGAGGGTCCTGTTCATGGGGTCAAACAGCCCCTGATCCCTCTCCATAGTAGGGTGAACCAGGCCTCCTGTAGGGTCGACAGCGATCTAGGGTCACGACTACTGTGATCCCATGCGTGGAGAGAAGAGGATTTCAAGCGGGCTGATAAGCACCCTAAATAGTAACCACCACGTAAATGAGGCTGTCCGATGCGCCACCACCCTGCCCAGCGAAACATAGTCTGCACCGTTCTTTTCTCGCTTCTAGCGGCACTGGCTCTGAACGGCTGCGGTGACACTAATAATGTGTCTGGCTCTCCTGCTCCGACGCCACTGGCAGCACCAGGACCTTTGAGGATTACATCGAACTCGCTGTTAATAGGCGTGGCAAATCAACCCTATGCCGACGCCGTAGGTGGTTCGGGGGGGACGACACCCTATCAATGGTCGGTTTCGCCCGCACTGCCTTTAAATCTTCAGCTAATCCGATCGACCGGAATAATTTCAGGGACACCGACAGGAAGCAGCCAAGGTAACTACATTTTTACCTTGCGAGATTCCTCGTCCCCTGCCGTGGAAGTTCAAAAGACGCTGCCTTTGAGTGTGGTGCCGCAACCGCAAGTTCTTACAATTCTGACGCTGTCACTTCCATCCGGGACAATAAACGAGCCATATTCTAAACCGTTACAGGCCGCAGGCGGAACCGCCCCCTTGACATGGAGTCTGGTACCTGGATCTGGATCGCTACCACAGGGCATTGGATTGAATGGTTTGACAGGAGAAATTTCTGGGACGCCGGCAGGAACTACGCCTAGCACATCAAGGTTTACGATCCAAGTTACCGATACGGGTGGTCAGTCGGACACGCAAATTTTTTCAATTACGATTAACTTACCGGCGGCGCCAAATATCACGACCACTTCGCTTCCCCCAGGAACATTCAATGGAACGTACAATCAGACCATAGCGATCACAGGAGGCGTCGGGACTCTTGATTGGATTGTGACCAGCGGAGCCTTACCACCGGGACTTAATCTTAATCCTTTGAACGGCAATATTTCCGGAACAGCAACCAGGGCCGGCTCGTTCACCTTTATGCTGCAAGTGACCGATTCGTTTTCACAATCCGATCAACAGAACTTTACGATTGCCATCAATGCTCCGCAGCCGACCATTACCGCGCCGCCGTCGCTCCCGCCTGGTACCGTGAACCAGCTCTATCCCAATACGACCTTGACCGCATCGGGAGGTACCGCTCCCCTCACGTGGGATTCCACCGTGAACCCTGCGTTGCCGAATGGACTGTCATGGGATGCAGCCACCCATACCATCAGCGGCACTCCCCTCAATGGGAGTCAAGGCACAAGGTCCCATACCTTTACGGTTCGAGATTCCACGAACCCGGTCCAGACCGCGACGAGAACCTATTCACTGACCATTGTTCTTCCCTCGCCGCCGAACATCACGACGACGTCGTTGCCGAACGGAACCGTGACCCAGCCCTACAACCGAACCATCCAGCGCACTGGCGGTACGCCCCCATTTAGCTGGAGCTTCACTGGCACGATCCCACCGGGGCTGAATTTTGATTCCTCAACAGGCGGGATTTCCGGCACACCGACAGCAGCCGGCACGTTCAACTTCACGGTACAAGTTACTGACAATTTATCGCAATCGGATACGCAGGCGTTGTCGATCACCATCGTCCTACCTGCTCCACCGAACATTACAACCAAGACGCTTCAGAATGGGACCATCGCGTCAGCCTATAGCCAAACCGTGCAAGCCTCAGGAGGCACCGGTGCTCTTACTTGGACGATCAGTGCCGGTTCACTGCCACCAGGCTTGAACCCCATCAATTCCTCGACGGGCCAGATTACAGGAACGCCGACAACGGCCGGCACGTTCAGTTTCACCGTGCGGGCCACTGACACGCTGACCCAATTTGATGACAAAGCTCTCTCTATTACAATCGACCTTCCAGCGCCGCCGAATATCACGACCACATCGCTTCCGAGCGGAAGCATGGGAACCGCCTACAGCGAGCAGGTCCAAGCTACAGGAGGAATCGAAAACCTGACGTGGAGTATCAGTGTCGGGTTATTACCACCAGGCTTAGACATCGATCCGGCAACAGGGGTGATTTCGGGTACGCCAAATACCGCAGGCTCATTCGATTTCACAGTTCAAGCGACAGACACATTCCCTCAATCTGACACCAAAGCTCTCTCGATTAGAATTGATTAGTACCGTGACGGTCTTGCACCAGCCGAGTTGGTTGCCTGCCATTACGCCCTTATGGCTTGATGGCAGGCAGCCATCTTCTTTCTTTCTCCTCTTACGGGAAATGCCTAGCCTATCCCCATCAGCACGGGCCAGTCCGTACAACAAAAACTCCAGCCTCCTTCATTCAGCCCAGACAATCATAAATCGAATCGCTCTGTCTGCGCTCCGTGATCGGTTGAACTATTCCTCATTCCCGCCTAACGGGTACCCCGCGCCGGTATTCAGAATCCAGATTTTCTTGGGTGTGATGTGCCCGCATATCAGGGATAGCTTGCGGTCGAGCGCTTCGGGTATAATTCGCCACGAACATTCCTATGACTATTCTGCGTCCTTCATGATGTCCAACATAGCGGGGTATGGCCATGCGTCATCTAAAGCCGGTTACCAATAGGTTGTGGGCCTCCCTGCTTTTTTTCGTCGCGATCTTTGCCGCTCACGGCTGCGGCGACGCCAACAACGTAACTGGCCCTCCTGAACCTGTTCCACTATCGCCGGATGCAAAACTTTCCAGCTTAACAGTCAACACTGGACCGCTTGATCCGGCCTTCTCAGGCGATATTGCCAATTATGCAGTCAATGTGGCGACCTCGGTTGGCAGCGTTACAGTGACGGCGCAACCGCAGAATGCCAATGCGAGCATGACGATCAATGGACAGGCAACTGCATCGGGCCAGGCCCGGACCATTACGCTTGGGGGAGCGGGGTCGAGCACACCCATCCCAATCGTCGTGACGGCCGTAAGTGGAAGTCAGAACACCTATATCGTGACGGTGAATCGGGCGGCCCTCGGGGGGAATAATAATCTTCAGAGTTTGAGCGTGTCGCCGGGCTTCCTGGCCCCACCGTTTACTGCAAGCACGAGGAGCTATACCGTGGATGTGGCGACGTCCGTCACCAGCGTCACCGTGACGGCGCGAGTGCAGGATGCCGGGGCCACGGTCAGCATCAATGGGCAAACGACGACCAGTCGGTCGGTCACACTGGGGCCAGCGGGGTCCAATACACCGATCCCGATCGTTGTGACGGCCCCGAATGGGAGTCAGAAAACTTACCTTGTGACCGTGAATCGGATGGCCCTCGGAGGGAATAACAATCTCCAGAGTTTGACCGTCTCGCCAGGTCCCTTGGTCCCCGCCTTTACGCCCAGCACGACGAGCTACACGGTGGATGT
>JAWXBV010000234.1:0-9397 GCA_034440335.1 Nitrospirota bacterium | reverse complement strand
CGGGACGGGCGGCGTGGCAGCGCAGATCGTGGCGCGCATGTCGAACCTGTGCGATGTGGTGTGGAACAACGAGAGCAAGGACTGCTTGCACGTGATTCCGTACTAAATCAAGCTGTTGGTTCGGGGGCTAGCCTCATGCTCCGGATGTCGGAGCGTGAGGTTGCCAACCAGCCAGTTGGAATATGAGGGAGGGGACAGGATGTTCAGAATGACCGAGGAGGGGACAAATGGCACTGTTTAGAACCGCTGAGATTATCAAAGCCAGCAAGCTTCCGCCGGAAGGCGTCAAGCTGTCAAGAATGATAGATGCGGTGTATTTCATTCCCATTGCGTATCTTGGGGTATTTGCAACCTTTCATATGCACTTCGATCTGCTTGCGGGAGACTGGGATTTCTGGATCGATTGGAAGGACCGTCAGTTTTGGGTGACGGTAACACCAATTGTAGAGGTGATGTATCCCGGGGCGATCATGTACTACTTCTGGACATTCTACCGACAGCCGTTTGGTGCCACATTGAGCATCACAGGGCTCCTCGTCGGAAAGTGGATCACGATTGTGTTTGCTTGGTACTGGTGGGCGAATTTTCCAATGAACTTCGTCATGCCCGCCACCATGGTATCCAGCGCGCTGATTCTCGACTGTACCCTGTTGCTGACTAGAAGCTGGATGCTCACAGCAATATTCGGGGTATGGGCATTTGCGATGATGTTTTATCCGACACAATACGCCATTTTCGGATACAGCAAGCAACCGATGGTGGTGGATGGTCAGCTGCTTTCACTCGCTGATTACATGGGATTTACCTATGTCCGCACCGGGACGCCTGAATATATCCGGATCATTGAGGTGGGATCGCTGCGTACATTCGGCGGTCACACTGTCTGGATCTCCGCGTTCTTCTCGGCCTTCGTCTCCATGTTGGTGTTCACCATTTGGTGGCAGATCGGACACTTTGTCGGACAGTCCTTCTTTTGGGTTAAGGGCCGACGAGGCGTCATGTCACGGAAGAACGATACCATGATTGTTGGCACTGATGAGTTTGCAATGAGGCATGGTACGCCCGATGGTATCGCGCCAGGGCACAGGGTGGCGGCAAAGACTGCGTCGGCTACAATATCATAGGGGAAATTATGAACGTCAAAAACATATTTAAATTATGCGTGATCGGCTCGCTTGGGATGGCAACACTAGGGCTGACCCTGGTGTTCAATGCCTCACCCGTTGCCGCCCACGGAGAGCGCTCTCAGGAACCGTTCCTGCGGATGCGTACCGCCCAATGGTACGACACGCGCTGGAACCCGACGAAGACTGCCGTCAACGAAGAAGCAATGCTATCTGGCAAAATCCATATTGCTGAAGACTGGCCACGGGCCGTCGTCAAGCCCACTCGTACGTTCATCAACGTGGGCAGCCCGAGTTCAGTGTTCACGCGTCTTAGCTCAAAAGTGAATGGAACGCCGATGTTCACATCGGCTGGGCTTGAGCTCGGCGGGGACTACGAATATGTGATCAAGTTGAGGGGTCGGTTACCTGGTCATCACCACATCCACCCGATGTTGGCCGTCAATGGGGCCGGTCCTATCGCCGGGCCGGGGAGCTGGATGGATATCACGGGTAATTACAAGGACTTCATGAACCCAGCAAAACTGCTGGTTGGCGGGACCATCGATACAGAGACCGCAGGTCTGGCAAACGGACTCTTCTGGCATGCCCTATGGGGTGGTCTTGGGTTCGCCTGGATCGGCTGGTTCGCAATCAGACCGATGTTCCTCATTCGCGCCCGTGTGCTGGCGCAAGAGGGAGGCGACGCCCTGCTCACTGACCCAATCGACCGTGTCGTGGCCTTTGGGATGCTTGGGTTGTGCTTTGTTTTAATCGCCATCGGATTCTACAGCGCGGATGCTAAGTACCCCTATACGGTACCGCTCCAGGCTGGTGAACCAAAGATCAAAGCAACTCACTTAAGGTCTGACCTTACGATGAAGGTGCTCAACGCCGACTACGACGTGCCTGGTCGCGCCCTTCGCATGACCTTGCAAGTGACCAACAGCGGTGAGGAACCACTCAGTATTGGGGAGTTCACAACGGCAGGTATCCGGTTCCTTAACAAGGTCGGCGTAGCCAACAATATGGACCCGACGTATCCGGCTGAAATCATGGCGGTAGACGGCCTGCATATGGAAGACGAGTCCCCGATCAACCCAGGCGAAACCAGAGAGGTCAAGCTTGACTCACGGGATTCGCTGTGGGAAGTACAGAGACTAATGGACTTGGTCAACGATCCGGAGCAGCGCTTCGGAGGGCTGGTCATGTCTTGGGACGAGGCTGGCAATCGCCACATCAACAGCATTGCTGCGGCCATCATCCCGGTCTTTACGAGGGCCAACGCAGGTTGAGCTAAGGAGTTAGTCACGATCAAGCGTGACGCCGATCCGCCACCGTCGCAAGACGGGTTGGCGGATCGGCTTTTTTTATGGAATAAAATGAATGGCCTGTGCCCATCAATCAAGACGGCATTCAGTTGGCTTTCAGTTCAACCGAATCTCCTGCAGCTCGAAGAGCGTGGGTCCCAGATCATTCAGCAGATCAGCCGCCGTCCCCAGCATCTTCCAGTCATACACCTTTACAAAGCCGACCATACGGTAGGTGTCCATGAACGTCTGTCCATAGGTGTGTCAGACTCCCTTAAGCCTCCCCATATAGCAAGTGCTTGGGTCCCAAGAAGCCGAATCACTCGCTCTCAAACTTCTCCACTTCGTTTGCCACCTTCGATTTCTCCAGGGCTACTAGCTGAGCTTCCGTCACGATTAGGCCACCTTGGCCTCCAGTACTTTCAGCCGACTCCGCATGGTCTCCAGATCATGCCTGAGCCATACTGCAATGCCCCCAGTCGGCGAGATGCTCAGAATCTCCGTTTGTTATGCACATTGACCACTAGCCCATGACAGTTAGGCAACCGCCATCGACATAATGGCTTCCCCCTCCAACAAAGTCTGATTCTTCAGCAGTGGTTTCTGGGGTGAGATCTCCGTCAGTACCGCCTCACCACCCGTCTCATCCAGTTCCTTGAACCGAGCGAAGCGGTCACGGCCCAAATTCATCAGTGGACAGGCCTTGGAGATATTGCTGACTGGCTTTGCAGTTCCAACACGCTGACCTCCATCGAGATGATCTTCTATTCCGTCGTCATCGTCTTCGCTCCTTTCGTGAGGGTGAGGACTCGACCGGATGGTCCGATGAAGTTCTCGCACTGACGGGCCATGCGTTTGACGGTGGGATCACTCAAATTATGGAATCGGAACTGGACTGACCTTCCCTCAATTCCCAGGACAGCCAGTTAAGCCACTACCATCCTTGCCTCGAACTCAGCCGGGGAATTGTAGCCGAGTGTGGAGTGCCGACTCAGCCGATGACACAACAGTTCAATGTACTCACAGATGTCCTGGAACACCTCGTCCACTGGGCGATCCTGGCGAGGGGCGATGCCTTCGCGCGTCAATGACCCGAAGAGGCACTCCACTCAGACCTTATCCCAACCGTCCCCCCGTCTCGACTTGCTGCCGGTCATGCCGTGCGTGGTCAGCAGTGGCTGGTACGCCGTGGCGGCATACTGGCTGCCGCGATCCGAGTGGTGGAGGGACCCTGCCGTGGGTTTCCGGTTCGCGCGCGCCTTCGTGCGGGCCTGTTCAGCCAGATCAATGGTCAGCCGATGGCCCATCGCCCAGCCAATCACGGTGCGCGAGTAGCGGTCGAGCACCACGACGAGGTAGAGCCAACCCTCCGTGGTTCAAACGTCGATGAGGTCCCGGGCCCACACCAGGTTTGAAGGCTCACCCGTGAACTGGCGAGCGAGGGTATTGTCTGCCACGGGCCACCGATGATTCGACGGGATGGTGGCACGCCACTGCGTCACGGTCTTGGCCAGAATCCCTTCGACAGGCATGAGCCGCGCGATGCGGTGCTCGCCAACCCCGTGCCCTCGCTGGACCAGGGCGTCCCAGATGCTGGGACTGCCGGAGGTCTCACGGGACTCCCGCTGGAACACTCGGCTGGCCGAGAGCCTGGCGCGGGTGTGCCCAGACCGTGGACTCTCCCGGCCAGCGGGCCCAGGCGTATTAGCCCTCAGACGAGACCGTGAGCGCCCGGCACATGAGCCGGATGGGATCGCGCGGTATCTCATGGGGATGCCTTCGCGAAGCACGCCGCCGCACGGGTTAAACAATCCTGCGCCTGCGTCACCCGCGCCCACTCCCGCTTCGCTGCGCACAGTGTCGCTTCCTGCTACTGGTTGACGGTCTCCTCTCCAACGGGGGATTCTGATGGCCAGAATTGTGGTCGTGATTGATTGTGAGGCAAGCCGTGGAGAAAACATTTTCATTTTCGAAATAACGACGCGATTGCCCGAACTGGTGGCGGGCGTGCAGAAGCGTGAAGAGGAGGTCGAGGTAACGAAGAACGGCCGTCCGGCTGCGATTCTGATCAACATCGCTGAGTATACCAGCCTGAAAGAGACGCTGGAGGTGTTGAGCGATCCTGTTCTGATGAAACAGATCGGCCTGAGCCAGGCATGCTACAAGGCTGGGAAGAAGGGTTCCTCCTTTGAAGATATGTTCGGTGAGCCATTCACCCCCGCCAAGAAGCGTCGCACTGCGTGAGTCCTTTCCAGCCTGATATCCCTCCACATGTGGCGACAGTGATCCGCTCTCTCCCTCCCGACCTGAAGCGGCCCATCAAAGCGACTATTCGTGGCATTGCAGTCGCGCAGAAGTGTGGGTAGCCGTCCATACGTGAACTCGATGACTTGTGTACCTATCGCGTCCGCCGCTTTCAAATCGTCTAAGCCATCGACCGCAAGGCGCGGGTCTTTCGCCTCATCGCCATCGGCCATCGCCAATCTATCTATGAGGATCTCACCACCACGCTTCGCACAAAGCGCTAACCCGCCTACCCAACAAGCAACTCAGCCCTGGCACATATTTCGCTGTCGTAGACTACTCTTTGACGGGTACGGCTTGTGGGTTCGGCATGGATTCAGAAGTCGGCGTGGCTACCGTCGCTGCTGGGTTCGGATCCTTCCTGAACGGCAAATCAAGCAGCGCATAGGGATTCACGCGGGCGCCGTTGAGTTTGACGCCCCAATGGAGATGCGGGCCGGTGGCGCGGCCGGTGGCTCCTACCTTGCCGATGATTTGCCCCGCTGTGACCAGATCTCCGTCTTTGACCAAGATCTCCGACAGATGGAAGTACATGGAGTAGAAGCCCAAGCCGTGATCGACAAAGACGCCTTTACCGGAGAAAATATGATCGACCGTGATGCGGACGATCCCGTCATTCGTTGAGGCGACATCGGTCCCCATCGGCGCACCGATATCTTCTCCATTGTGTGGATTGCGCGGCTGGCCATTCATGACCCGCACGCTGCCGAAAATGCCCGTGCGCTTGCCGTTCACCGGCTCGACAAAATTGCTGTGCCATAATTTGAGACGTGAGTTCTCCGCAAGCGCCTGTTTCACTTGCGCTTGCTCAGCATTCCAACGTGTCACGGCCTTCTCATTCAGATCGACCATTTCCCTCGGCAGCTTCAGATGCTCAACGACAAATTTCTCTTTGGCCACCAGGACATGAAAGCTCAGCTGCTTCGCCTGTTCGCCCTGCTTCACTTCGACGGCGAGTTCATACGTCCCCGGTTCGTCCTGCATGTCGATCCCGAGCAGCCCGATATGGCCGTCCGGCTCCCCAGGCCTGAACTCCCGAAAAAATGGAATTACCCGCTTCAGAAATGTCCCCTTCACCTCCGCCGCCTGATCTTCGCCCTGCACCTTGACCACCAGCACCTGCCCCTGCTTGCCGCTGTACTGTCCATCGTGGCCCTTCGATGCAGGGAGCGTATTGGGAAACAACTCGACGGGGAACACGCTGGACAGCAACACAACGGCCGTGATCAGCGTTCGATCTAGCCGTGAGATCCGCGTAGGCGTTTGTATCCGCGCCGTTGTCATCATCGATAAAACCGCATTCCTGACACCTGTGACAGCAACTCATCTACGCGCCGATTCACGGCACTGAAGGGGTCCATGCAGAGAATGGTTTCTTCCCAGTAACCATTGAGCTTTAGATAGGTCCAGTCGACTGTATAGGAGCGATTCTTCGCGCGGGCAAACCGGATGAAATCGCCGCGCACCTTCGCCCTCGTGGTCTGTGGCGGAGTCGACATGGCCCGTTGCACCGCTTCCTCCTCCACCACTCGTTCGATCAGCCCTCGCGACTCCATCAAATAGTACAACCCGCGCGTCCGTTTGACGTCATGAAATTGAAGATCCAGCAGGAACACCCGTGGATCATCCCAACCGCACCCCTTCTTATCGATATATGACTGGATCAGATGGCGCTTGGTCACCCAGTCGATTTCGCGCACGAGCTGCATCGGGTCCTCTTCGAGCTTATCCAGCACCATGGCCCATCGCTGCCACACATCGTCAAGGGTCGGATCATGCTCCTGTTGGGCCAAATAGGTCTGCGCTCGATCCAGATAGACCCGCTGAACTTCGACCGCCGTCAACTGGCGACCATCATCCAACTTGATCTTGCGCTTCAAGGTGGGATCGCGCGACACTTCACGAATCGCTTTGACCGGGTCCTCGAACTCCATCCCTTGGACTGTGTACCCTTCCTCAATCATGGACAACACCAACGTCGCCGTACCGACCTTCAAATAGGTGACGAACTCCGACATATTGGAGTCCCCGACAATGATATGGAGTCGCCGGTATCGTTCCGCATCGGAGTGCGGCTCGTCTCTGGTATTGATGATGCTGCGCGAGGAGGTCGTCGAAGAGGACGTCTTCTCGTGGATGTGTTGTGCCCGTTGCGAGATGAAATATTGAGGCTTGCCCGAGACTTTCAGCACCTTTCCCGCCCCGCTAAAGATCTGCCGCGTCACAAAGAAGGGAATGAGTTGCTCCGTGACCTTCCAGAAATCGACGTCGCGGCGCATGAGGAAATTCTCATGGCACCCATAGGTATTGCCGAGCGAATCCGTATTGTTTTTAAAAATGTAGATCTCCCCGGACAGCCCTTCTTCCCGCAATCGTTCTTCAGCCGCCGGCAGACAGGCTTCAAGCAGTCGCTCGCCGGCTTTATCATGAATGACGAGATCGAGAATGTTGTCGCACTCGGGGGTGGAATACTCAGGATGGCAGCCGGTGTCTTGATAAAACCGAGCGCCGTTCACCAGGAACGCGTTGGAGGGCCAGCTGTTCGGAATGAGGCCTTCGAAAATATACCCCAGCACCTTCTCCATCGGCAGATAGACGCGTCCGTTTGGAGAAAAAATGAGACCGTACTCATTCTCCAAACCGAAGATTCGTCGTCTCAAAGGGCCTGGTTGCAACATGCTAGAGGAACAGAATACCAGCCGGCTCCGCCTTCTTCAACAGAAGGACAGAACCCGCCAATGAAGAGGCAGGAGCAGGCCGCGAGAAACCACGCAGTTCTGGCTAGTGTCCGGCGGATGCCTTCTCCGTTTGGACAGCCAAGAGATCTTTTTTCTCAGGGATCTGTGTCAGTAGATCGGCGCGAATCTGGAAAATGCCTGGGATCCGTTGCCCCATGGCATAGGCCAGTCCGTTAGCATGGCTCCCAATCGAGAGTTTCCCTGCAATCTTCCCTTCCTTTCCCGTGGCGACAAACTCTGCTGCCGCGGTCACGAGACCGTAGGGCGCCAACGGCCCAGGCTGTTTGACCACACGATCCTCGGCTGGAACATTCGCGACACGGCTGACAAACAGGTCAGTGGCCTGTTGGTCCAATTTTTCTGTCGGTTGATCCTCCAAGACCCATTCGTTCTGCTGATTGATCAAGACATACCGCTCAGTCGCAGTTTTGACGGAGAGCATGGCGATGTCGGTGTAGTCAATGCCGAGCAGCCGCTTGTCTTGGAACGTAAAGAGATCTTTAGTCAGATCTCGGATGGCGTTGGGATTGACGCGATAGAGCGGGCCAGTGGGACTCGTCTCTGCAAAGGCTTCGCCGCTGGCCTGGTTCGGTTGGTACAGCTTGACGGTCTGGTCGCCATCGGCCGTGTGGATCATGACCTTCACTTTCGGCTGGGTGAACGTTCTGGCCAACGAATCTCGTTCATCCCCTGGGTCGACGATGCCCAGCGCCTTTAAGCCCTCGAGCCTGAACAACAGAGTCCGTACCTCTGTTTGATCGGCTTCGCCTTCAATCGGGTAGCGGAGCTTCCATTTGCTCTTGGGTTTTTCCTGCCCTTGATAGAGCACAATTTCGGTGGTCTCATACGTGAGACGGATGCGATCGACTTCGCTTTGAGACAAGCGCAACAGATCTTTACGGCGAAAGGTCATCAACGTCTTGTTCACGAAATCTTTAGGGGCCAGCGTGGTGAGCAGCACCTTGCGATCCGATTCACGAAGGACATACAGGGTAGAGGTCAGGGGACCACTATCCCCGATGGAGAAGGTCTCCCGTGCGGCGCCGGCTGCGACGGTGATGGTGGCCACTGGATTGTCGAGGCCAAAGGGAGTCAGGTTGGTCGGATGGTCTTCCACGGCGCGAGTCACGGTGCCTGTGACCAACGCTCGGATCAGGTTTTGTACTTCCCGCTGATCGGCTTCGGTGCTGAGGGGAGCGGTCAACACCCAGCCCTTCTCAGAAGTCCGAGCAAACACGAGTTCCTCTCGGTCAGTCTTGATGGTGAGTCCGGAGAGGGCGTCCTGGTCGAAGAGCAACACCTTTTTCTCGGCGGTGTCTTGCCGCTCATGCGATTCTTTCTGTGGAAGCTCGATGACATAGAGGTACAAGCCGAGTCCGGCCAAGACGAGTACCATGACGAGTGTGGGCCAGTACCGCATGGGGCTAGAGGCGCCGACGCCTGCGCCACACCATGATGCCGGAGAACAACATGGTGGCCGGCAAGAGGATGACTTGCAGATAGAGCAGGGCTCTTTCTTGTAGCGGGTTAGGGGTAAAGGGTCGAAGCGCGGAGTCCCGAGGGGCAATCGCCAAAATATTCCGCTCTTCGGCCAACCACCCGGCCGAGTGGAGGAAAAAATCACTATTGCCGGGAAAATTCACAAAGGCATTGGTCGCAAACGTCGAGTTGCCGATGACCACGATCGCCGGTCTGGGCCTGCCTTCCTCCGGTGCAACTTTTGGCGAAAGGGCCACAGCCATCGGCAGCGGGCCTTTGATGTCTTCCTTTTCATCGAGGCTGACGACGCGACCCTTCAGATCGGTTTCCGCCCAGCTGTTCGGCGACGTTCGAGCGAGCGGCGCATAGTCCCAGGCGGTGCCGACCTGTTCATCGAAGGTAATATGTCGTGCGAGAGGAAACAACACGGCGGCGGAGAGGTCCTGCGTAATTTCATGTTCTG
>JAWXBV010000233.1:0-17498 GCA_034440335.1 Nitrospirota bacterium | reverse complement strand
GCCAGAATGGTGTCTTTATATTTGTGCGTGTGAACAATTTGGATGTTCGACTTCTTGAATTCACGAACCAACTCAAGGAAAACCTTGCCGCTCCCCCACCGACTTTCAGGGAACACTTTCACGGGGATACCGAGGCCTCTGATCTCATTTTCCAGCCGTCCTCCATTCATTAAAAAAATGGTGAGGTTGAGATCTGACTTCTGTGCCAGCTTCGAGAGCAAAACTTTGAGTTAAACCTCCGCCCCGGCACATAAATCTCTTACTGCCACATAGTAAATTGAAATGATTTTGCCAGGGGGAGCAGGCATGGGACTTTGCCGAACTCGTATCTTGTTCGTTTGCAATCTGACGTGCCTCGAATCCAACGTCTTCTCTTCTGGGATGCGGGAGCCTCTGAATGCCGTCTCTAAAGACGAGAAACCGGCCTCTCTCCAAGTCGTGGGAGCGGAACGCCCCAGGAATGTTTTGTCTGTACCGACGCAGGAAGGGCTTCCCCTCCTTGGATCTCAGAAATATTACGCAGGGCCACTATGAATGCCATCATGACCCACAAGCTGGGATACCAGAGGGTAGAAATAAACACACCGCTCACGATAAAGCCTATTATGCTTCCTTCCATGGCTCGGGCAAGATACGCGCGCACATCTTCTCCCGAACGAACTGTCTGAACGTGCCTCTGCCTTGAATCTGGTGGTGCAAACCTCGCCCTCACGATCTTTAAATCTTTGTAACACCACACCAGCATCGTACCGATAATCACGATCCCCGCTAGACCCAACTCAGAGATGAGGGTCACCCAGGCAGAATGCGCCTGCCGGCCACCAATTGATCTGCCGAGGAAATTTTGGTCGCCCTCATAGATCCCAAATGTCCATGGAAAATTACTCTGCCCGACTCCGATGATGGGATTCGCATAAAACATGTCCATTCCAATGCCCCAGGTATAGAGCCTTGCGGCACCAGTTCCAATTGCCATCGTCTGATCACTGGTGGACGAGGCAATTTCGTCCCAGTACTTTTCTGGCGCAAGCACCAGCATGAACAGCACTGCCACGATCACCACGATAAGAGCGTTCAACTTTTTGGGCGAGCGGTACCAACAATAGGCGCCCACCGCAGCCAGCCCGAAGAAGCCTCCTCGCGAAAGGCTCGCCATCGCCGCAAGAATGAATGCTCCTAGAAATCCCACGTACTTCATCTTCTGCCTAACACCGGTTGAAGAAAACAATAAGAAATAGCCAAAGGGGACGGCCATGTCCATCACCATGCAGAAGTCGTTCTCGTCCCCCATCCAGGCGCCGATACCGCGCCCACCTTTGGCGATCCCCATCACCGCCAAGAATCCGTGAAGACCGATCCATAATTTCATGAGGGTCATCATCTTTTCTGTAGAATTGACGAAGGTAATCACACCAAGATAGACACAATACATCAGGACCATATCTTTGAATGTCATGAGGGCCCAATAGTTGTTCACGGCAATCGGGACATGAATCGCCATGACCGCAAGGAGAGTGAGCCACAATTTGGTCTGGAGTCTTGAAAAATCCACCTTGCCTGACATGAGCACGTTCAGAAGGATCAATACCGAGAGGCCCGTGCCAAACGGAATGAGTCTAAGACCGGGGACCAATTCTTGCGGGCGCCCAAACTCAAAGAAGAGGTACGCCAATACAAGATAAAACCCAACCTTGCTTTCTTGAGCTTGGCGTGGCTTTCCGATAGCCCAAGGCTTCACCTCAGGCGTTGCAATGGGGTTTGCATCACTACCCATCAAGCACCATGGAACGTTCTGCCCGGTACATTTTCCGTCTCACTTCTTATTCATCCCAGAGTGATGAGCACTCAGCGATCGTGCGTAGAGATTCCTGTACCGATCAACCATCTGCTCCATACTAAAGTGTTGCCGGACTCGCTCTGCAGCCTGTCGACCAAATTGTTGCATCGTTCCTTGATCGCTCAACAGTTTCAGAAGGTTGACCGCAAGATCTTTTGCATCTTCTGATTGAACCCAAAAGCCTGTCCTGCCGTGGTCGACCAGTTCAGGATTCCCCCCAACCAGCGTGGCCACCACTGGCTTTTCAGCTGCCATCGCTTCGAGGAGCGCCAATGACAGACCCTCGGACAGCGACGGTAGGACAAATACGTCCAATACAGACAACAGCCTTGGAACATCCTGCCGCATCCCCAAGAAATGCACATTGGCCCCAATGGCCAGCTGCTCCACTTGCTCCTTCAGCACAACCTCGAGTTCTCCTCTCCCGATCACGAGCAACTGCGCCTTCGGCCATCGTCGAAGAACCTCCGGCATCGCCTCAAGAAGAAACCTGTGGCCTTTGACCGGATAGAGACTGCCTACAACCCCCAACACTGGGTAGGACCCTGAAATCCCAAGCTCAGCCTTGCATGTCTGAGTCTCTTCATCCGTGAACTTCTGTGCCGGAGCCACGCCGTTATAGATCACCTCTACTCGTTTTGCTGCAACACCAACCTTATCGCACATGAACTGTTTCAAATCTTGCGACACCACCACCATCGTGCCCTGTCGACTGACAAGGCGATAGGTCACTCGCCGGCGTAGTTTTTCCCAAAAGTAATTCTTGCCATGCACGGTCGCGACGAATGGAACCCCCGCCACCATCGCCACGATCCAGCCACAGAGAATTGCGCTAAACTCATGCGCATGAATGAGCGCCACCTGTTCCCTGCGAAGGAGCTGCAAACAGGCGCGGAACCACTGAAGATTGAAGCGTCCTCCAAGTGGCATCACGCACGTCCTCACCCCACGAGCTTCACACTCTGTCTGCAGCCACCCAGGGCGAAACAGCCCTACCAAGATTCGAAATTTGCCCTGGTTGAGCTCGGCAGTCAGCGTGCTGATCATCCGCTCTGCCCCCCCTGGTCCACTGCTGGTCGACAGGTGCAGAACTGTCGTTTTCTCTTCCCCTGATGTCATGTGTTCTTCGGATCGACCGGCAAGGCTTGGCCCATGGCCGGCTGACGACTCTTCACAGCCAGTCCTGCGGCCAAGACGTCGCAGCATCGACTGACTTGCTGAAAGCAGGAAAGGAAATCTTCTCTGGTTCCACTATAGGGGTCGGCTACTTCGAGAGACCCTACAAAATCAAATCGCCCTAACAACACGACCTTTCCCTTCGATCTCGGGTACAATCGCTGAATCCGATCTTTCTGCCCGATTTCCATCACGATAATCAGATCCATTTGGTCAAGCAACTCCCTATGTACCTGTGTGGTTGCATGTTCTTCAAGTGACAGTCGATGCTCCAAGGCGACGGCCTTGGCCTTGGCATCTGCGGGCCTTCCCGGAGTTGTTTCAAGGCCTGCTGAACGTACGGTGATGTGTCGCCCCTCCTTCTCGACAAGGGATCGAAAGTAGGCTTCAGCCAACGGGCTACGGCAAATATTGCCCTTACAGACAAACAGCACGGATTGCACGGAGTCCGGCAACCGAACCACCGCCCACCGTTCATACGCATGTCGCACATTCGCCCGTCTATACAGGTAGGCACAAGCCTCACGCATACCATAGAGAAAGGCCCTACAGTGCACCGACAGGCTTGGTGTTTTATCTACGGTCATGATCGACTTCTCCCAAGATGACTGAACCAGGCTCGATATTCCGCGAGCGCAGGGCCAGGGTCGCTCAGCGATTCAACTTCGTAGTGCAAATCATGTTGAAACAGTTTGAAGAATTCTGCCAAGCAACGGCCTCTCGATATCGCATGAGGATCGAGCCGAAGTTCTGAGTTCGACCTTGTCAGTCTCAAAAGCAGGTGATCCAGGTCGCCGAGCAGCCACCGTGACTTCGTGCCGATACGATAGGCGTTATTCGGCAATGTCACCGGCATGCCATTCATCGCCTGATAGAGCAGATAGGGAAAGTTGAGACCTGCATCGATAGCCAATTGTAACGACCCCCAGAATCTCCCGTTGATTTCCATCAGCATCGGAACGTGCGATTGCCGATCCACCTTGAACTCCACCATCGCCACTCCATGCCATTGCACCTGCCCTAATAACCTTACGGCATAGTCGGTCATCGGCTTGGGCAACTCGATGCTTTCTCGAAACACACTCACGCCCCCAGCAGGTGGCTTCTCCCGGATTCGTCTGTGAGCAAAGAGCGCGCGGGGCTTCCCGTGATCGAAGAGCCCGAACACCCCTTGACCCTCTCCCTCTATGCGTTGCTGGATCAGGGAAGGGTATCGCAGATAGGGAGTCCTGCGATACAGATCCGTCAGCTCCTCAGCATGCGATACAAAATGTACGCTCGTCTTGATCCACTTCTCATCAATCTTCACAAGCGATCGCCCCGGTTTCACCACGACTGGATAGGCCCTCACCTGATCAGATACCGCAGCGATATTCCCATCCGGAACAAAAACGGTATCCGGAATCGGTATCCCCAATTCCTGAGCAAGCTTCATCACGCGATACTTATCGGATACCATGTCATAGCTTTCCAGCGATGGAAGCATTGCGGTAACGGAAGGCCGAAACTGATCTCTCTGCGCTGCCACAGCCTGCATGGACGCATCAGTGGGAGGGATGATCCCCGTGATAGCGAATCGCCTGACCGCCTCAACAAGACTGGCAATAAACTTCGCCGGTTGCTGAAGCGGTGAGGGGTACTGCCATCTTGCGACACAATAGCGGGATGCCCCGGCCAATGAACCAGCTGTGTCAGCCCCGACAATCACCGGAATACCAGCTCGACCTAATCCCCTAGTAATGGCCAGCGCTGAACGCTCTTGACCATCGGTGACCAATACACAGGTCTTTGGCTCCATGACCGTTGCACCTCGAACCCTCTCTTCAAGATTCGAATGGTATCGAAACGACACTATCGAAAACCTGAGAGTGTCAACGCCAAGAGGGGCACTGACGCCGAACTATCCTCATGTACACTGATCCGCTTCAGTGCAAACAGATCGTTGGGCCTGTCCCGTTCTAATCCAACTTCGCATCCGACTGCCGCAAGATATCCGCTTTCCCTGACGAGTTCCTGAATGTTCCGATCGAAGGTCCCGTTAGGATAACAGAACACCGGTACCGGCTTAATCCCTTGTTCAAGCATGGTCTTTCTGGAATCGATCAATTCCGTCTTCACCGCAGACAGTGGAATCTGCGTCATGATCCGGTGCGAACCGGAATGCGAGCCAAACGTCACCCCTTTTCCAGCCATTGCTCGCACTTCATCCCAGTTGAGAAGTACTCGATGCGCCGGAAGATCCATGTGGAGGGCGCGACTGAGCCGATCGATAATCTGATGGACCTTACCCACCTCAACCCCTTTGCAGAGTTCGATGATGGCGTTGGGATCAATTGGGTCTCCCGATTCGACGCGCCTACAGATCCCGTCTGCCTCTGACAGCGTGACGCCGATCGTCTCCGCTAATATCGTTGAGGCGGCCTTTCGATCAGCCGAGCTGGTTGTGTTCTCCCTACCTTTGTCCAGCAGGAGCATCATCTGGTCCGGCCAGAACCATCGAGCGGTTCCGATAAAATCAGTAGCAAGGAAGATCGTAGCCGGGATTTGGTATTTCATGAGCACAGGGAACGCGAATTGATAATTATCCTTCCATCCATCGTCGAACGTAATGACACAGTAGGACTGATCGCTCTTCAGCCGATTGGTCCGCCACAAGTCGAGCAATTCGTCTAAGGAAACGATCGTAAATCGCTTCCGAAGATAGGCAATATGGGCCTCGAACGACTCCCCTCGCACATACATGCCAGGCTGAATGTGCTCATCCTGCAGCATGTGATCGGACACCACCCTGTGATAGGTCAGGATGACGACTCGCCCGCGATGCCGAATCAGAGGTAGACCGGAGCTATAATATGATCTCGCAAGAGTCTCCCAAATCGCTGCTTTGAGGCTGGCTACCATGCATGGACCTGTAACGACTCGACGACCACCTTGGTTGACACAACGCTCCCTAATCTAGAATAATTTGTGGATAAACGAGGCCATGGCTGATTCCCGTTCTTTTAGCAAATCCCCCGGACAGCGAATGCTTATCTCTAGTCGCTTCAGTGGCAAAAGCAATATGGTCAGATCAGAACCATTACATTACCGGGTGATCATCAACAGCTTCTTGTTATTCCAGACTGCCCCGCCAGTCTGGAAATAATCGGAAGACCTTCGCAGCCTTCACTCTGGATCTGCTCTCGATGTGTACGATGCAGTTGCCTCAGTTCCAGAACGCGGAAGTCTAAAGCCATTCGCTAAGATAGCAGTCAGACAATCCAGCTGCTGCTCTTGCGTAAAAACTTCTTTGACATGGTCACGAGCCGCCTTGCCTAATTGCGCTGCGCGAGAGGGGTCCATGAGCAATTGTTGAATCGCGTCAGCAAGAGCATCCTCATCTGAGGGAGGGACGAGTATTCCGGTCCTATCGTGCTCTATCATCTCAGGAACACCTCCCACTCTTGTGCCAATTACAGGCTTCCCAAGAGCCATCGTCTCCAGAACCGAGAGAGGAAACGCGTCTTGCCAAATCGATGGAACCACGCACAGATCTGCGCCCTCCAAAATTGAAATAGCATCCTTACGGTAACCGAGAAGATAGATATCTTTGGAGCACGGCAATGTATTGCGAAGTGCTTGTAAGTCACTAAACTGAGGACCATCACCCACATAGACAAGTGCGGGACGCGGACCATTTGAGGTCTTTGTCGAGATCTTATTAAACGCATACAATAAGCGATCCACTCCCTTTTCCGGTGTGGCGCGACACGCACACGCAATTATCGGTTGTCCATTTTCAAGTCCTAACATCTTTTGAACACGTCCTCTTGCCGTAGGGTCAAGCGGTGGAACTGGAAGCCCGTTCCAGACACGGATCACCCGGCTAGAAGGAACGAAGCCAACGTCGACTTGGCGACGGGCGACATAATCACTCACAGCGATCACAGTGCCAGCGAAACACCCAGGCACTCGCGCATGTAGCCATTTCCCGTAACGTTTAATAATCCAGGGCTTTTTTCGCGCACCTGACGTATGGTCGTGAACGACAATGTGCCGGACCCCAGCCCAGCGAAGTCGGAGATACTTCAGGGAATATGCCGCTTGGTCCGTAAAATAAACAACTTGGACATTTTCCCGTCGTATAAGATCCATAGTCCTCCGTATGGACTCTTCCGAATTCAGCCTAGCGTCAAGAAGGACAGATTGTGCAGCACTTCCTGCAAGAGCTCGTGGGGACTCGCGAATAGCTGGATAGGCTACCAGAGTCCGAATCCCCTGAACGAGAAGGCGGTCAGCAACTCCCGCATAGAGGCGCTCAATAAAGTCCCATGCATATCCTGCATTAGCAGAAAAATTAGCCACACAAAGGAGTGTCGGCGGAGAGCTCCGCATATATTCTATCCTGCGAGAATTAGAACAGCGTGTAAATAAACGGCGCCACGGCAGCCCCTTGCATCAGGACGATCAGAGAACCGAGCAACACCAGTACCAGAATAATCGGCTAGAGCCAGAACTTCTTCCGCACTTTCATGAAGGCCCACAGCTAAGAAAGTCTCCTATCGCCTCCTCGTGAAATTAGAGCCCCGTTTCCCTGCACTTGCAACATGTTTCAGGTAAGAAGCAGGTCATGGTTAACAGTCCCATCCCTCGCCGTCCTGTGAGGAAAACACATCCTACCGCTTAGACGGACTCCACGACACGATGCGTTCGCCCCGAAAATAACGGATCCAGGCATCCAGAATTGAAAGATTCACCATGACGAAAAATGACGGAAGGCGCAACATCCCGAAGCTCGGCAACCGCTTGATGGCGAGATACGCCAAGGCCACGGCGTAGAATACCACCTGTGCGACCAGAATCCCTTGAAAAAACAGCGATGAAGTTGCCAGCACCGCGTTCGCCGCCAGTGCGGCAATCATCGCGAACGGAACGAGCCAACGACAGAGTTTATGGCTAAATAATTGCCAGGCGAAGAGGTGATACCGAAACGGGTTGAGCAAGGATAGGCTTCGCATGAACACCGAGATGCCCCGGACGATCGTTCGGACCTTGCGGTCGTACTCTTTCTTCTGATCGGAAAGATTCTTGTAAAATCCAACACATTCGGGATCGGCTACACCGCGGAGGCCGCTCCGAACGCTATTGAGAAGGGTATTGAAATCGCTTTGCAGATCCGGCGCCCAGCCTTGGCAGACAGATCGGCGAGCCGCAAAGAAGGACCCGCTCAGCCCGACCAAGGTATTCACGCGCGTTTCAAGATGCCGCAGGAACATTTCATAGCGGACATAGGCCCCTTCTCCGCTGACGGTCCCATCCGTGTCGATGAAGCGATCGACGCTGCTGACACAGCCGACGGTTGGATCTGAAAAATTCTTGACGATCGAGGTGATGGCCGTCGGCTCAAGCATGGTGGCCGTATCTGAAAACACCAGGATGTCTCCCGCTGTCGACTCGACGGCCTGCTTCTGCGCAGCCTCTTTCCCTCCCTTGATATTCAATCGTATCAACCGCACACCGGACGACGAAAACGATCGCACAAGATCATCGGTCCCGTCCGTTGAACAATCGGACGCCACAACCACGTCAAATAACTCACGAGGGTAATCTTGCTGGAGTGTATTGTGCAGCTTTTCACGAATCCGCTGTTCCTCGTTGTATGCTGTGATAATGAACGATACCCTCGGCTGGAACGGTTCTTTCTTGATCGGCCGATTCCGAACCAACCCTATGAGCATCAACAGGAGTGGATACCCCGCATAGGCATAGAGGACGAATCCTACCGACGCCCAAAATACTGTTTCGATGAAGCCAGAAGAGGTCATATCGTGCGGCAGATCATCTATTTTCTAGAGAGACCTGACCCAGGATTGGACGCTTGGGTTGAAGCCAGCAGCCGCTGAATCTTCAGACGATCCCCCTCCGTCACGAATTGGTGCGTCGGCAACGTGACCAAACGATCGACAACCTCCTGAGCGCCGGCGCATGTCCGGCTAGCCAACCGACCAGCCAGTTCTGGAATCTCTTGAATCGTCGCCGGATAATTTGGACTCAGCCCAGCCCCGACTTCTCGGCTCTGCCTGCATACCGCCTCTTTCGTCTTTCGATCTCGTACCATCACGGGAAGCCTGAGATAGATCGCCTCTTTCCCCGTAATCGGCTGGATACCTCTACGGTGAAAATCCAACCCCTCGATGAGCCAGCGGGCACGAGCTGCCCGCTCTTGATTGGCCAGAGCCAATCGCCGTTCCCACCCCTGAAGTTGATGCGCACGCACCTCATCCATGCGGTACATTGGAAAGTCTGTATGGAACGTGGTCTCCCCCAGTCGTAGAAAAGGAAGCCCTGCGGGGAGCCAGTACAGCAGCGGATGAATAAAGAACCGCATGATGACCATCTCAAGCCAATTCCTGGCGACTTCACCGCAAGGGGCTTCCGGCAAGATCGCATACTCGGCTGCGATCTTCTCCGCGAGGGGTAACGATCTCGTAAGAATAATTCCCCCTGTGCCACAGGTGAGATTCTTCCCTCGTCCCAGACTGAAGAAGGCGACGTCCCCCAGCGTTCCAAGTGGGCGCCCCCCCGACTGTCCCCCCATTGCCTGAGCCGCATCTTCAACCACCACGATGCCTTTCCCCTCACAGAGTCGCCTCACACGGTCTACATCCGCTGGACGACCGAAGAGATGGGTCGGCACGACACAGAGAACCTCGTCGTCGATTACGCTCTCAAGTTCTGCAAAATTAAAATCGAGTGTCTCCGGGTCGACGTCGCAGAGCACCACTTCCAAGCCGGCCCTGACAATCGCAGACGGTACGGAAAAACAAGTATAGGCCGGAACGATCACTCGCCGTCTTCCGCTCGACGCCGCGAGCGCCTTGAGAATCACCGTCAACGCCGCCTTTCCAGACGACACCAAAAACACCTCTCTAGCCGAAAACTTTACTTTCAGTTCTTGCACCAAGCGCGCACGATGTTTGACACCGCCCCACAGGCTACTCGCCGCGCCAATGAGATCCCAGAACGAGATCGGAGCGGCAGTTGGAGAGAGCGTCCGCTGTGGCGTCATGGTAGATACTTCACGATATGCGGACCAATCAAATTGGCCGCCGGCAAGGGAAGGTGTTGCCACACGGCAATGGCGGCCTTAAACTTGGGATTATCAGGATTTAACTCCGGGATGCTCTTTCCTTCGGCTAACCAGTAATACCAGTACAATTGGCGAGGGTGAGCCCCCCATTGTTGCTTGAATCGGTAGGTTCCGCTATCCACCGACGATCGGCCGAAATCAAACTCCTTGAATCCCTCGCGACAGGCATATTCTAACACCGCGCCATACAAGAGCATGTTGGGAGCCAGCCGGCTAAATCGCTTGTCTGACGCGGCCCAAGGGATCTCCAACGTGCTACGGAAGCCGTACAGAAGACCCGAAGCAAGGGGGATTCCCTTCAGCGAGACCACACAGAGCCGCACTTCTTTGGGAAAGGTCTCGACAATCGACTGAAAGAACCCTTTCTCGTACACAGGCGTACCCAAATCCCGCATGCATCGAGCAAACACGCGATAATAATCTTCGAGCAGCTCCTCGCCGCCGATCTGGACGTCCATCCCCTCTTTCTGCGCTCGCCTGATTTGGCTCCGCAACTTTGAGGGAAAGGCCTGCAGCAAGGTCTCATAGTTCGAAGGAAGCGCGAGTCTCATCGAGACTTTGCGCGATCGAACCGGCCAGTCGGTTTCAATCGGTTCAGTCTGTCTCAATTCGATGTGAGCCGCTCCGACATCCTTTGCTGTTTCCCCAGCCGCCGCCAGAAGGGCAAGCCGAACATCGGGGCGGTCAGCGAGTACTCCGCCATAATTCAAGAAGGCCATGGAGGTGAGGAAACATCCGAACATCGGACTCTTCGTCAACACCAGGGGAAGGACCCCTTGGACCACCCCTCCTTCGTCCCTAGCCATCAGGTAATACGTGCGATGCCCGAACACTTTGCTGACGACCATCCGCCAGGCCAACGTATGGTAGCCGGAGGCCTGCGGGTGGCCCAGCACAAAATGATCCCACATGGCTTCGTCATCGAGATTCTTCAGGAGGACGATGTTCACCATGTCCTCATGACGGCACAATGCCGAGGAAATGGGCACATACTCATCTCAACTCATGCGGGCGCCCATTGCGAGCTGTCATCACAGACTGAATGGCCGTCTCTAACTCCTTGCCCATGGCAGTCCAAGAATACTGACCTTGCACTCGGGCCAGTCCGTTGGCGCCCAACTGTTGCGCAGCCTTTGGATCCTTGAGCAATCGTGCGACCTTTTCTGCAAAATCCTGAGGTGTATCCGCCAGCAACACCTCACGGTTATCTGCCAGATCAAGCCCATCGATACTCATCGAGGTGGCGACGATCGCTTTCTGCATGGCCATGGCAGCCAGAATCTTGTTTTTCACGCCGGAACCTATGCGCAATGGGCACACAAAGACCGTCGCACTCCGGAGATAGGGACGAACGTCGTCGACCTTCCCCGTGACATGGATCCCGGAGATGCGAGTCAGGGCTTTGACTCTCTCGGATGGCTCGCTCCCAACGATCCAAAACTGTACTTCTGGTCGCTTCAGTTTCACCAATGGGAAAATATCTTCGGCAAAAAATAGCGCAGCATCTTCATTGGGGGGATAGCCCATGACGCCGGTAAAGACAATCTTATCCTCCTCCACCACGCCGGCGCTCGGAGAAAAATACTCCATATCCACCCCATTGGTAATCGTGAGGGTGTTCAACGTGGTCGAGAGTTCGTTGATGACATGTTCGTCCACGGCGGAATTGGTCATGATCAAATCAAACGTTTTCCCAAGCGACCGCTCCAGGTGCTGAACACCTATCAAGCCCAAGTAGACAGAAAGACGATTACGCCAACCGCGTTCCGCTTTCAACATTTTCCTGCTCAGAAGCGTCAGAGAATCGTGGAGATCGACGATCGCCGGAATATTTTTCGTTCGATCGATATACTGAGTCATTGGAAGAATATCGACATAGATCAGATCGATACACTCTTGGAGGCAGAGACTCCAAATCCTGTCACGAATAGATTGAAAATACGCCACATGCCGATAGCGCATCTCAAAGTGAGCCGCGAGATGTGCCCGGTGCCATTGCTGTCCCCACCAGCGCACAGCTGGAGGATCAGGCAACACCTCAATCCGCCTAAACACGTGCGACGTTGTGGCATCGTTCAGGAAGGATTGATATCGCTCGTGAGAAGAGCAGTAGGTCACGAGGAACAGCTCATGAAGCCTGGAGAGTTCCCGACAGAGACTGAATAGTCGAGGAGATCCTGGCATTCGGGAGGTCGCTGGGATATCTGGAGCCAATACAAGAATTTTCATCCGCTAATTCCCGCCGTAGATCGAGCCCTCCTCGTTCCATTACCAACAAATACCATCGTACGAAGCGGTAAAGCTTTCGCGTCCTTCGATCCTGGCCAGATCGATGATCAATTGGTCGGCACGCATACTCTTAAGGGCGGGCACAAACTCCGCTGAGGCATACCCCACAACAACCACTTGAGCCGTATCCAGAACATCCTCAGCCCGCTCGACAAGCAACGATGACAGGTGTGGGATATGCTCTTCGATAAACCTCTTGTTGGCGCCGATCAAGCGGCTGCTCGCCACGTTCTTGTCGTAGATTTTCACGTGAAAGCCTTTTCCAATGAGCGTCTCGATCACTTCTACAAGAGGACTTTCTCGGAGATCGTCCGTATCGGGCTTGAACGTCATCCCGAGAAATCCCACTCGTTTTTTGCCCAAGCCCACAATCCGCTGAATGACACCCTTGATATGCGATGCGTTACTCTGAAGAATGGCATTCAAGACCGGCACGTCCACATCTGTCCGTTTCGCCTGATACGACAACGCGCGGAGATCCTTGGGCAAACATGACCCACCGAATGCAAATCCAGGCTTCAGATACACCTTCGACAGATTCAACTTTGTATCTTGGCAGAAAATGTCCATCACCGCATGACTGTCGATCCCGAGCCTCTTGCAAATGTTCCCAATCTCGTTGGCAAACGTCACTTTGAGCGCATGGAACGCATTGTCCGAATACTTCGCCATCTCGGCCGCCCTGATCGAGGTCCGAATCGTCGGCGCCTCGATACCGGAATAAATCTCCTCCACGGCATCTCCCTCGCCGGCATTCCGTTCACCGATGACGATCTTCGGCGGATGGTAATAGTCTTTCACCGAGGTTCCTTCACGGAGGAACTCCGGGTTATAACAGACGTAGAGGCCATTCCCGATGGTTTTCCCGGAATGTTTCTCGAGAATCGGGATCGCCACATCTTCTGTCGTCCCCGGCAACGTCGTGCTTCGAAAGACAATGGTGTGCGGGGTCTTCTTGCTCCGCAAGGCCGCGCCGATATCTTCACAGACTCGCTTCAGATAAGTCAGATCGAGACTTCCGTTCGCGTGACTCGGCGTCCCGACGCAGATGAAAGAGACATCCGTATGAAGGATCCCTTCCGCCGACGATACCGTGGCTTTCAACAGGCCCTGTTTCTGTGCCTTGGCGATAAAATCTGAGATGTCCGGCTCGACAATCGGAGCTGAACCTGAATTAATCGATGCCACCTTATCTGCATTCACGTCGACGCCCCAGACGGTGTGGCCGCTGGCAGCGAGACACCCTGCCGAGACGGTCCCGACATAGCCCAATCCGAACACACTGATTTTCATCGTGATCACCCTCTTCCGATGGACTCAACGTTACGCGCAGTGACGACTGACCTACTGGACCAATCAGACAACCTGCCGAAAATACTCAATGGTTTTCCTCAGACCATCCTCAAGCTCCACCTGAGGCTCCCACCCCAGTAGTTGCTTGGCACGGCGAATATCAGGACGCCTTACCTTTGGGTCATCGACCGGCAAGGGCCGATACTCGATCTTGCTCTGTGAGCCGGTGAGCTTGAGGACCAGCTCCGCAATCTGCTTGACGGTCAGTTCTCGCGGGTTCCCGATGTTCACAGGATCGTGCATCGTTTCCGAAAGCGGCTGCTCCGACTTTGTGAGGAAGCTCGCTCTGTCGGTCCGTTCGGCAACAGACTTATCGGAATCGATCAGGAGGAGTTCCGTGATACCACGTACGAGGTCATCCGCGTAACAGAAGCTGCGGGTCTGGCTGCCATCTCCAAAGATGGTCAGCGGTTTCCCTTGAAGCGCTTGCACGACAAAATTCGAGACCACCCGCCCATCATGCGGACGCATCCGCGGACCGTAGGTATTAAAAATTCGCACGATGCGCGTGTCGACCCCGTGATACCGGTGGTAGGCCATCGTCATCGCTTCGGCAAAGCGTTTGGCCTCATCATAGACACCTCGCGGGCTGATCGGATTGACGTTCCCCCAATACGACTCCGGCTGAGGGTTGACCAATGGATCACCGTAGACCTCAGAGGTGCTGGCTAACAGCATCCGAGCGCCTTTTGCCTTGGCCAGGCCCAACACTTTGTGCGTACCCAGAGCCCCGACTTTGAGCGTGGCAATCGGCATCTCCAGATAGTCTTGCGGACTCGCCGGAGAAGCAAAATGTAAAATCGCGTCCAACTGCCCATCTACATGAATATAGTCGCAGACGTTGTACTTGATAAAACTGAACTGTGGATTCCCCATTAAGTGCGAGATATTCTCTACGCGACCCGTGATCAGGTTGTCCATGGCCACAACTTCATGTCCCTTGCCGAGCAACAAATCGCTCAGGTGGCTTCCCAAGAATCCTGCTCCGCCTGTGATCAATATACGCATCAGTCGCTACTCCTTCTTTTACACATGTATTCTCTCTCTCGGCAAACCGCAACGAGGTGTTCAGTCATACGCATTAATCGTCCCCTCACCCAATTTACACACACCGCATAGGATGCACCATTGTATTCTCGTTTTGTGAATTGGCTCAATTCCTTCATGCCTTATTCTCCTTCGCCGAATACCTTGCAGCCTCCAGCCTTCGTAGCCGAAGCGGTTACTTCGGCGGAGTAGGTTGCTGCGAGAAGCCACATCGCGCCTCACGTTCAATGATGCACTGCCGGAGTACAACAGTCATGAACAGGAAGATGCGCTTCCAGCGCTCTGCGTATAGAAACCGTTTGATTGAACTTGTGCTGGAGCTCATGAGACTGTGCCGGCTTCGGGATCCACATATCGAGTGGCACTTCAACTCCGGCCCAAAGGCATCCCAACGCCCCACGACAAACTCGCCTCTTAGAGGAGACGACAAGGCAGTTGCATGCTCTTCCATCGCAAGCACACCCTCAATTATAGGCGCCTCTTTCAAGAGGTGATATGATGCCCCCTACCCCGTTCATTCGGCAGGTTGGAAAATTCAGATGACCCAGGCTCCCTACAGTCGGCTGATTGTCCACCCAGCGTATCGTGGCCTTAGGCCGACTCTTCCTTGCGCAAAGGGGGAGTCCGAGGAGTTCCACCTTTCCCCTTGAGCTCAGCGGTTCTCCCACCAACCGCATAGACCATTCCTTTCTTTACGGTCTCTGCAATGTGACTCCGCTCTTGCCAGGTAGTATCCGATGTCACACAGGCGACCTTCGTAGCATCGGCAATCCGAAATCGATGCTTCGCCAAGTAGTCCTCTAGGGAACACAGAACCTTTGCGGGATTCCCCGCACAGACTGTATTGGGTGGCAGAGATCGACTCACCACAGAGTTAGCCCCCACAATTGTCTTAGGGCCAATCACAACCCCGGGCAAGAGTACCGTTCTTGCGCCAATGTGGCATGACTCATGAATTGTCACCTGCCCAATTCTCGCTGCATCGAGGAACTCATCCATCTGAGCGTCATGAGCCAAGATCAAGCACTCTTCTCCAAAACCACAGTGATCTCCGATGGAAATGAGGAAACAATAGTCAGGATCGATCCACGTTGACGCCGGCAGCCAGACATCTGACCCGAGATGCATCCCTCGTTGACGCAGCTTGTACCAGCGATGCTCCAAACGTTTTCGTTCTATCTTCGACTTCAGCGTCGAAAGTTTATCCAAAATCCAGCCTAGCATTTAATGGATCTATCCACGAACCATCATTTTACAGCGCTCAATTCCAGATACATATTGAACCAAATCCGGAAGTGTTTCTGGGAAACTAAACCTCATGACCTTGAATCGGCCGACCGAATCATTCGCAAATGACCGGGGATCTGCAAATCCAGGCTCCCCGACAACGGCGCCCTGTAACCCCAACTTATGCATGACATCGATCTCTCGCTGCCCGAAATCCTCCCATCGACCATTGGGATAGCAAAAGATCTTCACGGGGCGTCGGACCTCCTTGCTCAACCGAGCCCATGATTCTTCAATTTCCGTTTTTGACTGATGCGAGTCCGTCCGACTCAAGATAGGATGCGTCACCGTGTGCGGACCAAAAGTCATACCGCGCTCTTCACACATGCGCGCCTGGTCCCAGCTCATGGGAGCATACTGCTGAGGAGGTGTCTTCGGAAGCTCCACACCAGCCGCCTCTGCGAGGCATACGATAATACGGTGCTTTGCATCATCAGCGATGACTTTGCATCGTTGGGTGAAGTCTTCTTGTGCCTTGTGACGCATGCCATGGCTACCCAACTCATAAGCCAGATTCAGTTCAGGAAGCGTAATCTTAACGGATTTCTGGGACGTCATGGAGAAAATGTACTCGATCTTGTCCCACCAGAACCACAACTGGCCGTCCAGAAACCCTGTCGTGAGAAAGGTGGTGACTGGACAATCATACTCTGCAAACACACGGCCGGCTATTTCTGCCTGATCCACATATCCATCATCGATCGTAAATGCCACAGCGCCCCGCAAAGCCGCCCCTTTCCTCGCAAGACGATCAAAGATATTCTCTAGAGAAACGATCTCATATCTGTTCTTTCTGAGGTACTCTAACCCTCGCTGCAACTGAGCAGGGTCAAACCCGGCTACCCCTCGATTGGGGTCATCGAATCTATGGAGCATAAAGATCGTCGCACAGTCACGCTGGGCGGGACTAAACAGAGAGGCCACTCCCGGAGTAGAAATTATCCTATGGTAGATCGCATGGCCTAGGCCCATATCTTCTCCAATCTGCAGCTAGGTTTCACAGCCACATCGAATACCCTCTCACTATCTTCCGGCAGGATGCTGATAAAGCCCTCATCGCACCATGCGCTTGAAAGATCCTCAGGAATCGCCGACTCATCCCAGCAATGGGTTCCGACTGCTGCCATTCCGAAGAACCCGCCCCGCAAAAGCCTAGCCTTGTAGGAAGTCGTCAACTCCAGCGCACTGCGTATCGCTACGGCTTGACCACGAGTTGAGCTGGAACTTTTGACCCTAGCCCGCATTATTCATGAGCGCTTCTGCTGCCATCGCGGATTCGCTGCTCTTGGGCGTGAAGCGTCTTCGATGCGTGAAACGTCGTTCGTGAAGCGTATTTCGTTCCGGAGCCTGGCGCTTCATGTTTCGCACCTGCTTCCAGCG